>NZ_ASRY01000134.1 GCF_000520815.1 Paenibacillus maysiensis | reverse complement strand
GGCTGACTCAGCCGTTACAGCTGGCTTGTGCGGGAAGCGTGTTTCGCAATCCGCCAGGAGACTATGCGGCCCGACTTATTGAGGACGCAGGCCTCAAGGGCTTAAAGGCGGGAGGCGCTGAAGTTTCCGTACAGCATGCCAATTTCATTGTAAATACCGGTCAAGCGACAGCAGAGGACGTGCTTACCCTAATGAAGCATATTCAAAGTACAATATCATCTCAAACCGGCATCAAGCTAGTTCCGGAGGTTTTCGTAGTGGGTGAGCGGTAAACTCGGAGGTGATACATTGAACAAATTGGTGATTGAGGGAGGCCGTCCCTTGTCAGGCACCATACGTATCCATGGGGCAAAAAACGCGGCACTGCCTATTCTTGCGGCAAGCTTGCTTGCACAAGGTAAGGTAGAAATTCGGAATGTGCCTCATCTATTAGACATTAAGGTCATGCTGCACATCCTTGAGAGACTTGGCTGTACATGCCGACATGAAGAGGAAACGGTACACGTGGATACATCGTCCGTCCGAACGTTCCAGATTCCGGAAGATTTGATGAAGCAGATGCGCTCGTCTATCTTTCTGATGGGACCGCTGCTCGCCAGATATGGAGAAGTTTCCATTTACCAGCCGGGAGGCTGTGCCATAGGCGAGCGCAAAATTGATCTTCACCTGGAGGGCCTGAAGGCTCTTGGAGCGGAGATCGAGGAAAAAGAAGAACAAATTACGTTTCGGGCCCGCAAGCTGACTGGAACGGATATCCATCTGGATTTCCCGAGCGTGGGAGCCACCGAAAATATTATGATGGCCGCTGCGTTGGCCGAAGGACGAACGACGATTACCAATGCAGCGAGGGAACCTGAAATTCAGGATCTTCAAAACTTCCTGAATGCGATGGGGGCTCATGTTATCGGAGCGGGGACGGATACGATTACGATTACAGGAGTCAACTCCTTGAATCCTTGTACGTATGAGGTTATTCCCGACCGCATCGTAGCTGGGACCGTTATGATTGCGGCTGCGGCCACGCGTGGAAGTGTGTCGTTGACGCACTGTAATCCCTCACATTTGTCCGCTTTGATTCACGTCCTCAGGCGGGCTGGTGTTCAAATCGGCATCTTGAATGATATAATGACCGTAAGCTGCATGAGCCGCCCCAAAGCGGTGGAGAGGATTGTTACCGCCCCTTACCCGTCTTTTCCGACGGACTTGCAGTCTCAAGTCATGGTTCTGCTTTCTCTGGCAGATGGCTTCAGTGTGATGAAAGAGACGGTCTTCGAAAGCCGATTCAAACATGTAGATGAATTGAATGTGATGGGTGCCGATATTACGGTTGATGCGAATGCCGCCTTTATTCGGGGAGTTCCCCGTCTGTACGGGGCCACGGTAGAGGCTACCGATCTACGCGCAGGGGCTGCGCTGGTTATAGCGGGTCTGGCAGCTCAAGGACTTACCATTGTCGAGCAGGTACACCATATTGACAGAGGGTATGACCGGATCGATCGTCTTTTCCAAGGACTGGGTGCCCGAATGAGCCGTCAGTCTCCGGTGCCGGAGCAACTGGATTTCGTAAATTAATGCCTGTAATGTCCCTCCGTTAGCGGAGGGACCAAAGGCTTTTGTGGAGAGAAGCTATGCCAAACGCTCAAATACCTGTTCTTAAACAGAAGAGAATGAAGAAAAGAACAAGTCGGAAGATTGCCACCCTGCTCATTTTGTTGTTTATCGTACTGCTTGCTGTTCTCTTTTTCCGTTCCTCGTTAAGCCGGGTTTCTGAAATCCGTTTTGACGGTAATGTATTTTCGACTCGGGAACAGTTGCTAAATCGAAGTGGTCTGGCTATCGGCGATCAGTATTTCGGAGTCAGTTCTTCGGGTATTTCCAATAAGCTGCGAGAGATTCAGTCGATTCAACAAGTAACAGTGGACAAGCAGTTTCCAGGAGTTATTGCTGTTCATATTAAAGAGTATGCTACGGTTGCTTACGAGTTGCAGAGTGATGGGAGCCTGCGGGCCATTCTTGCGAATGGGACAAGCGTAGGCGTGGGCAGCAGCGGAATTGCGGTTGAGAAGCCCATTTTGACCAAATGGAAATCGGATGATCCCTACAAAGCAAAGCTGTGTGATGCGTTATCTCGGATTCCGGGGGAATGGACAGCCGACATTTCGGAAATCATTCCCGCGCCGATCCCTTCTTTTCCGGACCGCATAAAAATGTATACACGCTCTCAATTTGAGGTCATTACGACGGTTTCTCTGTTGAGCTCTAAAATCAGCTATTTGAATCAGGTGCTGGAAACAGAAGAGCCCGGTTTGATCACCATGCTGGAGGCAGATTCCTACGTTCCGTTCAAACAGGACACGAGCGAAGAGGGCCAAGAAAAAGATACTACTCAGTGATGTGAAAAAATGCTAGAATTGATTTTATGGGTAATAGACTTGCCTCCTTCTTTTTTCTTCAAATTTTTATGTGACTGCAACCATAAATTGGCTTCTAAAAAGTTTGTAGAAAAAAGAGGGAAAGCATGGAGTATGTTGAATATGTACAGAGTGTGTTCAAAGAACGAAATTCATTTTGGAGTCAGGAGGTGCCACAGACTTGAGCAACAATGACATCATTGTTAGTTTGGACATCGGTACATCCAAAGTTCGGGCTATTATTGGGGAAATGAACAATGGAACCTTTAATATTATTGGAGTTGGATCTGCCGACTCGGAAGGGATTCGCAAAGGTGCAATTGTAGACATCGATCAAACCGTGCAATCAATCCGTAACGCCGTGGATCACGCAGAGCGCATGGTTGGTATTCAAATAACAGAAGTGTATGTGGGGATTTCAGGTAACCATATTGGCCTGCAAAATAGTCATGGCGTTGTAGCCGTGTCCAACGAGGACCGTGAAATCGGTGAGGAGGACATTGAGCGTGTGCTCAAGGCAGCTGAAGTTATTGCAGTACCACCAGAGAGAGAAATTATAGACGTGGTAGCCAAGCAGTATGTCGTGGATGGCCTTGAAGGTATTCAAGACCCTCGCGGTATGATTGGAGTTCGTCTGGAAGTAGAAGCTACGATTGTTACGGGAGGCAAGACGCCGATACATAATCTGTTGCGCTGTGTTGAGAAAGGCGGCTTGAGGATCAAAGATTTGGTGCTGCTGCCTCTGGGTGCCGGACAATTGTCACTTTCGAAGGATGAGAAGGTGATGGGCTCGGTGCTGGTGGATATTGGTGCAGGCTCTACAAATGTTGCTATTTTCCAGGAAGGAACGATTGTTGCTACATCTACACTTCCCATCGGTGGAGAATTTGTAACCAATGACATTGCCTACGGACTGAGAACCCTTACCGATCAAGCCGAAAAAGTAAAG
>NZ_ASRY01000133.1 GCF_000520815.1 Paenibacillus maysiensis | reverse complement strand
TGGCCGGAGCAGGACTGGCAGTTGCCGGGGTGCTGCTGCAAGGCATGATCCGCAACCCGCTCGCTTCGCCAGACGTGGTGGGCGTATCGAAGGGAGCCGGCTTCGCGGCGGTTCTCGTCATCGTGCTGCTGCCCTCTTCCCCGGTGGCACTGCTCCCTGTGGCGGCCCTTGCCGGGGCCGGGCTTGCCGCGTTGCTGCTCGTGCAGCTCTCGATGAAAGGCGGCATGCGCCCCAATATGCTGGCCTTGACCGGGCTGGCGGTGGGCGCTATTTTTCAGGCTGCGACCGATTATATTCTCGTCAAATATCCGCTCGAAGCCAGCGATACGCTGACTTGGCTGGCTGGAAGTCTGTGGGGTAAAGGCTGGGATGAAGTATACGGGCTACTGCCGTGGCTGGGCG
>NZ_ASRY01000132.1 GCF_000520815.1 Paenibacillus maysiensis | reverse complement strand
TCGCCATCTCCGGGGGAGCAGGAAATGGCCGCTGCCGTCATCGGACTGCTACAGCAGCCTGACTTGCAGCGGCGAATGGGGGAGGCCGGGCTTGCCGAGGTACGAAGACGATTTTTATGGCAGCATTCAGCACAGCGCTGGGCGCAAATTATGCTGGATTGCGTAACGTAGTGACGTGAGCCCAGCTATGAGCATAGGCTATCCTATAGGCATTAGCCATGATTCCCAGCCGGGTGAATGAAGCGGAGCGACCGCTGGTTCACTTCTGCTAAAGGAGTGGTCATTATGAACCATCGTATGAACTATAATAGTAAGGATAAAAGAACAGTGCGGCGTAACCTTTCCAACGCAGTTCCTTCCCCTCGTATAGACAAAAATAAAACGGCTTCCCCATCCGGCAACAGTAAACCGATCCAGCGGGAGACGGTGAGTGTAAAGTCTATCGTGGAAACTCAAGCTCAAGCCCATGACCTTATTGCTGTGGATGAAGCAGCATGGAGGAAGCACAAGCTTCCCAAGACGTTGGAGGAAGCCATGCTGATGAACCGGGGGTCTGTACTGCTGCTGTCTGTGCCAGAGGCGGATATGGAGCTTGAGATGGAAGACGGCCTAACGTCTGTAACGTCCAGAGGTCAGACGAAGCAGGAATCGTTGCTGGATTGCTCCATTACCAGTATCCACATTGCTGAAGGCAGACATCGCCCCAAGCAGCAGCGGGTAGCGTTGTCCGCTGACAAGCCCGCTGCTGCTCTTACGGATGATGACGAATCTCCACTTAACGTGACTTATGATGACGGGCTTCTCCGTGAGCACACATTTAATTCAAGAGCAGCTTCAACACGGTTTGGCAGCATTCCTTTTCACATTCCCGCAGAAGCTGCCAGGGATGAAGTGAGCATTGTGTTTGAGCAGCCATTCAAGAACACTCGTTATGCAATCACTGGTAATGCGAGCATACCGGGGGTAACGGTATCTGTCACGAAATGTCAGAGAGATTCGGCGGTGTTCACGGTGGAACGCGGACACGCAGGCTCGGTTTGTGAAGGTTTGATTCTGTGGATTGCAATCGGACACGATTAACAGACGCCTGTACAGGATTGCAAATTTGCTTAAAACAAGAAAAAGGCGTCCCGCTGGGGGACGCCATATACATATGGGGGAAGGGGCGCAGACTTGTACACTGCACCCCTATTTTTTTCGTCCATTTTATGAGCTGGGTTGGATGACAGCTGCACAACGACAATGGTCTATGGACGAGGATGAATAAGAGGGATTGCAATTATGATTTAGTTAACTCCTACAGCGTCAAAGGATTTGGCGGCTGCGGTTGCTTGCGCTGAATTCGCACCGTAAAGGTCTTTTGCTGCTTGCACCACAGCGGCGCGTGCGTTGGAGAAGTCGGAAGAAGAAGTCAGGTAGTTCGTAAAAGCACTATAGTAAATTTGGACAGCTGCGTCGCGACCAATTCCACTTACAGTTACGCCATGGAAAGTGCCACCTTGTGCCAACAGATAGTAGGCTTTATTGATAATACCACTGTTTGTATGAACGCCACCGTTATCGGAGCTGCCTTTATACAAGTCGGAATAGTGATCTGGTTGATCGTACAGGGTAGGATTGGACATAGAGCGCAGAGCATCACCCGCAATGCTTGGCGTATAAATATCATCGCCTACAAGCCAGTTTTTACGCTGAATGTCATTGCCGATGATGTCCGAGAAAGCCTCGT
>NZ_ASRY01000131.1 GCF_000520815.1 Paenibacillus maysiensis | reverse complement strand
GCGCCGCCCCCCCGAGCTGCTGCAGCGGCTGGCTGGCACCGATCTCCGCCGGAGCCAGGTGCAGCGCTTGTGCGAGGATGCTGTAGAGATCCCGACGGATCATCGTCGGCACATCCAGTTCTCGCACAGTCTCCGCCTTCTTGCGGATGCCAAAGTGCTGGTTGATTTTCATCTGGTCACCTTCGATCCCTACGATGTGAGCGAAACCTTCCTGACTTGCCAGATGCAGCGCTTCCCGGAGCAGGACCAAGCCCTGCGGCGTTTCCAGCGGCTGCATCCCGAACACCTTCCAGAGGTGCTCCTTCTCCTCCGGCTCCACGGTCAT
>NZ_ASRY01000130.1 GCF_000520815.1 Paenibacillus maysiensis | reverse complement strand
CTTTGCAGCCGATGCAGTGTCCGGCATCTGCGACCACAAAGGAAGAAGCGCCAGCGTTTGTTCTACTGGCTGCTCCCATTCTACTCGTCAAAGCTGACCGGGTATTTGCCGAACTGTGCAGTATGTTCCGCGTGCCGCTCATCTCGTCACCTTATCAGCTAAAACGGCTTCCTGGACGTTCATCTGTTTACGAATCCGTTGGTACGATTCATGTACATCACGTTCGGCCTGCGCTTGGTCGACGATCCGTTCCAGCCGGATGGCGCAGTATTTTAATTCCGGTGTTTTGGACACCGGATCAAGAAAATCGGCGGTCAGCTCGTTACATGCTCCAACCCACCAGTGATAGGTCATGTAGGTCGCACCTTGTAGCACACGGTCACTGATTTGTGCCCGTGCCATAATGCGTCCCCGCCGGGAGGATATAGCGACAATTTCGCCATCCAGAATGTTCAGATCTGCTCCGTCTTCCGGGCTAATCTGAATAAAGCCAGGCTCATCAGACAATTGGCGTAGCGCACGGCAATTGCCAGTCATGGTACGCACGGAGTAATGGCCTACCTCACGAACCGTAGATAAGACAAGCGGGAATTTCTCATCCGGCTGTTCTTGCGGTGGACGCCATTCGCAGGCGAATAATCGACCTTTGCCACTAGGTGTAGAAAATTGATTCCCTTTGTACAAATACGGTGTACCTGGGTGATCCTCTGTAGGGCAGGGCCACTGTACGCCGCCTTGTTCCTCCATTTTTTGGTAGCTTGCACCGGCGAATAACGGGCAGAGGCTTCGCATTTCATCCCAAATTTCCTCTGTGTTTGCATAGGACATAGGGTAGCCCATTGCGGTAGCAACCTCGCTAATAATGGCCCAGTCCGGCTTTACGTCACCTTGCGGCTCGACCGCTTTGCGAATGCGCTGAAAGCCGCGGTCAGCCGAGGAATACACACCATCATGCTCGCCCCAGGAGGTAGAAGGGAGGATGACATCGGCATGCAGCGCCGTTTTATTCATGAAAATATCCTGCACCACGACAAATTCCAATTGGTCTAGCGCTTCACGTAACTCGGCGGCATTCGGATCACTTTGTACAGGGTCCTCGCCGAAAATATAATAAGCTTTCAGTTTGTTCTCCTTCAGGATGAGGTGTGGCACCTCTGTAAGGGGATATCCTTTTTTACGCGGCAGCTCGACACCCCATGCTTTTTCAAACTTTTTGCGAACCGCGCTATCCGTTACATCCTGATAACCAGGATATACATTCGGCAATGCGCCCATGTCGCAGGAGCCCTGAACATTGTTTTGCCCCCGCACAGGTCCAATCCCCACATTCGGCTTGCCCAGATTTCCGGTCAACAGTGCAAGAGAAGCGAGTCCCTTTACCACGTCAACGGCCTGTGAAAATTGACATACACCCATTCCATACAGAATTGTAGCGGTAGGGGCCTTTGCATATTCCCTTATAGCTGCTCGAATGTCAGCCGCCTTGACCCCCGTAATGCCTTCTGCATATTCGGGCGTATATTTTTTAATGCTTTCTACGTATTCGGCAAAGCCTTCTGTGTTTGCTTCCACATATCGTTTGTCGTACAGTCCTTCATGCACAAGCACATGACCAAAAGCATTCACCAAAGCCATGTTCGAACCGCCTTTTAGAGGTAGCCACATATCTGAAATGCGTCCAGTTTCAGTCATGCGCGGGTCGCATACAATAATTTTGGCACCTCTTTGCTTAGCAGCTACAATGCGTCTTGCGACGATCGGATGTGTTTCGGGTGCATTATATCCAAACACGAAAAGGAGATCCGAATGTTCAATTTCAGGAATAGAGTTCGACATGGCCCCATCCCCGAGTGAGTATGTCAAACCAGCCACAGAAGGGCCATGGCATACACGAGCGCAATGGTCAATATTGTTCGTGCCAATGACCGCCCGCATGAACTTTTGCATGACATAATTCGCTTCGTTTCCCGGACCGCGTGCAGAGCCCGTTCCCATAATGGAGTCAGGTCCGTATTTTTCCTTAATTGCTGACAGCCGTTCGGCAGTATATTGAATGGCTTCCTCCCACTCCACTTCCTCCATGACTCCATTTTTGCGAATCAGGGGCTTACGCAAGCGTGCAGTCAGAATTTGCGGGTCATTCAGAAAATCCCATCCATAGTGTCCTTTCAGACACAGTGTTCCTTCGTTTGTACGACCACCAGCCGGCTCTGAGCCAATTACCTGCCCCTCGTCCACCAGCAAATGAAGCTGACAACCGCTTCCACAGTAGGGACATACGGTTAATACCTTGTCTGCCATGTGTGCAGCACCTCTTTTTATATGAAATAGATGAAACTCATAACATAAAAAAAGCCAATACAAAAATGCCGCTTTACGCTGCATTCTGTACTGGCTTATCCGCGAGCGAGGAGACAAGCTCCTTCCCGCTAATCCAACCGGTGTATGTGTTGTAGTTCAAGAGTAATGATAATATGTCCGTCTCCATGGACGGAGGGGCAGACCTCCCAGGTGTAAGTGAAGGGACTGCCGAGTGTTTTTTCCGCTTCGCTCATATACTCCTTTTCCAGATAAGGACGAAGAACGCTCCAATATTCCCTGACCTTGTCCTCGGCCCCTTCATGAACGAGAATTTCAGACAGGTTGGACAAGGTGCCTCGAATTTCTACCGTAATCCGGAGCGGCGACTCCAGTGAGACCTTGACGTTGTCCGGTCCTTTTCCCCGGTAATGCTTGACAATACAGACGGCCAGCTTTCTGATGCGCTCACGGTATTCCCATTCGGTATTCAACATCTGGACAACTCCGCTTCGAATCAAAATAAAAGCGTGCTTGCCGCACATGCCAGACAGCCTGTGTAGCTGATTTGCAGCAGAAACGCACCCGTCCCGCCCAAGATGGTCTGCCTAGCACGGCGTATCACCCTTCTATGGTAAAACAGGTTGACCCGGAAAGATGTGAAATTCATTACACTGAGCCAGAATTTTACATAGTTTAGATTGGAGGTAGGTGTGCTGGGAATTTAGTGGAACCTCACTGTTAATGAGAAAGAAATCATGCACTGATTTTTTGTTGGTGTTTTCGTACGAGAAAAATTGAACATCTACACTGCCTCTTTCATAGCATGTAGCAGTTGATAAAGAGAGGTGGCTACTGATGGAAATACCAATAACAGGTTTTGTTGTACATTCCGGTGATTCCAACTCCAACCATTCGCATAAGCTTTTCATTACTTCGTGGGACGGAAGACCAGTTAATGTTCACGTACATCCTTTTAAAGGGAATACTTCATTTGATGTTGGGCACTACCACCATTACGCTGGAGTAACAGAGCCGGCTCCAAGTGGTGTTCCGCATGTTCATCATTATTATGCAGAAACATCATTTAACGAGCAGCATAAGCACATCATTAGAGGGACAACAGGACCAGCAATTCAATTGGCAGGTGGTGGGCATTACCACCATTTTGAAGGGTATACAACGGTAAACGGTAGAATCCCTCACGCCCATAGGTACGGTGGAAATACTGGAGATGAGGAAGGATACCGGCAGCAATCCATTTGAAAAATTCATCCAATTGTATGATCCAAACTTTATGTTATTAAGAGAAACGAAGTATAGTAACGGTAACATGGACATGGTGACTCAACTTGTTCAGCAATCTATCGAAGGAGAACGAAATGACGAGTTGTTTTATGAATACCTGATACGCGGGTTACTTATAATCGGCTTTACGCTAAAAACAAATAAAATGAATCCAAAAGGATGAGCTGTTAAAGCTTGTCCTTTTTTTATCACTCTCTACCGATACGCTGCAATAATTCAGTCTGAAGCAGGCGGATGCCAAAGATGAGACATCGTTATCAACCTCACCCCCTCCTCATAACATTCCAAGCGTGCTTATAGGATAAGACTATCACTTATTCTGAATTTTTTAATTTCATATGGCATTCGCCCTTTCAAAGCTCCTCTGCGGACATATTATGGGAGAGGAAAGGGGATGATTATGAAAATGATCAAGAAAAGTTTATGTGACCGTTTGGCCAAAATCGTCGGAGGCACTGGTATGGTGGTGAATGGGGTATGTGTGGTGCAGCGTCTGCGGAATAACCTCAATTTAAGAATTTTGGGACGCCGAAGTAAATCACCTTTGACCATACCATTCTTGCTTTCTTTTGAATCCAAAGACAGCAAAGGGAGAACTTTAAATTTGGGAGAAACAGTAATCCTGGAGCGTGAGATTAATCCTTTTGTATCGCAGCTCCGCAAACATGGGATCATTGTTACTGCTATTCACAACCACTGGTTATTCCAGAATGTGTGCTTCAAATATATTCACTGGGAAAAAGTAGGGGACCCTGCCACGTTTGCACGAAACAGTACTGAGGCGGCTAAAAAAGTGGGTATTCTTTAATTACCGCAAGAGAAGAGGGGCATTCGGTCGCTCCTCTCTTGTCTTTCTATATAACTGCTAGACGCGAAGTGAAGCTGTCTCGCGGCGAAGATGATTATAGCTGGATTAAGCTGGAGGATATTATATCTGCAAGTACATAAAAGGTCCCCAGGTAACCGGAGCTTTCTTACGTCCTTTATCAAGTTGAAAATATGTTTACTATTTAATATTTTTCGTATATATTAATATTTGGAAATTGGTTTTTTCATAAATTTTTCCTATAGAGCTAGATTAAATTAACAGAGGAGATTACTTCAATGAGCATTTCATTAAGAATAGAACGTAAATCCGGTGGTGAGCCAATCGAGTTTGTAAAAGGTGAGATCACTGGCTTTACTTATTAAGAATAATAGTTCCATAAACCTTTCAGCTAAGTCTCCAAACTTGGCTCATTCGCTACATATTCGAAGCAAAATTCCGCTTCATTCGCTTCCTTCAATTATAGACAATGCGGATAATTCCAACATGCTGTACACATGGGCAAACACAGAATATAAACCTGATAGTGAGGACTACTATCGAAAATGTAACATCCAATTCGTGAGAAATGAAAACGCGATCCGAGAAATTACGTTTACACACGCTTATGTAGATAAGTATCAAGAACAGATTGATACCAGCAAAGAGATACTTGAGTTTGAACTTGTTTTAAAACAAAAAGAAGATCAATTGGGAAAAATTCAATACAGTCCTCAGTTAGAACCTAAGGAAACAAGAGAAAAGGATCAGTCTGATGTCTCGCAAAAAGTACTGGAAGGCGCATATAGTAAGAATATGTTAGTGTATGCAGGAAATAATACTTTTCCGTTTGAAAATCCTATGGTAGAACTAGAAAAGACTTGGGTGCGAGGCGTAGAGAAGGTAAAAGATTCGACAGATACTGTAATACATTATCCTGATCGTAAAGCATTTACATTAGTAGCTGTTCCTATAGCTCGAAAGAAGTACGGGGACATCACAGCCAATTTACTTCAACATTCACTTGATTACAAACCAGGACATTTACACTTTAACGAGTGGTCGTATGAGGCGCAGCAAATTAAAAAATCTAAAGAACATAATATGTATGTAATTGATAAAGCAGTACAAAAAGCTAACGACAAAAAAGTTAAAAGTTTTTCAAGTGATGGGTCTATTGCAATTGAAAGTGACAGAGATTTGTATAACGCTTTTCACAAAATGAAGTACAAAATAGATGGAACATATGTAAACGGGCAATGGAAAATTACTACAATATATTATGATATATATAATTTCGAGTATAATTTTAAACAAATGTTTACTGGGGACAATAAACTCGGTTGGGCTGCGGCCAATCTAACAAATTTAATGGAATCATGGGGAACGCTCAATGAGTATACATCTTATGTTACAGTAACTGATACAAGAAAAGCTTGGAAGTGAGGTGTGAGTTGCAGATGAAGCGTAGATACATCTTTATCTTAATCTCTCTACTAGTTTTAACTACAACTTTAATTTTCCTAGCGAATTCTGGAGACGATACGATACGCAAGTACCCTTATGGCAAAGATACGTTAGAGTTTTTTGGCGACGGGACTTTTCAGATTTACAGGGGAGGAGGATCGGGTGAGCCTCCAATACTATACACTCATCAAATTGAAGCTCCGAATTCAGTGATTGATAACGTTCTGTCTTATAAAATAGAAAAAAATATTGTATATGTGGTTGGTGAAAATAGCTTCATTAAATTGGATTCAGGTACCAACACATACGAGCAAAAGAAACGGATTTCCGACTTTACTTCCAAAGATAGAGAGATATTTAATAAATTAACGGAAAAATAGTGGTTATGATAAGCAAATGTGGTTGCCAGGGAGCTTTAACTTGTTCGCTGCAAAGCAAACCTAACAAATTTAATGGAATCATGGGGAACACTAAATGAGTATACGTCTCATGTAACAGTAACTGATACAAGAAAAGCTTGGAAGTGAGGTGTGAATTGCAGATGAAGCGTAGATATATCTTTATCTTGATTGCTATACTAGTTACAACTACTACTCTAATTTTACTGTTGAATTCTGGGGATAATACGATATATAAATACCCATCAGGCAAAGATACCGTAGAATATTTTGGTGACGGGACTTTTCAAATTTTTAGAGGGGGGCCGGACGACCCTTTAATACTTTATAATCATCTTGCTGATCCAACGGAAAATACTGTTGATAATATTGTGTCATATAAGATAAAAAAAAATATCGTATATGTGGTTGGTGAAAAAAGCTTCATTAAATTGGATTCAAGTACCAACACGTACGAGCAAAAGAAACGGATTTCCGACTTTACTTCCGAAGATAGAGAGATATTCAATAAATTAATGGAAAAATAGAGTTTATCATAAGCAAATGTGGTAGCCAGGAAGCTTTAACTTGTTCACAAAGGCTTAAGTTAACATGCGGTTTAGTTGAGTATGAAGAACTATATCAAAAGTATATACAAGCCAAAATGCTGACTCTTGATATTAAAGATTTACCTGATAAATTTTGTCGACTTCATAATTTTGAGCGATTACGTTTTAAAGATGGCACAGAGGTTGATTTCGTGATTGATACAGACACAGACAGGGTATACAGACCGATATATTGATGTCAGGCTTAGTCTGCTGACACGAGACAGGTCTATTGTCATTGCAAAAAGTAAACCCATATATACCAACGCTTAGCCCATATTGCCTTAGCCAGCCTTATAGGCCAAGACTATCACTTCTATAGATATCATATCTTAGACCAATCAGACATCCCGTGGTATATTGTTGACATCCAAGAGAAAGCCGTACAGCCTTCTCTACACTAGGTTCGAAAAACACAGGGGTGAATTATGATGAGCAAAAAGACCATGTTCGAGAAAATTTGGGATAACCATGTCATCTATCAGGAAGAGGGAAAGCCGAGTATTTTGTACATTGACCTTCACTTGGTACATGAGGTAACCTCGCCACAGGCGTTTGAGGGGCTTCGTCTGAGCGGACGCAAGGTGCGTCGTCCAGAGCTTACGTTTGCGACAATGGATCATAACGTGCCAACGAAAGATCGTTACAATATTACGGACCCGATTTCCAAGCAGCAGATTGATACGTTGACTCAAAATTGCCGTGATTTCGGTGTCACACTGTATGATCTGGATACGATTGATCAAGGTGTCGTTCACGTTATGGGGCCGGAGCTTGGTCTGACTCATCCGGGTAAAACCATTGTTTGTGGTGACAGCCACACCTCCACTCATGGCGCGTTCGGAGCGCTCGCTTTTGGTATCGGAACCAGCGAAGTAGAGCACGTCATGGCAACGCAATGTCTCCAGCAAGCAAAAGCAAAAACAATGGAAGTTCGCTTTGTGGGCCGCCGCAAGCCGGGTGTGACAGCAAAGGATATGATTTTGGGTGTCATCGCTAAATACGGCACGGATTTCGCTACCGGTTATGTTATTGAGTATACAGGGGAATCCATCCGCGAATTGAGCATGGAAGAGCGCATGACCGTGTGCAACATGTCTATTGAAGGCGGAGCCAGAGCCGGTATGATTGCACCGGACGAAACAACCTTCAACTACTTGCGTGGACGTGAACATGTAGCGCAAGGACCTGCTTTTGAGCAGGCGGTTGCCGAGTGGAAAGAGCTTGTAACAGATGAAGGCGCTGAGTTTGACGTTGTGCTGGAGTTTGATGTAGATTCTCTTATTCCGCAAGTAACCTGGGGTACAAGCCCGGGCATGGGTACAAATATTTCCGCTACTGTACCGATTCCGGCAGAATTGCCAACAGAGAATGAACGTAAAGCTGCTGAAAAAGCGCTTGAATATATGGATTTGAAGCCAGGCACACCGATCACGGATATTGCTATTGATTATGTATTTATTGGCTCGTGTACCAACGGGCGGATTGAAGATTTGCGCGCTGCGGCCGAGGTAGCCAAGGGCTACCAGGTATCTGACAAAGTAACGGCAATCGTCGTACCCGGCTCAGGACGTGTGAAAATTCAGGCCGAGCAAGAAGGACTGGACATCATTTTCAAGGAAGCAGGCTTTGAGTGGCGTGAAGCGGGATGCAGCATGTGTCTTGCGATGAATCCGGACGTGCTTCAACCGGGACAGCGCTGTGCGTCGACCTCCAACCGTAACTTTGAAGGACGTCAGGGGCGTGGAGGACGGACTCACCTCGTATCTCCGGCAATGGCGGCCGCTGCGGCGATTCATGGACATTTTGTCGATGTACGTGACTGGAAGTTCAAGCAGGAAGCAGTAGTCCAATAGGATACGGAGGAGGAATTTACAATGGAAGCATTCACAACTTTAAAAGGGATTGTAGCACCTGTGGATCGGGTGAACGTAGATACAGATGCTATTATCCCCAAGCAGTTTTTGAAACGAATTGAGCGCACAGGGTTTGGACAGTTTCTGTTTTACGAGTGGCGCTTTGATGAAGCGGGAAATATAAATCCTGAATTTGAACCGAACAAGCCTCGCTATGCAGGGGCATCTGTTCTGATCTCCCGTGCCAACTTTGGCTGTGGCTCCTCACGTGAGCATGCGCCGTGGGCGATCATGGATTATGGATTCCGTTGCGTAATCGCACCGTCTTATGCGGATATCTTCTATAATAACTGTTTTAAAAATGGCATTTTGCCGATCAAGCTGTCTGAGGAGCAGGTAGAGGATCTGTTCCAGCGCACGGCAAAGAATGATAACTACCAATTGAACGTAGACCTGGACGCAAAAACAGTTACCGACGATTATGGTCTGCATATTGATTTTGATCTGGATGAGCATCGCCGTCAATTTTTGCTGCAAGGTCTGGATGACATTGGCCTGACGCTCCAGCATGAGTCAGAAATTCTGGCTTATGAACAGAAGCGTGCTGCGAAGCAAGGCGCATAATTCCAGCTCTGTATGAGTTTGTAGCATTAAAATGAACTGGCTTGTTGGACAGAAAGCCCGTATTGGCAACTCTTTTGCCTGCGGGCTTTTTTCATGTCATAAGATAAATTGGTAAATAAGGGGTTGACGGTTCGACTCAGCATGGTATGGTAAATGTAAAATGGTTGAAGGACTATGGCTATGCAGTAGCACAAAAAATACATATCTAAGTTAGGGGAATGAGGATGAAGAAATATGGTTGGTTGATACTGGTGGCTATTCTAATTGGAGCGTGGCCGTCCGCCTCTCATGTGAATGCGGCTGGAGCAGATTTGTTTTTAGATGGAAAAAGGATAGAGGCGCCCGCAGATGCCAAGCCTGAAATGGTCAATGGAAAAGTGATGGTTCCGCTGCGAGTCGTTGGTGAACAGCTTGGATACCAATTTAAATGGGAGCCGCAAGCCTATAAAATCTCAATCCAAAAAAACAGCACAGATATGTCCATGTATGTGGGCCGTACGTCGGCTGACGTAAATGGAAAGATGGTTAATTTGGATGCACCTCCTGTGCTGCGTGGTAACTCCACCATGGTTCCACTGCGTTTTGTCGGGGAGCAAATGGGGCTGAAGGTGGATTGGAATAATAAAAATAAATCCGTAAATCTCAGTCAGAAAGTGACAGCCCAGCAGACAGAAAAACAGCCTCAATCCCAAAAATCGTCACCAACGCAGGTGAAAAACACAAGCACACCAAAATCGTCTACGTCAACGACGACAATTACCAATCTCACTGGATCAGACAAGCTTACACAGGATGTACTCGCATCATCCAAGCAGCAGGATACAGAACAGCTAAAAGCAAATACGCTACTGGTGCAAAACATTACCTTTCAAGATGAAGCATTACAGATTTCATTGAACAGAGATGTAACGCCCAAAGTGACCAAGATGACGGGACCTGACCGCATTGTTGTAGATCTGGCAGAAGCGGCGCTGACGTCGGAGCTTTCTCAGCAGTTTCCGGTTCGTAGCGATGGATTACGAGTGCTGACGAATATTGACAGCGGGGATGTGCAGGAAGTCAGGTTTGCCCCCGCCGATGGACAAAAGGGCGGCGTCCGTATTGTAATTGCTTTAAACCAGGTACGTGATTACGAGCTTTCAACTAACAGCACAGGTGAAATCACACTTCAGTTGCGTGAACGCAATGTTGATCAGGCTGTGACACCAACCAATAGCGGCGGACGGAAAATTGTCGTCATTGATCCAGGGCATGGTGGCAAGGACCCTGGAGCAGGCAGTATCACTGGAAGACACGAAAAGGAGTTTGCACTGGCTGTAGGGTTAAAGGTCAAGCAGCTTTTGCAAAACGATCCTGACATTCAGGTAGTCATGACCCGCGATGGAGATACGTATCCTACGCTGGATGAACGCCCCCAGCTTGCAAACGAACAGCAGGCAAGCGTGTTTGTTTCGATCCATGGAAACAGTATGCTAGCCTCCAATAAAGGAAAAGCCAACGGTTCTGAAACCTACTATGCACGTCAGGAAAGTCTGGGACTGGCAACAACGATGCATAAGCATCTTGTAGCAGCTACCGGATTTAAGGATAACGGGATTAAGGTGGCGAAGCATATCGTGACAAGAAAAGCCCAAATGCCAGCCGTGCTGCTGGAATGCGGCTACCTTAGTAATCTGTCTGATGAAGCGGCCATGTTCTCAGAAGAAACACAGGAAAGGATTGCGGAAGGGATTGTTGGCGGTTTAAAGGAATATCTCGGTACTGCTACTGGCAATGACACGAGTGATTCTATCAACTCATAATTTTGAGAATTTTAAATTAGATCATATAAAACTCACCAAAAAGCTGCTTTTCATCCCTAGCTATGTTTAGGGGAAAGCAGCTTTTTTTGTAATCCGATCAATGACTTTAGCCGCAAAACGAATGAACTATATTTTTAGTCAAAATTCGACAAAACTAGTTCTTTGGCACGTATATTTCTGTTATGATGGAATATATTCGCAACTTTTGGTGTGGAATAACGTCTAAAAGGTTGTCTGATATTACATAAGCGCGTATATCAGGTCGCCGCACCGGAGCATGTGGCAAAAAAATTATGAATGGAAGGGTGACGAATGAAGAAATTTGGTTTTTTGTTGTTATTATTTGTCTTCATGTGGGCGGTTCCGGGTTATGGACATGCGGCTTCGAGTGGAACACAAATCTATCTCGACGATCAACAGTTAAGTGTCCCGAGCGGTGCTAAGGCACAAGTAATTAGTGGAAATACAATGGTTCCGCTACGCGTAATTTCTGAAAATTTAGGTTATGACGTGACATGGAAGCAGCAGGCGCGAACCATAACGATTGAGAAGGACAGTACCTCGATCCGAATGATAATCGGAAGCAAGACGGCGACTGTCAATGGAAGCGACATTAGTCTGGATGCTTCGCCTCTGCTGCGTTCCAATTATGCCCTTGTACCGCTTCGCTTTATCGGCGAGCAAATGGGACTGGACGTAAAATGGGACAGTAGCTCCAAGTCCGTAAAATTATATACCCGCATTAGCGGGTCGGGAAACGGGGAATTTACTCCTCCTAAATCCGGGAATAGCAGCACGGATACTGGAAGTGTAACTGTACCAACGAATAATGCCAGTTCAGGTGTAATGCAGGTACAGGGAATTAGTTTCAGTCAAAACCGCTTAACCATTACAACGACAGGTGCAGTGAAGCCAAAAGCATTTACAATGACAACCCCTGATCGGGTGGTTGTGGATTTACCGGCTACTGCGTTTGCTGACAACTTTGGGGATCAGCAAAAACTGGACAGCAACTTGAATGGTTCACTGGATATTCAGGATGAAGTGGATGTATCCGGTATCCGCTATGCTTTATTCCAAAAGGAACCTTCAACGGTTCGCGTTGTGATTGATCTGAAGCATGCCATGAATTACACCGCATACAATGACGGCTCGAATCGTGTAATCGTCGATCTGGCATCGAAGGATTCAGTTAATACAACACCTGACTCTACTTTACCAGATGGCTCACAGCCGGATGATACACAGAACTCACCAGTTAACAGCAATGGCAAAAAAGTCGTTGTTATTGATGCCGGTCATGGAGCGAAGGATTCCGGAGCCGTTGGGGTTTCGAGAAAAAATTACGAAAAGACCTTCAACTTGGCTATGGCTCTGAAAGTAGAAAGTATTTTGAAGCAGAACCCTAAACTTGAGGTTGTGTTGACACGCAGCGATGATACGTTTTTGGAGCTTAAACAGCGCGTAAAAGTGGCTGAAAATCTCAATGCCAACGTATTCGTGTCCATTCACGCCAACAGCAGCGGCAGCTCGGCTTCCAACGGTACAGAGACGTATTACCAGCGTAGTGCAAGCAAAGCGTTCGCCAACGTCATGCATAAGTACTTTGCTCCAGCGACAGGTTTGACAGACCGGGGCATTCGTTATGGCAATTTCCATGTCATTCGGGAAACGACGATGCCTGCTGTTTTGCTTGAGGTAGGATATCTCAGTAATGCGAAAGAGGAAGCCACACTGTTTGATGAAGATTTCCAAAACCGGGTAGCTCAAGGGATTGCAGACGGCATCACAGAGTATCTTGGTGTAAAATAAATCTTCAACAAATCACTTGCCAACGTCAAGCAAGGAGGGGGACATAGTATGAACAAGAAAATCGTAATCGCAGGTCTGCTGGCACTGTTTGCTATTGCAGGTGCAGGCTGCGCTTCCAAGCAGACAGACGCTCCTGCGGCTCCATCTCAGGAAACGAAAACGTCTGCGGCGCAAAATAGCACGCCAGAACAAACGGCCCCTGATGCATCGACTCAGACTGCTGAAAATAACGGAGCTAGTCAGACACCTGCATCCTCGTCAACCGAGCCTGCAAGCACCAAGACGAATACGGAAAAAACAGGAGACCGCCAATCTCAGCAGATTACGGTGTACTACACCGATACACAAGAGACAGGCTTGAAGGAACAGAAAAAGGAAATTACCTACCCAAGCGAACTGGAAAAATTCCAAAAGACGTTTGAAGCTCTGCAAAAAAGTGGGAATTCTGCTTTGATACCATTATGGTCCGACAAAATTTCCGTGCACAAGATCAAATTGGACAATGGAGCTTTGACGTTTGATATTTCCCTGCCGGACGAGGCCCGTCTGGGTGCGGGCGGCGAGGAATTGGCTATCGACGCTTTGAAGAAAACGATGTTCCAGTTCAAGGAAGTCAAAACGCTGGATTTGCTCGTAGATGGTCAATCCCTGGAATCCTTAATGGGACATGTAGACCTGGATCATCCGATGAACCGTTAACAGATCAGACTGTATGAAAATTTCTTGGGAATTACACACTTTTTACGTGCAATCTGTGACAGTTAATGATAATATAGGAGTGTATTTCTCGCCTATGCAGGCAGTCATGCACAAATAGTATTCGTTTCTTTCCGGATGATTATTTAGAGTGACCGTCTTGATGCGGGCTATCCCGTATCAAGACGTTTTTTTTGGTAGGAGGTAGGATTCCGTGAATGCAGCAACCGCACGTCATATATTGGACACCATCGGTACAATGTTTCCGGATGCCCATTGTGAGCTGAACCATGATAATGCTTTTGAATTAACGATTGCTGTGTTATTGTCCGCTCAATGCTCCGATCAGATGGTGAATAAAGTAACGGCAGACCTGTTTCAAAAATACAAGACACCCGAGGATTATTTGGCTGTTCCCATTGAAGAGCTGGAGCAGGATATCCGTAGAATCGGCTTGTACCGGAATAAGGCTAAGCATATTCATAACCTGTGCCGTATATTGATAGACCAGTACGGGGGAGAAATACCGTCTGAGCATGATGAGTTGGTCAAGCTTCCCGGTGTTGGGCGCAAGACGGCTAATGTCGTTGTGTCCACCGCTTTTAATGTACCTGCCATTGCGGTAGATACGCATGTAGAGCGTGTTTCCAAACGACTCGGCTTTGCGGGATGGGACGATTCAGTGCTAGAGGTGGAAAAAAAGCTGATGAAAAGGGTACCTAGGGACGAATGGTCCTTGACCCATCACAGAATCATTTTTTTCGGTCGCTATCACTGCAAAGCGCAAAATCCTCAATGTCAGGTATGTCCGTTGCTCGATGTATGCAGGGAAGGCAAGAAACGTATGAAAACGTCCCGGATCAGGAAAGATAAGGAACGTAGAGCTTAAAGACCCGACAGAGATTAGTGAGGGTTTAACCATTTAAGTGTAGAAAAGGATGAAGAGTATGAAATGCATTTCGGTATATACAGACAATTTTGAGGCTTTTTCCGATATTTTTGAGCAAATCGTAACATCGGAGTTTGCTGAAAATGAAGAGCGCGAGCTTGAAGGAATCACGGTCAGCCATTCTGGTGATGTACCTGAGCATTATCTGGAGCGTATGTCTCAGAAGCCGGAAGTAGTCGTAATGAAGGACAAATCTCGCGGAATTACGATTTTGCAGCATGGTCAAGTCTTTGAAATTTTGCTGCCAGTGCTTGAGGCGGCAACCAATTAAGTTCAATTAGCGTGCATGCTTGCATGTTCTGCCGTAGGCGGCTCGGCTGGTCTAACCAGCCTGGGGGCGCATGGCGTGCGCAGTCCTTGAAGTCTATCATGGACGATTCCACATATCTCAATATGAAATGTTCAATTACATCTTCAGAGGAGTTATTCTTAATGAGCATTTATGATTACTCAGCCGTTGCAATGAACGGCAAGGAAATCGCCCTTAGTGATTTTAAAGATAAAGTGGTGTTGATTGTAAATACGGCCAGCCAATGCGGGTTTACATTTCAATATCAGGATTTGCAGCGTCTGTATGATCACTATAAGGATAGAGGTTTGGTAATTCTCGGCTTTCCGTGCAATCAGTTTGCCGATCAGGAGCCAGATTCCAATGACAGTGTGCATACATTCTGTACCTTGAATTATGGGGTCGCATTCCCGATGTTCCAAAAGGTGGATGTACGTGATAAGCAGGCTCACCCGTTGTTTACATATCTTGCTTCGTCGTTGCCCTTTGAGGGCTTTGATGAAACGCATTCGGTTGCCAAAATACTTATTCCTTTAATTCACGAGCGTCATCCTGAATACTTGGCGGGAGATTCGATCAAATGGAATTTTACGAAATTCCTGATTGATCGGAACGGGAAAGTGGTCAAACGCTTTGAAGCGACGACTGATCCTCTGGATATGGAAGAGGATATTGAAGCTTTATTATAATAACCGTTTTGGACAGCATGAAACAAACTTATTTTTATGATTGATGAAAAGGCGGTTTCCCCAAAGTCGTGCACTTGAGGGTAACGCCTTTTTTTTACAACTTTTTAATTGTGATGATTCTCACAGCGACTTAGGAATGCTACAATAAAGCTATTTGAGGCAGCTAAGAGACAAGGAGTGGAACTGTAGCTTATGATGCAAACGATTACAGGAGATACCGGGGAAGAATGGAATACGATAGAACGGCTGCGGGATTTTTTGCGCACAGCCGGGGATGGGGAAGGAGCAAAAGCTGTAGCTGAATTGCTGGAAAAGGCGGAAGCAGAGGAACTGACCATTGCATTTTGTGGACATTTTTCGGCTGGGAAGTCGAGTTTAATCAACAGTTTGTGCGGCAAAACAGTGCTGCCGTCCGGGCCGATTCCTACGAGTGCTAATGTGGTTTCCATCCGTTACGGACGTTCGAGAGCGCTCATTCATCCGGCCAAAACATTAGAAAACCCGGAGCCGGAGGTACTGGAAACCTCTCTGTTCGAGCTGGCTGAATATTGTAAGAATGGCGGAGCTTATGAATCGGTTCAGGTATGGGAGGATGTCCCGATGTTGGCTGGCGGAGGGGTGTTGATGGATACGCCTGGTGTTGACTCTACGGACCACGGTCATGCGCTGGCGACACATTCAGCTTTACACTGGGCGGATATTGTTTTTTATGTGATGGATTATAACCATGTCCAATCGGAAAATAATTTGTCTTTTGCCAAAAGCCTGTCAGATTGGGGCAAGCCGTTATATTTGATTATTAACCAAATAGATAAGCATCGAGAGCGAGAGCTTTCATTTACACATTATCGTAGTGAGGTGGAAGCCAGCTTTCATGCATGGCAGGTTAATTACACGGATATACTGTTCACTTCCTTGAAAGAGCAAAACCATCCTTGGAATCAATGGAAAGGGCTGCCATTGCTGATTGAAGCACTGCTGGAGCGAAAAACAGAGCTATTATTGTACAGTTTGGTTTCCTCAATGCGCCATTTGGCGGATCAACATGTGGAAGCTGTACAGGCTGCTGCGGAGGAGGAACTGAACACGTTGCTGGAAGAGGCAGGCGGGGAGGAAGCCATTTCGCGTCTGGATACGGAACTGGAAATCTTGCAGCAAGAGGACGAACACTGGCAAATGCTGCCGGAGCAGGAGCATAAACGGCTGCGGCAAGAGCTGGATCATGTACTGGAGCATGCCCATTTGACACCTGCGGAGCTGCGTGAGGCGGCGGGCGAATATCTGGAGAGCCGCAGGCCGGGCTTCAAGACCGGGTTGTGGTTCGCCGGAGGGAAGACGGAGCGAGAGAAGGAAGTACGTTTGGAACGACTGACTGGTATGTTGGCTGATCAGGTAGAGGGGCAGTTGCTCCCCCACGTACGAGAGCTGCTGCGTTCCTGGGGGGACGGGCATGGTTTGTGGTCGGCTGCG
>NZ_ASRY01000129.1 GCF_000520815.1 Paenibacillus maysiensis | reverse complement strand
GTGAATCGAGACGTTGACACCGCCGGCGATCGCCAGTTCACAGCCGCCTTGCTGCAAGCTCTGGCAGGCCAGATGAATCGACGTCAGCGAAGACGAGCACATCGTATCGACGGCAAGGCTCGGCCCGTGCAGGTTGAAGAAGTACGACACCCGGTTGGCGATCGACGAGGGGTTGCCAGACAGGGCAAGCGGTCGGCCGAGGATCGTCTCCTCTGCGCCGTACAGCTGATACTCTTCGTACATCACGCCGACATAGACCCCGACGTTGCCGTCAAGCCCCAGCCCGCGATGTTTGGCGAGCATCTCGCGCGTATACCCCGCATCTTCCAGCGCCTCGTAGACGGTCTGCAGGAACAGTCGCTCCTGCGGGTCCATGATCTCCGCCTCGCGCGGGGAGATGTTGAAGAACTTCGGATCGAATTGATCCACGCCGTCAATAAATCCGCCCCATTTGCTGTTCGTCTTGCCCGCCTTGCTTTTGTCCGGGTCAAAATAGAGGCTATGATCCCAGCGTTCTTGAGGAATCTCCGTGATCGAATCCTCGCCGTCCCGCAGATTGCCCCAGAATTCCTGAAGGTTGCGCGCCCCCGGATAGCGGCCAGAGACGCCGATGATCGCGATGTCCTGTTCTCCCTTGGCCGCCTTCGCAGGTTGCGCGACCGGCGCTGCATGCACAGCCGTCGAACTCGCGGCCAGCCTCGAACGTCTGCGGCTGCTGACAGCCGACGGCTCAGGAGTGGACGCGGACGCCACCGAAGCGGATTCCGAAACCCGCTCCTGCTCCCCGATGCCCAAGAGCTGCTGCAAAAGAACACGATGGGCGTCCAGGAAGTATCCGGTCAGCTCGCGGAGATTTTGATATTCAAAGAACAGCGTTTTCGGCAAGGAGCCAAACGTCTTTTCCAGTTGGTTGGTCAGCTGCATGACCAGAATCGAATCGATGCCGTATTTTTCAAAAGGCGCATTGGCTTCAATCCGGCTGGCTGGCATCTTCAGGACGGAAGAGAGCAACGTCTTGAAATACTCGATCGCTCTCTCTTCAAAATCGCTTGAAATGAAAGTCGGCTCTTCTT
>NZ_ASRY01000128.1 GCF_000520815.1 Paenibacillus maysiensis | reverse complement strand
TGCGCGCCGAATGGTCGGCGCAGCTGCCGGACGTCGCTCCGGGCGAAGCCGCGGAGCGCTACCGCGCCATGCAGGAGCGCGACGCGCGCGCGGAAGAGCTGCGGTCCCGGCTGGAGACGAGCGTGACCTTTCTCGAAGAGAAGGCTGCGCGTGTTCAGCAGATTCAGCAGAACATCATCGAGGAAGACAAAGTCATCATCGCCCGCCGTACCGGACTCCAAAACAAAGATGATTCGCTGCGTGAAAAAATGGATCGCCTCCGGCAGTGGGTTGGAGAAGGCCATGCGTCTTCCTTGCTGGAAGACGCAAACTCGCGTCTTCTGGGGCTGAAAAACGGAGCCGAAGCCGCCGCACGCCGCCGCGCTGAAGCGGAGGAACGCAAGCAGCAAGCCGTTCATGCTTCGCTGATTGCCCGGCAGGCATCCGATTCGGCAGAAGAAAGACGGCAGGTATCGGAGTCCCGCTGGAGCAGTCGTTTGGAAGCCTCCCCTTTTGCTACGGAAGCAGAGGTCGTGGAATGCTGTCTCGGGCCCGATGAATTCGCACGTTATGAACGTGAAGTGAGCCTGCATCGGGAACGTGAAAAAGAGCTGTCCTCCCGTTTAAAACATGTGGAAGAACAGTTGGATGGAGCAACAGTGACAGAGGAACAGTGGGAATCGGCCGCCGCGCAGCTGCGTGATTGCCGTGCACGCGACGAAGAGGCACTCCAGAATCGTGCCAAGGCTGAGCGTGATTTGGAGGATTTGCAGCATCGGCATGTCCGCTGGATGGAGCTGGAGTCCAATCGCGCTCATTTGCGCAGCGAGGCAGAAAAGATGTCCAAGCTTCAGTCCGTTTTCCGGGGCAACGCCTTCGTCGAATACATTGCCGAGGAACAGCTAATGCAAGTCAGTCAGTCGGCCTCACGCCGTTTACGTTTTCTGACCAAGCAGCGTTATGCGCTAGAGGTAGACTCCAGCGGTGGCTTTGTCATTAGTGACGATGCCAACGGCGGAGTCAAGCGTCCGGTATCGACCTTGTCCGGTGGCGAGACGTTCCTGACCTCCTTGTCGCTTGCGCTCGCGCTGTCGGCCCAGATTCAATTGCGCGGACAATACCCGCTGCAATTTTTCTTTCTGGATGAAGGCTTTGGAACGTTGGACCCTGAACTGCTGGACACCGTTATCACCTCGCTGGAAAAGCTGCATCACGATCAACTGTCAGTCGGCGTGATCAGCCATGTACCCGAGCTGCGGGCTCGTCTGCCGCGCAAGCTAGTCGTTCTTCCCGCAGAGCAGGCCGGAGGCGGCTCCCGCGTGGTTATGGAAACATTTTGAAGCAACGTGATACAGATCACAGATACAGTTTCAAAGTATTGTTATAATACAGATAAGCCGACAAGTTATCATACAGCACCCCGGCGGACGTATGCTGTGGAAGGGAACTTCCCGTCATACGTCCGTTCAGAGGGGCTCTACCAAGAGCCTCCGGGGTGCTTCTTTTTTTGTTTGCAAGCCGGAATTCGCCCAATTTGATGTAACACATAGCCCATTTTTGAATAACATACGGTATACATGCAAGAGCCTAGGAGGAAACAACCATGGAAAAAAGCCTGACGAACGTAAAAGGGACAGCACCGGAAAAAACGGATGCCAAAACACTATGTCAACAGCATATGCACCGCTACGTATGCGTATGGGTGAAGGATGGAACGATGTATGACGGAATTGTGGAGCATGTGGATGATGAAAAAATATATTTGGCAGTTCCAATGGGCGAAGCGGAGAACGTAAATCTCCCTTATCCGCCTAACAATTGCGGCTGTGGCTCCCGTGCTTATGGCGGCTTTGCATCCTCCCCACCATATCCGTACCCTGCTCCAGTACCAGGCTATGGCTATGGCTATGGATATGGATATGGATTCCCGTATAGACGTCGGCGCTTTAACCGTCTAATTCTGCCGCTTGCTGCGCTGACCGCGATCAGCCTACTGCCTTATTATTAAACCCCATTTCTTTAATCGTCCTAGTATGTGTCCTCTAAGTCCTCTTCTAACCATCCATAGTCACTTTCTTAGATGTACAGCTACATCACAAGCGGCTTACTGAAGCATTCATACATCATGACATACTTAAGGCTGCTTCTTCCGGTGAGAAGAAACAGCCTCTTTTTTTACCTATGTCATTTCAAATCTAATCTCAACCTGCGTTTACCTCATACACATGCTCTCCGCTATCTCGACAATCATTCTTTTCCAGCTCACTTCTCTATGAGCATTACGTCTTAAGCGTGTCTGCACGAAGCGGTACTGTCTTTTTCCGGCCCAAATAATTGGTTCCGATCACCCCGGCTATAATCAGTAGTGAGCCAATCAGATGATACACTGTTATCTTTTCTCCAATAAACAAAGCCCCGGCTGCGATAGACACGATGGTCGACAGATTGGTAAATACGCTCATTTTTGACGCCTCTATTTTCGACAAAGCATAATTTGCAGTCAGTGAAGTGATAAGCGAGGCCACCACGCCAAGATATATAATGGACAGTACAAAGGTACCGTTGCTGGACAAGCCTACAAATGTGCCCAGTGTCCCACTTTGAATATGGTTAGTGAGCGATATGGCCAGAAATGTAATAAATCCGATGCCCATCATAAAGTAACTGATTTCCGCCGGACTAAAATGCTTCGAAAGAGAGCGTGCCAAAACGCTGTATCCGGCAAACGCTACACACGTCAGGAAGAGCATGGAGAGCCCGCCCAAATTGGACAAGTTGAAGCTGCTTCCTTTCATGATAAAGATGAACACAACGCCGAAAACAGATAAAAAGATCGACAGCTTCTGTAAAAGGGTCGTTGTTTCTTTTAAAAATAGGGAAGCAATGATCATCGTTACAACGGGTGTGAAGGCATACATAATACCTCCCTCGGCGGAAGTTGCGTGCTGTAATCCAAATGCTTGTAGGGTGAAAAATCCCAACGGGTACATTAGAGCCAGCAGCAGTGCTTTAAATATGGGTTTGCCCCGATAAGACAGCTTGATCCACCCCAAGGCCACCGGAATGGACAGGACTATAAAAGAAGCTGCAAACCGATAGGTCAGCGTATCGATGGGATGAGCATACACTAACGCCATTTTAGTAAATAAAAACGAAAATCCAATAATTGCAGCATTCAGCACCGCAAAGAAATAAGCCAGTTTTAATCCTTTGGTTTGGGTGTCCATAAGTTGCCTACCTCTCTTTCATGCTTCGGGACCATGTTTGCGAACGTCCTCTCCGATGAACTAAAGGTACAACAATGGACGAGCCTGTGGAATATCAAATTATCGTAACTGTATCGGTACAATTTTATAAATTGGGGCATTCTACTCACATATAAAGCATGTTAACATCAACCGTATAAAGAAGTAGCAGAAATAGAAAGTGCAATAAGCAGGCAGGAGGATCATTGTGAAAAAATATATTTCGATTCTATTGGATATAGAGCTTAAAATCCGTGAAGGGCAATACAGCTCGGGTCAAAAGCTGCCTTCTATCCGGGATGCTTCAGAATTGTACCAGTGCAGCAAAAGCACGATTTTGCGGGCATATGCCGAACTTGAAAAGAAGCACGCCATCTATTCCATTCCGCAAAGCGGATATTATGTGGTGGAGAACTCCGGAGATTTGCGTCATAGCCATAGCCATATTCAGGCCTCGATTGATTTTGCTTCGGCCTCCCCGGATTTAAACGTATTTCCGTATCTGGACTTTCAGCACTGTCTGAATCAGGCTATTGATACGTACAAATATCATCTGTTCACCTACGGAGATTCGCAAGGACTGGAGACATTGCGTCATACGCTCGTTTCTCACTTGGCCGATAATCAGGTATTTGCAAAAATGGAGCGGATTATCGTCACTTCTGGTGTTCAGCAGGCACTGGAAATCCTTGCAAAAATGCCGTTTCCAAACGGCAAAAAGACGGTTTTAGTGGAGCAGCCGAGCTACGATATTTATTTGCGTTTTCTGGAGGGAGAGAGTATACCCGTCAGCACCATCGCCAGAACAGCGGCAGGTATGGATTTGCAGGAATTGGAGAACCAATTTAAGAACGGGAGCATCAAGTTTTTTTATACCATGTCAAGATATCATAATCCACTGGGGACCTCCTACAACACAGAGGAACGCAAGGCTATAGCCGTATTAGCTGCCAAATACGATGTGTTCATCGTGGAGGATGATTACATGGCTGATTTGGGGATCGACCACCTGTTTGATCCTATATATGCGTACGATCAGACAGACCATGTTATTTATTTAAAAAGCTTCTCGAAAATCATTTTCCCAGGCTTGCGCTTAGGTGTGGTGGTTTTGCCTGAAATCCTGTTAAAGACGTTCAGCGCATACAAAAGATACGTCGACACCTCCATTTTATCTCAGGCCGCACTCGATATTTATATTAAAAATGGAATGTATGAACGCCACAAGCACACGATATGCAGCCTGTATGCGGAACGCATTCGCATTTTAAACCAGGCAGTAGATCGATATAATCAGGACGGGGTGATTGAAGTGTCGGCTGTAAGCTCGGGAGTGTATATGCAGTTGAAGCTACCCCGGACGGTGAACATGGAGCGTTTGGTACAGCGTCTTGCCGCGAGGAAGGTGCTGGTGGTATCCGGTAAAGGATTTTACTTATCTAATTATAAGGAACACGAAAAGTTTTTACGCATCAGTATTTCGCGTGCTCAGCCGGATCAAATTGATGAAGGGGTAAGAGCTATTATAGAGGAAGCGGGGAGAGGGAACTGGTATTAAGCCCCTTTTTCCGTTATGATACATATAGAAACATAGGTATAACAAACCATAACTGTATATGTTCAATTCGGTTGTGGGGAAATACATAACTTTGAATGCCGAGAGCATGGATTCTGCACTTTTGAATCTGATGATCGGCTCACTGCCAAAGGAGGGTTTTGAATGGACGATCTGTTTTTGAAAATTGTGGATGGAACCATCCCCAGCAAAAAAGTGCTGGAAACCGACAATGTGCTCGCATTTCATGACATCCAGCCTGCGGCGCCAGTGCACGTGCTCATTATTCCGAAGAAATATATTCCTTCAATGAATGCTGTGACAGAGGAGGATCTGCCTTTGATTGCGGAGATTCATCGTGTTGCGGTTGAGGTGGCGAAAAAACTGGGTATCGCTGAATCCGGTTACCGGTTGATTAACAACTGCGGTCCGCATAGCGGGCAAGCGGTTGGACATCTGCATTATCATCTGCTGGGCGGTGCCCCATTGGGTGCTTTGACGGGTATTTCGGACTCACATTCTTAAAAATGACAGTGCTTGTCTTTCAGTAATACGGCGTGAATGGAGAAATATGTACCCTTTATTTATTCATTTTTTCTTATAGGTTGACACCCGGTTTCCGTTTCACCTATAATAAAATTTGATGAACCGTGTTATTGCTCTTGGACGGTCTGGTCGGAGGGAGGGAAAACTGGTGTCTGAAACTAAAGTTCGCAAAAACGAGACAATTGATGCTGCACTTCGTCGCTTTAAACGTTCCATTGCTAAGGATGGCGTATTGGCTGAGGTGAAGAAACGCAAGCATTATGAAAAGCCAAGCGTAAAGCGCAAGAAAAAGTCCGAGGCTGCTCGTAAGAGAAAGTTCTAGGAGGATCTAAGCAATCATGAATTTGAGCGAACGATTGAACGAAGATATGAAGCAAGCAATGAAGAGTAAGGACAAGTTCAAACTCTCCACCATTCGAATGGTTCGTTCTACGATTAAAAATCTTGAAATAGATTTGAAACGGGATTTGAACGACAACGAAGTGCTTGATATTCTGAGTCGTGAGATCAAACAGCGAAAAGATGCCCTCCATGAATTTGAAAAAGCCGGTCGTGATGAACTTGCGACAAGCACTAAAGCAGAAATAGAGATCATCGCTCAGTACCTTCCCGAACAACTTTCTGAAGAAGAAATTAAAGTTATTGTACAGCAGACCATCCAGGAAACCGGTGCTTCTTCGAAAGCCGAGATGGGGAAAGTAATGGCGGCCTTGATGCCTAAGGTAAAAGGCCGTGCTGACGGTAAGCTCGTGAACCAAGCGGTTCAGCAATTTCTGCAATAAACCTGCGACAAACAGGAAAGCGCAACACCCTCTGTTTACAGAGGGTGTTATTTCTGTATCTGCCGCGTTTGTCATAGGCTGTTATTATAAGGAAAGCTTTTTTGTAAGCGTTATCTATAACCATTTGAAACGTGATGTCCATCGGGTGCGTAAAGTACGTGACAGCCATCAGGATTAGCAACATACTCAAGAATTTCACAATAAATCCTGAAAACTGTATGGTTTACCTGACAAAATTTGATATGCTGTAACATAGAAAGATCGAAAGGGGGGAGAGTAATGCATAGAGAACATCATCACTCCAGCCGCAAAATGATCTTTTGGACCATGTGGATCATGATATCCGTTTTGCTGTTGCCATTATTCCATTCGGGATCAGCGGCGGCCGCTGTGAAAGGCGGTGCTGTGTTCGTTATACCGGTGGATCAGGAAATTGAACAGGGACTGGGCAGCTTTATGGAACGCGGCTTTACAGAAGCGGCGGAGTCCAAAGCGGGCCTCATTGTGCTGGATATTAATACGCCAGGCGGGAGAGTAGACACAGCGGAAAAGCTGGGCAAGCTGATTAAAGACAGCACGATTCCGACCGTAGCCTATGTGAGAGGTGAAGCGGCCTCTGCGGGGAGCTATATTGCGTTAAGCGCAAACAAAATTGTTATGAAGCCGGGCAGCATTATTGGAGCAGCAGCGCTGGTGGATGGCAGTGGGCAGGCTATCACCGACCCGAAAACGGTGGCTTGGTGGAAGAGCAGCATGGCATCTGCCGCAGAATCCGGCGGACGTAACCCGGATATTGCGAGAGGTATGGTAGACTCCAAAATTTCTGTAGCTATACCGGAGCTGAACTTTAATAAAGAAAAAGGTCAGATCATTTCTTTAACCAGTGAGGAAGCACTTAAGCTGGGTTATGCGGATCACATCGCCTCTTCAGAACAAGAAGTTATCCAGTGGATGGGCTATAGCACGGATGATGTATTTCATGTGGAGCGGACATGGGCTGAAAAAGCAGCCGAGATATTGACCAACCCGATTGTGCAGACCTTGCTTTTATTTATCGGTATCGCGGGGATTGTCATTGAACTACTCGTACCTGGCTTTGGAGTGCCAGGAATTTTAGGTGTGCTCGGATTTGGTCTGTACTTTTTCGGCAATTATATTGCTGGCTTTGCAGGTTCCGAGACGTGGCTGTTGTTTATCATCGGTCTGGCGTTGCTTATACTTGAAATGTTCATTCCAAGCTTTGGTATTCTGGGTATTTTGGGTTCCATCAGTCTTGTCGCCGGAGTTGTTCGCGCGGCCTACAACTTGCAGCATGCTTTTATTTCTTTGGGTATAGCCTTTGCTGCTGCTGTTGCTGTGGTGGCGATCATTGCTGTCATATTCAAGGACCGAGGGATATGGAACCGTTTTATACTTAAAGAAAGCTTGACGGCTGACCAGGGCTTTTCTTCGGTGGTAAACCGGGAAGTGCTATTGGGTCAGCGAGGTGTGAGTTTGACACCGCTTCGTCCAGCGGGAACCGTGCTTATCGCTGACGAACGTGTGGACGTCGTGACGAACGGCGAGTTTATCGCTACGGATATGCCCATTATCGTATCCAAAGTAGAAGGCGGACGCATTGTGGTCAAGGCGGACACCAGCGTCTGAAACGCCAAAACAAACGAAGAATTAGATTAATGGAGGATGATGCGAGTGTTCGAATCGGGTATTGTCAGCGTTTTGCTGATTGCCGTTGTAGCGATTATTGTGTTAAGTGTATTTTTTAGTTTTTTTCCGGTGATGCTGTGGATTTCAGCATTGGCGTCAGGGGTGCGGATTGGCATCATTACATTGGTAGCTATGCGGTTACGGCGTGTAACGCCAAGCCGGATTGTGAATCCGTTGATTAAGGCAACCAAGGCTGGTCTGGGCTTAAACATCAACCAGCTGGAAAGCCATTTTCTGGCGGGTGGTAATGTAGACCGAGTGATCAATGCGCTGATTGCTGCGCAGCGTGCCAACATTCCGCTTGAATTTGAACGCGCTGCTGCGATAGACCTTGCGGGTCGGGATGTTCTGCAAGCGGTCCAAATGAGTGTTAATCCGCGTGTCATTGAGACACCTATTGTCGCTGCGGTAGCCAAGGATGGTATCGAAGTGAAGGTTAAGGCTCGTGTTACAGTGCGTGCCAACATTGATCGACTCGTCGGGGGTGCAGGAGAAGAAACGATTATTGCACGGGTCGGTGAAGGGATTGTTACGACTGTCGGCTCCAGTAATTCGCATAAGGACGTGCTGGAGAACCCGGATTCCATTTCCAGGACGGTACTGTCCAAAGGTCTGGATGCCGGAACGGCGTTTGAAATCTTGTCCATTGATATTGCGGACGTTGATGTAGGCAAAAACATTGGTGCCTTCCTGCAAACCGAGCAGGCGGAAGCCGATAAACGGATTGCGCAGGCAAAAGCGGAAGAACGGCGTGCAATGGCCGTGGCGCAGGAGCAGGAAATGAAGGCGCGTGTCGTAGAGATGAGAGCGCGCGTTGTGGAATCCGAATCCGAAGTGCCGCTGGCAATGGCTGAGGCGCTGCGTGGTGGAAAACTTGGCGTTATGGACTATATGAATTTGAAAAACATTGAGGCAGATACGCAAATGCGCGGTTCCTTGGGCAAACCGAATGAAAACTCGGGAAATGACAACAAAAACCGGGATTAACAACGGGATATAGCCGGTGAATTACGGCAGCAAGGCGGTGAGTTATGAACTTTATCAGCTGGATTTTTGAGCATTTGTATATCCTGATTGTGATCGGCTTTGCGTTGGTGTCTTTTTTGGGCAAAAGCATGAAAAGCACAGAGAGAAAAGCGCCGCCGGGAAAGGGTATGCCTACGTTTGGTGGCGACCACGGCTCTCGCGGCCCTTCATCCTCCTCCGGACCTTTCTCTACGGAACACAGACAGGAGCAACGTCAGCCGCAAAGGCAGAATACTGCCGGAGAATTGCAGCGTCAGTTTCCTGATGAACGGCGTGTAGTTATGGAAGCTCGTCGCATGGAAGAACAAATGAATGATTGGACGGAAACAGAGCAGCAAACAAATCGGGATTCCCTGGATAACGGTTCGACTCTGGAGGACCGAATCCGGGCCATGGAAGAAGAGCGTAGATCGGTTTTAGCCCGTCTTGATCGCATATCCAATGCAAGGGAGTCGGGAGAGATTACAGATGCCCCTGAGGGAGCTTCACAGGAGCGTAGTACAGTAACTGCGGCTGACCTGCGCAGAGGTGTGATTTGGGCAGAAATATTAGGTCCTCCGCGTTCCAAGCGTTATATGGGCGGAGGAAGACGTTAAAAAGACAAGAGCTGTTATCGTTTTATTTGAGCAGTTTGCATGAATGGTTTAGTCCGCCCCGGCTTTAGCTGGTGGCGGACTATTTTTTTGCTAATACATAGACCAGTCCAGAATAGAAATCAGTGCTGATCGGGGTACTTTGTGTCATTCCTGAATGGACTCGGCATTCATATTCCACTTGAATTAACTGCTGCACCAGGCGCTTTAAAGGACCACCCCACCCGTTTTAATCTTCCAGCTTTTCTGATTTTGATGGGTATTACGTTATTGTTTATTTTGGAATCCGAAAACCCAAACGAATTTTCGATGCCGTTTCATCTGCCGCAGAAGAAACTAAAAATCCAGCTCGTGATTTACCACGGGGTATCATTTTCTCGCTTGTTATTTGTACGCTTTTATATGTCATTGTTAGTGGGATTATGACAGGGATTGTACCGTTTATGCAGTTTGAAGGTGTTTCTCATCCGGTGTCACTTGTCTTGCAGGTTGCAGGTCAGAACTGGGTTGCGGGGATTGTGGAATGTGGGGGGCCATTGTGATGCGAAGAACACAGCCGGATCTGCCCAGAGCCTTCCGATGTCCGGGTGTTCCGTATATTCCGATTTTGGCTATTATTTCGTGTGGGGCGCTCATCCTGAATTTACATAGCCAAACGTTTATCCGTTTTCTGATTTGGCTCGTTATAGGTCTGGCCGTTTATTTTCTATATTCCAGAAAAAACTCTCTTTTGAATCATGATTCCTAAAAATAACAGAACGGCTCTATAGAATCAGGAAAAGACAATCTCGTTTCGATGCTTGAATCGGGCTTGTCTTTTTCATTTTGCATTTTGCAAGTATCAAGGTTCTTGCTATGTAAAATAAGGGCTACTATGAATTGTTAGTTTCGTTTCATAAATATGGCGGCTGGATCATAAAGTGTACAGTACAGATATCTGTGGCGCTGGTGTAACGACGCCCATATCTAAGCGGCATCGGCAATTTATAAAAAAGCAGCGTAGCTACCATGAAAATGACTATGATCCACTGAATGGAAATAACAGGAGATGAAAATCAGCAGCGTAGCGCCATAAAAACAATTATTAGCCATTTGATAAGAATTGTTTTCATGACAGGAAAGGAGATTCCGTCGTATGAGCCGGATGAGCCGCAAACTGCGAAAGTGGGCCAGTGAGACGCTGGAACTTCCGCAGGACATTCTATTTGACCTGCCGAGGTTAACTCTCATTGGCAGCCGCCAGCTTTATGTGGAGAATCACCGGGGCGTCGTGGACTTCACGCCGGATCGGCTTGTACTTGCGCTTGCGCAAGGCAGGTTGCGGGTGACGGGGCATGGGCTTGTCATTACGTCTATTGTGCCTGAGCAGGTAAGTGTGGAAGGACACATTACGGATATCCAATTGGAAGGAACGGAGGAAGGCTCATGAAACATCCCGCTTTAACAAAGCTGCGTGGCACGGTTACCCTTAGCGTTAAGGGCGAGAGCGTGGAAGCTTTCATTAATCTGCTCACTGAGCATCAAATACCTGTTTGGAACGTGCGGCCGATGGGTACAAGACATGCGGAAATGAACCTTCTGCTGCCGCATGTCTTCCTGCTGCGTCCGCTTCTGAGAAGGACAGGCTGCAAAATGCATATTTTAAAACGCCAAGGGACTCCCTTTATCGCTGCGCGGCTGGCCAAACGTAAATTTTTTCTGGTTGGACTGGCTGTATTCTGGGTAGGCCTGTTCCTGATGTCCTCGCTCATCTGGAACGTTGAAGTAAAGGGGAATGACAAGCTCACAACGGAAGCTGTACTCAAAGCTGCCCGTCAGGAGGGGCTGTATCCGTTTCAATGGAGCTTCCGTGTTTCCAGTCAGGACAAGCTTTCGCGTGCACTCATGCAGAAGCTCCCTGAGGCATCCTGGATCGGCGTAGATAAGCAGGGTACTTCGGTGACGATTCAGGTCGTTGAAGCCTCACAGCCTACTCCTGCGCAGCTCTACAGTCCGCGTCATCTCATCAGCAATGCAGATGCAGTAGTCACTGAAATTTTTGCCGAGCAGGGTCGTCCTGTCGTGCATAAAAATACACGTGTCAAAAAAGGAGCCATACTTATCTCGGGAACGCTCGGAGATGAGGAAAATCAGCAGCAGGTCGTAGCCAAGGGGGAGATTAAGGGCCTCGTGTGGCATGAGTACGAAATTAGCAGTCCGACGGTGCGACGCAGCAGCGCATATACTGGAAACAGTCACGACCGCCTGTATCTGGTGCTGGGCAACCACGCGGTGCAGTTATGGGGATATGGAAAAATCCCTTATTCTGCGCATAAAACCACAGTTGAGCATGACCCGCTGACGTGGCGCTCCTTCCGTCTTCCCGTCGGTTGGATGACCGAAAGCGTAAGGGAGACGAAGATACATGAGGATAAGCTTACGGAAGCAGAAGCCCAAAATAGGGGAATAGAAGGGGCACGAGCCGATATTTTAGCCAAATATGGCAAAGGAACGAAAATAATGAGCCAAAAAATTTTGCATGAGAAGAGAGAGAATGGTAAAGTTTATATGAAAGTGCTTTTTGAAGTGGAACAGAATATTGCGGAAGAACTTCCGCTAGTTCATAACCAAGGAGAATGAGGCTATTTGGCAGAACAACAACGCAGCATACAAATTGCATTGAACAATGCGGGAGAAGGACAGGCGCTGTTCGGCCCGCAGGATTCCTTTTTAAAATTGATTGAAGCGGCTGTTCCAGCAAAAATGGATTCCCGTGAGGCAGAAATCAATATTTTTGGTAACGTCCATGAGGTGGAAGTGCTCGAACAATTGTTCGATGTACTGCTCCAGTTAATTCGTAATGGGTATATCCTGACCGAAAGAGACGTCCATTATGCGATTGAGTTGGCAAAAGATTTACGCGCCGATCAATTGCTTGATCTGTTCAAGGGAGAAATCACAACCACCTTCCGGGGCAAGCCGATCCGTGTCAAAACGATTGGACAAAAGCACTATGTAACCACGATAAAAAAACGCGATATCGTATTTGGGATTGGCCCGGCGGGTACAGGTAAAACGTATTTGGCTGTGGTGCTGGCGGTAGCTGCCCTGAAGGAAGGCTCGGTCAAGCGAATTGTATTGACCCGTCCTGCGGTGGAAGCAGGCGAGAATTTGGGCTTTTTGCCAGGGGATTTGCAGGAAAAGGTTGATCCGTATCTGCGCCCGTTGTATGACGCGTTGTACGATGTTATGGGACCGGAGCAGACAGCAAAGGCACTGGAGCGCGGGTTGATTGAAATTGCGCCGCTGGCCTACATGCGGGGACGGACGCTGGACGATTCGTTCATTATTTTGGATGAAGCGCAAAACACCACGCCGGAGCAAATGAAAATGTTTTTGACCCGACTGGGCTTTGGCTCCAAAATGGTCATCACCGGTGATGTTACGCAAATTGATTTGCCTCGTGGCAAAAAATCCGGTCTGATTGAAGCGAATGCGATTTTACAGGGAATTGAGGAAATAGGCTTCGTACATTTTGCACAAGAGGATGTTGTCCGTCATTCTCTGGTTCAGAAAATCATCGTGGCTTACGACCAGGTTGCCGAAAATCAGGGATGAGCCTTCATATCACAGAAGTGGAGCTATCAGAAGTATGAAAATAAGCAGCGTAGCTGTCTTGAAAAAGATGATGGAGAGGGATTGTTTTAGATGACCTCGAAGGAATTGTCTAAGGGCAAAACGTTCCAGCATAGAATGAGTGGATGGAAGTATAGCGTGGCGACACGCTATCTTCTGTTTTTATTTTTAGTGGTTCTTTTTTACGTAGGTTTTGCGTCCAAGCTGCTTCCCGAGCGCTATGACATTCGGGTAAACCAGCCGAGTGAAAAGGAAATTGTGGCTCCTATGCAGCTTCCCAATAGCAAAGCGACATTAAAGGCTCAGGAAGAGTCTGCTGAACAGGTACAGCCCATGTATACGATTGTACCGATTCGCAACGATAACCTGATTACGGGTATTCTAGACCGAATTGAACGGCTCAATCAGGACGATCAGGTTTCCAGATCCGACAAAATTTCCATTTACAAGGATGAAATTCCTCAGCGTGCGCGGGAATTTGTGCAAAATTTTGTGAACAATAGCCGTAACGCGGATGCTTACCCGGAAAAGCTGTTGGATGAAGTACTGCAAAAAACAAAAGAGCAAACCTATCGGATTCCAGAGGAAACCTTTATCAAAATTCCGCGTCTCACGTCCGAGGATATTGCCGAGATGCGGCCGGTAGCGCGTGAAATCGTGACCGGATTGATGAACGATCAGATTACGGACGCACAAACAGCCCGGGCCAAGGTGGCCGAGCGGGTCAGTACAAGTACGCTTACCAAGCGCACCTCCCGTGAAGTTGTTCAGGAGCTTGCAAGGCTTGTGATTACGGCCAACAAGTTTTATGATGATACAGCTACGAAGGATGCCAGGGTACAGGCTCGTGAAGATACACCAACAGTCTATATCAAACAGGGTGAAGTGCTCGTCAAGAAAGGCGAGATTATTACCCAGGAAATTTATACCTTACTGGATGAGAACGAGCTGCTAAAGGACAAGATCAACTATTGGCCGCAATTTGGCCTGTTGATGCTGTCTGCGATGCTGGCCTTGGGTCTGTTTATGTATATTCGCCAATTCCAATCACGAACGCGACGTTTCAAGTATAACAATGCACAATTGCTTATGCTGGTGTTGATTTTTGTAATCACGGTGGGCGCAATGATGTTAACCGCCATATTGCAGGACAGTGAACGGTCTTATCTCGGCTATCTGGCGCCTATCGCGCTTGGAGCCATGCTCGTAACGCTGTTGCTCGATATGTCGCTGGCGTTCGTTTGTGCCGTTATATTTAGTATATTGGCAAGTGTCATTTTGAATGTCCGACAAGGACAAATTTTTGATTTTAACTTCGGCTTTTTTGCCCTTGTGGTTTGTCTTGCGGCGATTTTTTCAACGCATCGAGCCAGTCAGCGTTCCACGCTGTTCAAGGGAGCGATTATGGTATGCCTGTTCGGCTCTATGTCCGTCTTTACTCTGGCGCTGATCGACCAGAGCAACTGGACTCAAACAACGACGCTCTATGCGGTAGCTTTTGCTTTTGCAGGCGGTTTAATTACAGCGATACTTGTGATTGGGCTTATGCCATTTTTTGAGTCTACCTTTGGCATTTTGTCAACGCTGAAACTGGTTGAGCTGTCTAACCCGAATCATCCGCTACTTCGCAAGCTGCTCACGGAGACACCGGGTACGTATCACCATAGCGTAATGGTAGGTAATCTGTCAGAGGCTGCGGCGGAAGCTATAGGCGCTAACGGCTTGTTGTGCAGGGTTGGTTCGTATTATCATGACATTGGTAAAACAAAGCGCCCTTCGTACTTCATTGAAAATCAGAATGGCATGGACAATCCGCATGATACAATAGAACCAAAGCTGAGTAAGTCCATCATTATTGCCCATGCCCGTGACGGTGTGGAAATGCAATTGGATTACAAGCTGCCAAAGCCGATTCGTGATATTGCCGAGCAGCATCACGGAACGACATTTTTACACTATTTTTATCACAAGGCGCTACGTGAGGCGGAGGAGCAGGGCGTAGAGCCGGATTTTACCGAGGATGATTTTCGTTATCCTGGGCCAAAAGCCCAGTCCAAGGAGGCTGCTGTGGTCGGGATTGCCGATAGTGTGGAAGCGGCAGTTCGTTCCCTGCGGAAACCGACGGTGGATCAGGTGGAGTCGATGATTGAAAAAATTATCAAAAGTCGTCTGGATGATCACCAGTTCAACGATTGTGAGCTAACGATGCGGGAGCTTGATATTGTAGCTCAAACTCTTAAAGAAACCGTGATGGGAACTTTCCATTCCCGGATCGAATATCCCGAAGAAAGACCAAAGCCTGAGAACGGGAAAGCATAGCATAATAGGCTTGTGTATGAAGTGCGGCTGGAGCATTAGAATTAAAAGGAGCGGTTGGCATGAGCCTTCAATTAGCTTGGAATAATGAACAAAACGATATGGTAATCCATGAATCCTTGATTGGTTTGCTGAACACTCTATTGGAGGAAGCAGGCAAGGTGGAAGGAGTGACGGACGGTGAGGTTGCCCTCACCTTCGTGAATGACGAGCAAATCCATGAACTGAACAGGGATTATCGCGGAATCGATCGTCCAACCGATGTGCTGTCATTTGCCATGAAGGAAACACTGGATGAAGAGCTTGAAATTATCTATGAGCTGGATGACGAAGGACCGCTGGACGATGTGCCGAATGTGCTGGGGGATATTATTATTTCCGTGCAGACAGCGCAAGCTCAGAGCGAAGAATACGGACATTCGATTGAGCGTGAAATCGGTTTTTTGTTTGTTCACGGCTTTCTGCATCTGTTAGGCTATGATCATCAGGATGATGTGAGTGAAGCTGAAATGATGGGTAAACAGGAAGCTGTACTGGCTCAAGTGGGGTTGACACGGTAATGAGACGTCAGCCTTGGAGAATGACCTTTCGCTATGCGGCAGAAGGCGTGATGTACGCACTGCGTACGCAAGTAAATATGCGGATACATGTGGTCGTGGCGCTCCTTGTCATTGTAGCAGGCTTAACTCTGCACATCTCCCGGCTCGACTGGTTATTCGTCTGCGTGGCTATCGCTATAGTCATTGCAGCCGAACTGTTCAACACCGCTGTTGAAGCAGCGGTGGATCTCATCTCACCCGATATTCATCCGCTGGCCAAAGCGGCTAAAGACACCGCCGCCGGAGCCGTGCTCCTGGCAGCGGTTTTTGCTGTAATTATTGGTATATTTGTGTTTTACAGGCCGTTGTTGACCTTGATTAGTCAGCTTTTTTAATGGAAAACCAAAATAAAAATAGGCGCTTAATCGCGCTGGAGGAAATGAAATGGCTAAGAAACACTTTAAATCAGGCTTTGTCGCAATTGTTGGCAGACCCAATGTAGGAAAATCAACACTGATGAACCATGTCATCGGCCAGAAAATCGCCATCATGTCGGACAAGCCCCAAACTACACGTAATAAAATACATGGGGTATTCACTACAGAGGACACGCAAATTGTATTTTTGGACACACCAGGCATTCATAAGCGCCAGTCTAAACTGGGCGACTACATGAATCAGACAGCCTTTAATACGTTGGGCGAAGTTGAGGCTGTACTTTTCCTTATTGATGCCTCTGAAGGATTAGGCGGAGGCGACCGTTTTATTGCCGAACAGCTTAAACAAGTAAAAACGCCAGTTATCTTGGTGTTGAATAAAATTGATCGCATTGAGCCGGAAGCGTTGTTGCCCCTGATTGAGCAGTATCGCAAGTTGTACGACTTTGCAGAAATCGTGCCGATCTCGGCCAAAATGGGCAACAATGTGAACCGTCTGCTGGAGCAGATACAGAAATACTTGCCTGAAGGCCCGCAATATTACCCGGATGACCAAATTACCGACCATCCGGAGCAGTTCGTCATTGCCGAGCTGGTACGGGAAAAGATTTTGCATATGACACGTGAGGAAGTACCCCATTCTATTGCAGTTATGATTGAAGACATGAAGGTGCAGGATAATGGTGTAGTGCATATTATGGCAGTCATTTTTGTGGAACGGGATTCTCAGAAGGGTATCATTATCGGTAAGCAGGGAGCTATGCTCAAGGAAGTGGGCAAACAGGCACGTATAGATATCCAAAACCTGCTAGGCTCTAAAATTTTCCTGGAACTGTGGGTAAAGGTCAAAAAAGACTGGCGTAACCAGGATCGTGTACTGCGCGACCTCGGCTTCCACCGCGACGCTTAAAAGCTTGTTAATTTCTCAACCTTTGGTCCCCTAAAAGGGATCTTAAAATTGAGCGTTAAATTAGTTAGAACTATATGCTTGGTCATTAAGCACCATAAAAGCCGTCCCGACTACCAACTAATGCATGAGAAGTGTTGTGTCTCGGTATTCAAAAGCGCCGCGCATGTGCGGCGCTTAACTCTTGGTACTTCAACTTCCTACCTCCCAGCACTGAAAAAAGGAATGCTTTAAAAAAAGGTTGTGTAACTGTATGCGCGCTGTAGCGGAGCGAAGGATTTGAATCTGAAGAAGCGTCAGCGTTCGCCTTTACCCCTGAATTTAAACCTTTTCATGTTTCAAATACAAATAAATTCAGGGGTAACAGCGATCGAAAGATCAAATCATTCGCGGAGCGTCTCAGCACCGCTCTACAGCAACACACTTTTTTTAACGCAATCCATTTATTTCATCGCATACTTCACCTCTCCTCGCATCATCCTAATTTTGAGATGCAAACGTCATTTCCGAAGAAAGGATGAATACGATTGCGAGATTTTTCGTGGAAGTATTTTGCGAAGACTGGGGATGTCGGTGCGTATCTGTTATACAGGGAGAGCGCCGTGACACGGGAGCAAGACACGGATGAAGGAGAGTCGGACGAGCATGAAGAAGCCCGTGAATAGTGCAAGCCACTGGCTTCTTCGCGAATGTTTGGGGGAAGAGGCATGCTTTACAGGGTGGAAGGAATCGTCATCCGCAGCATGGATTACGGTGAGGGGAACAAAATTATTACGCTTTGCACCGAAAGCGGCGGTAAGACAGGCGTGCTGGTCAGAGGAGCCAAGAAGCCCAAAAGCCGTCATGCTGCTTTAACGCAGCCGTTTACGTATGGTGAATTTGTATTTTTTCGAAATACCGGCTTAGGCACGTTGAATGCCGGTGAAATTATCCAATCCCACCATACACTGCGCGAGGATATTACCAAGGCGGCTTACGCCTCATATGCCTGTGAATTGCTTGACCGGGTACTACATGATGAGGAAACGGGCACCTTTTGGTTCAAGCAGCTTAAAGCATGTCTGGAAGCGCTGGAGAGCGGAAAAGATCCGGTGATCGTCATGAGCATTTATGAATTTAAAATATTGCAGGCGGCCGGATATGCTCCCCAGCTTGATGCCTGTATTTCCAGCGGACAGCAGTATGCTGATGAAGATATGTTTATCAGTCCGAGGCTGGGCGGGGTCTTATGTCGAAGCTACAAGCATTTTGACCCAGCTGCATTGAGTGTGACACCGCGTACGTTGAAGCTGTTACGTTTGTTCGCAAGAATGGATCTTAACCGGCTCGGCAACATTGATGTGAAGGACTCGACCAAGCTGGAAATCAAACATGTCATGCGCCAGTTCATGGACATGCAGCTGGAGGTCAAGCTGAAATCCCGTAATTTTCTGGATCAGCTCGACAAATATGATATGTGAAACATCTTGCTCCCTTGACTGTGCTGCTAAAAACGTGTAATATCCTACTATATATCTCCTTCTGGAGCAGAGGCATTGAACGAGAAAGTAGCGGAGTTTATTCTCTAGAGTAAGCGAGTCGGGGACGGTGTGAGCCTGGCGGGAAATCTTCGTGAACAAGGCACTCGGGAGCATCTGAATGGACACGGAAAAGAGGATTACAGTCTGGCTGGTGATGAAGGACTGCAATCAAGTAGGGTGGAACCGCGGGAGTCAGCTCTCGTCCCTACGTCTGTACAGGCGTAGAGGCGGGGGCTTTTTGCTGTCTCTGGCGAGGCTTGTTGGAAGTTGGCAGCCCTGTACATAGAAGCTTTACGAAGAATGATCACCACCATTTGAGGTAATTTGGAAGGGAAGGGTGTACCATGAATTTTCAGCAGATGATTTTCACACTGCAACAATTTTGGGCTGAGCACAACTGTATTATTGTACAGCCGTATGACACGGAAAAAGGGGCAGGCACAATGAACCCGATGACGTATTTACGTTCGATTGGACCTGAACCGTGGAACGTAGCTTATGTTGAGCCATCCCGCCGTCCCGCAGATGGTCGTTATGGGGAGAACCCGAACCGTCTGTATCAGCATCACCAGTTTCAGGTTGTTTTGAAGCCATCGCCTGATAACATTCAGGAATTGTATCTGGAGAGCTTGAGCCGCCTTGGTATTAATCCTCTGGAGCATGATATTCGCTTCGTTGAAGACAACTGGGAAGCGCCAACGCTGGGAGCATGGGGATTAGGTTGGGAAGTATGGCTGGACGGTATGGAAATTACCCAATTCACGTATTTTCAGCAAGTGGGTGGTATCGATGCCAGTCCGGTTGCGGTTGAAATTACGTATGGTATGGAGCGTCTTGCGTCCTACATTCAGGACAAGGAGAACGTATTCGATCTCGAGTGGGTTAATGGTATCACATATGGTGATGTTTTCCACCAGCCTGAATTTGAGCATTCTAAATATACGTTTGAAGTATCTGATGTCAAAATGCTTTTCACCCTTTTTAATATGTATGAAGAAGAAGCGAATAAAGCCATGGCGCAGCACCTTGTATTTCCAGCCTACGATTATGTGCTGAAATGCTCTCATGCGTTCAACTTGCTGGATGCCCGCGGCGCAATCAGTGTAACGGAACGAACCGGATTTATTATGCGTGTACGGAATTTGGCCCGTCAGGTGGCTGCAACTTATCTGGAGGAACGCGAGAAGCTCGGCTTCCCGCTGTTGAAAGGAGGTGCGGCACATGTCTAAGGATTTGCTGTTTGAAATCGGTTTGGAAGAAGTGCCCGCCCGTTTTATCCCTGCTGCGATTCAGCAGTTGAAGGAGCGTATGACGGCATGGCTGGACAGCTCACGTATTGCTCATGGTGATGTAGAAGCTTATGCTACCCCTCGTCGTCTGGCGGTGCTGGTTAAGGAAGTAGCCGAAAAGCAGGAAGATATTAACGAAGAAGTCAAAGGTCCTTCCCGCAAAATCGCACTTGACGAAGCCGGTAATTGGAGCAAGGCTGCTCTCGGCTTTGCCCGTAGCCAAGGTGTTGATCCTGAACAGTTTACGTTCAAGGAGCTTGGAGGCGTGGAGTATATTTACGCGACCAAGAGCAGTATAGGTGTACCGACAGCGGAAGTGCTGTCCGAAGGCTTATTGCACATTTTGCATGCCATGACCTTCCCTAAATTTATGCGTTGGGCCAGCTATGACTTTAAGTTTGTTCGTCCAATCCGCTGGTTGATCGCCTTGTTTGGCAACGATATTGTTAACCTGGAAATTGCCGGGGTTCAATCCGGGAATGTGACAAGAGGACATCGTTTTCTCGGGCAGGATACTGTTGTAGAAAGTCCGGCAGACTATGTTGAGGCGCTTCGTAAACAGCATGTCATTGTGGATATTGCGGAACGCCAGTCCATTATCATGAAGCAGATTGAAGCGTTGGCAGCCGAAAAAGACTGGACGATCGCGGTTAAGGATGATCTGCTGGAAGAAGTGCTGTATCTGGTCGAAACGCCGACGGTACTGTTCGGAGGTTTTGATCCTTCGTTCCTCAACATTCCGAAGGATGTGCTGATTACTTCCATGCGTGAGCATCAACGCTATTTCCCGGTTCTGGATCGTGCGGGAGAGCTACTGCCATACTTTGTTACGGTACGTAACGGAGGGAGTCAATCACTGGATGTTATCGCCAAAGGGAACGAAAAAGTATTGCGCGCACGGCTGTCTGATGCCAAATTCTTTTATGAGGAAGATCAGAGACTGGAAATCAAGGATGCGCTCTCCAAGCTGGAAAGTATCGTTTTCCACGAGGAATTGGGTACGGTTGGAGATAAGGTACGGCGGATTCGCCGCATTGCCGATGCTTTAGCTGAAAAGCTGCGGGTTTCCCCGGATACACAGGAGTCGGTTAGCCGGGCGGCGGATATTTGTAAATTCGACCTGGTAACGCAAATGGTATATGAGTTTCCGGAACTGCAAGGGGTTATGGGTGAGGACTATGCCCGTAAGGCTGGAGAGAAGGAAGAAGTGGCGAGAGCGGTATTTGAGCATTATCAGCCGCGTTTTGCCGGAGAAATGGTTCCTTCTACGAACGCAGGGGCTATCGTCAGCATCGCTGATAAAATGGATACCATCACTGGCTGCTTCTCTATCGGTATTATTCCGACAGGCTCGCAGGACCCTTATGCGCTACGTCGCCAGGCCGCGGGTATTGTGCAGATTTTGCTGGATCGTAATTTTTCGGCAACTTTGTCTGATGTGTTCAATATTGCGCTTGACGTACACGACAACCTTGGAAGTATGAAACGTTCTGCCGATGAAATTCGTAAAGAGTTACATGAATTCTTCGGTTTGCGGGTGAAAAAGCTGTTGTCCGAGACGCTTCGTTATGACGTCGTTGACGCTGTGCTTGCCGCTGGATTTGATGATGTTGCTTCTGTCGTTAATCGCGGAGCTGCTCTGATGAATGCGGTACAAACGGGAGATGCCTTTAAAGCAACGGTAGAGTCGTTTAACCGTGTAGGCAATTTGGCTGCAAAAGCTGTTCATGCATCAGTTAATACGGGTGAATTTACGGAACAGGGTGAAAAAGCGCTCTATGAAGCATGGTACGGCGTTTATGAATCTTATCTTACAGCATTGCAGGAAGGCGATGCCACGCGAGCTTTAGCACTTGCCTCGTCCATTACTCCTGCGATCACAGCGTTCTTTGATTCCGTAATGGTTATGGCTGAGGATGATGCGATTCGTAATAATCGTCTGGCATTGCTGGCTGCCATTGATACAGAACTGAAGCGTTTTGCTGATTTTTCCAAGCTCGTGGGCTAATCGTAGCTGTAATAGTATGAACAACTTGAAAAAATGGGTATAAATATACGGAACGGTGTAAGAGTGATCTTGCAGCCGTTCCGTATTTTACTCGAATCCGGATGAGATGGGGGATGCTTGTGGGAATATCCGGAGGTTTATCGGATGTGCGGATCGTTGTCGACGGTGACGCTTGTCCTGTCAAAAGCGAAATTGCGGATACAGCTTCCCGTTTTCAAGTTCAGGTTATTATGGTATCTTCGTATGATCATCTTATCCAGGGCAGCGGAGGCGTGACCATCGTAAAAGTGGACCGTAGCGACCAAAGCGCTGATCTCTATATTGCTAATCATATCCGTCGGGGAGACATTGTAACCACCAACGATTACGGTCTTGCGGCACTTGCTTTGGCTAAAGGCTGTGAGGTTATGTCATTTCGCGGAGCAATGTATCGAAACGATTCGATTGATTTTATGCTCGACCGCCGTCACACTTCTGCCAAGGAAAGGAAAAAAGGACGTTATGGAAAAGGTCCTAAACCGTTTACAACAGAGGATCGTGAAGTTTTTCAACATAAACTGACAAAACTTTTACTCTGCTTGCAGGAGAATGAATAACGGTATCGAATTATATTTACGTGCTAAAGAGATGAAGGTGGTTAACATGAGTGCTGGACAAGGCAACATACCGGACGATATCATTGAGTCGGTTTTACAGCATCATGATATCGTAGATACGGTAAGCAAGTACGTGCATTTGACCAAGCAGGGGAAGTATATGAAAGGGCTCTGTCCTTTTCATTCCGAAAAAACCCCTTCATTCACCGTGACACCGGATCGTCAGATTTTTTACTGCTACGGCTGCGGCGCGGGAGGCAATGCCATCAAATTTATGATGGAAATCGAAGGACTATCCTTTCCCGAAGCTGTCAGAACAATGGCGGAAGAAAGTCATATCCCTCTCGGCGAATGGCAGGGACGTGAGTCAACGCATCAGCATCCTGAGTTGGACAGGTTGTTGCAAGCGTACGAGCTAACATCTAAGATGTACCATTTTCTCCTTAAAAATACGGAGCATGGCAAACCGGCTATGGAGTATTTGCGGTCACGGGGATTTACTGACAAGATCATTGATCAATTTCAAATTGGCTATGCCCCTAACCGATGGGATACGATCGTCCAGTTTCTGGAGAAGCGTTCTTTCGATCCTGTTGAGATGGAAAAGGGCGGGCTTATTTCTCCCCGACATGAGGGGGATGGGTATGTGGATCGTTTCAGGGATCGCATTATGTTTCCCATTTGGAATCGAAATGGAAAAGTAATTGCCTTTGCGGGCCGTATACTGGGTGAAGGACAGCCCAAGTATTTGAATTCACCCGAAACCAAGCTGTTCAACAAGAGTCGGACCCTGTACAATCTCCACCATGCCAAGAATTCAATTCGCAAGCTTCGCCAGAGTGTTCTTTTTGAAGGATACGGTGATGTCATCTCGGCTTGGGAAGCAGGTGTGCAGAACGGGGTGGCCGCTATGGGCACAGCTTTGACGGAGCATCATGCCACAATGCTAAAGGGACTGTGCGACGAGGTCATTATTTGCTATGATGGTGACCGGGCAGGACAAGCTGCTGCGCTCAAAAATTTTCCGTTGCTGGAAAATGCGGGACTTCACGTTAAGGTAGCGCTGGTCAGCGACGGTATGGACCCGGATGATTTTATCCGGCAATACGGCGGGGAAAGGTTTCAGCGCCAAATTATCGAAAGTGCCGTTTCAACGGTGAAATTTAAGCTTATATATCTGAAAAAAAACCATATACTGCAAGAGGAAGAAGGAAGAATCGCGTATTCCCGCGAAGCATTAAATGTCATTGCACCTCTGTCATCCCCGACCGAGCGGGAAGTGTATTTGCGCGAAGTATCAGCCGAAGTCAAGGTGGATTTTGAAACCTTAAAGCAAGAATGCAATTTACTCCGACAGTCCCTGCAAAAAAAACAGGACTTTGGGGATAATAACGAAAATCGGTGGAATAATGGTAGGCATAAAAACGGGCAGATTGCAAAACCAAATGTCATGCCAGCTTATCATGTGGCGGAACGTAGATTACTCCACTGGATGATGCAGGATGCAGAAACTGCACAATATGTGGAGAAGCATCTGGGGGATGCCTTTAATATTGAGGATCATGCAGCAATTGCTGCTTATCTATACGCCTATTATGCACAAGGTAAATTACCGGATACGAGCCGATTTATTTCTTCTCTTCAAGACGATCGTCTGGAGAAAACCGTAAGCTCGATTATGATGATGGATGCTCCAGATGTATCGCCACACGTATTGGACGATTGTATTCAGCAGGTGTGCAAATTTCCATTGCAGAAGCAACTGGATTTGAAGAGAGAAGAAATGAGAGCCGCGGAGCGTTCTGGTGATGCTTTGCGCGCAGCACAAATTGTAATTGAGATTATAGCCCTAGAGAGACAATGAACACACAGAGGTCGGATGTTTCTAGGGAGGAGGGAGTCGAAAGATGGCGAATGATCAGCATACTGAACTGGAGACGGAACTGACACTGGATCAGGTTAAAGATCAATTGATTGAGTTGGGTAAAAAAAGTTCCTCTCTGAACTACAAAGATATCATGGAAAAACTATCGTCGTTTGATCAGGACCCCGAGCAAATGGATGAGTTTTATGAGCAACTGGGTGACTTGGGGATTGAGGTAGTAAATGACAACGACGAAGAAGTTACCAGATTGCGTCCAAACGACGACCCGGAAAATAACGACGGGGATGACTTTAACTACGATGACGATCTGAGCCTGCCTCCCGGTATTAAAATCAATGATCCGGTCCGGATGTACCTGAAAGAAATCGGCCGTGTACCGCTTCTTTCCGCTGATGATGAGGTGGAGCTGGCAAAACGGATCAACAACGGTGATGAAGAAGCCAAACGTCGACTCGCAGAGGCGAATTTGCGTCTGGTTGTAAGTATTGCCAAGCGTTATGTTGGCCGTGGAATGCTTTTCCTGGATCTGATTCAGGAAGGTAACATGGGTCTGATTAAGGCAGTAGAAAAATTTGATTACGAAAAAGGATTTAAATTCAGTACGTATGCGACCTGGTGGATTCGTCAGGCCATTACGCGTGCCATAGCCGATCAGGCGAGAACGATTCGTATTCCCGTGCATATGGTGGAAACAATCAACAAGTTGATTCGCGTATCGCGTCAACTGTTGCAAGAGCTGGGGCGTGAACCTACGCCGGAAGAAGTGGCTGCGGAGATGGAGCTGAGCGTGGAGAAAGTACGGGAAATTATGAAAATTGCCCAAGAACCGGTTTCATTGGAAACGCCAATTGGTGAAGAAGATGATTCACATTTGGGGGATTTCATTGAGGACCAGGAAGCGCTGGCGCCTGCGGATGCGGCTGCCTATGAACTTCTGAAGGAACAGCTTGAGGATGTGCTGGATACGTTGACCGAACGGGAAGAAAACGTCTTGCGTCTCCGTTTTGGTTTGGACGACGGTAGAACCAGAACCCTTGAGGAAGTGGGTAAAGTATTCGGTGTTACACGCGAACGTATTCGTCAGATTGAGGCTAAAGCGCTGCGTAAGCTGCGCCATCCAAGCCGCAGTAAGCGACTGAAGGATTTCCTCGAATAGAAGCGTAACATTGCGGACCTTCTGCGGCTTGGAGCGCGCAGAAGGTCTTTTTTTATCCCATGGCAGCCTTGGTGGAGGGGAAAAGCTTGGACCAGGAGAAAAAACGGGCAATACTGTTGCATGAAATTGAACATTGGCGGCGAAGTCGGCTGCTCCCTGAGCAATATTGTGATTTTTTGTCTAACCTATATCGAGAGGACGAAAATCCGTCACAGAGCCAAAGCCACAGTAGCACCGGGCTGTTTACATATCTTAGAACCGGGCATGGAATCGCCTGGCTTCTTGGTTTTGTCATTATTTCCTGCATTTGTTTGATCGGTTTTTATTTTACCGCTTTTCCGTTGGCAATGCAAATATTCTCGGCATGTGCAGTAACCGGGATCTGCTATGGAGTAGCTGCAGTTTGGCGTTCTTCAGAAAAGAGCATGAGCGCTATGCTGAGTATCTTGGGCAGTGTGATTATGCTGGGTTCAGGGGTGTGGATTATTCAGCTCCACCAGGGTGAACCTAAATTTTGGGTTGTGGTTCTTGTCGGTCTGTGCGGGCTGGTATGGTGCCTTGTAGGCTTAACCCTGCGTATCACTTTGCTTCACTACTGTGGCTTTATTGCACTGCTTTTGGTATATGCAGTTCTTATTGGCCGTTACTGGCCTGCGGCTTCTCACGTGATGCTGGAGGGATTTTGGATTTTGCATGTAGCATTGCTGGTATGGTTAAGCTGGTGGGTACATCGCCGCTTTTCACGTCTGGCTTCGGTCTGCTTTGCTATCGGAATGACATTGGTTTTCATGCCTGAAGCAGACATGATTGTGCTGCGTCATCAATCATCGGGAGATGTTGTATTGTACGGCTTATTGAAGTTGGCTGTTGTTGTAGGAATTTTATTTTGGACTCGAAAAAAATGGATTACGTGGGTGACGTCATGAAGCTTTCTCAACGATTACAATATATTATGGAACAACTCCCTATCGGGAGTAGATTAGCGGATATTGGCTCTGACCACGGGCTGCTCCCTGTGGCCGCGGTGCGTAGCGGCCTGGTAACCCAGGCTGTGGCAGGCGAAGTCAATGATGGGCCATTGCGTGCGGCTCAAAAGCAGGTCGCTGAAGCGGGTCTTACTGATCGCATAACCGTTAGAAAAGGCGACGGCTTGGCCGTAATTACAGCCGATGAGGTTGATGTTATTACGATAGCAGGCATGGGCGGTGCCTTGATTGCTTCTATTTTGGAGCAGGGGAAAGACAAGTTGGATTCAGTGAAGCGGCTTGTTTTACAACCAAACGTAGGCGAGGATATTTTGCGCCGATGGCTGATCGAGCATCAATGGGTATTGACAGGTGAGCATATTATGGAAGAAGATGGAAAAATATATGAAGTTTTGACGGCTATACCCCTGTCGGATAGCTCTGTGAAGCAGGATGAGCTATACCGACCGTTAGCCCTTTCCGGCAGCTCGCTAGTATTGACGCAGGAGTGGCTGGAACAGCTTGGACCGTTACTGGTAAGAGAACCTAATGAAGTTTTTTTCCGTAAATGGAAGCTGGAAATTCATAAGCTCCAGAACGTGCTTGCACAGTTGGCGCGGTCAGAGCAGGAATCGGCGCAGCAAAAGCAGGAGCAATTACGTAAGCAAATTGAACAGCTAAAGGAGGTACTTGCATGTTTGCCAAAGGACAAACGGTAATTAGCTATATGGAACAGTTGGCTCCAAAATATTTGGCAGTTCCGGACGACAGAATCGGGCTTCAGCTTGGCAGTCTGCAAAAAGAGATCAAAAACATACTGGTAGCTCTGGATGTCAATGATGAGGTTGTGGAAGAGGCGATCCGTGTAAAGGCCGACCTGATTATTGCCCATCATGCTATCATATTCCGTCCACTCAAAGCATTGAATACGGATCAGCCCGCAGGCAGATTGTATGAAAAGCTGATCAAGAACGATATTGCCGTCTACATCAGTCACACGAATCTGGATACGGCAGAGGACGGTATGAATGACTGGATGGCCGAAGCTTTGGGCATTCAAAGTGAAGGTACGCTGGAGGATGTCCACACGGAGCAATTGTTCAAGCTTGTCGTTTTTGTACCGAAAACACATCATCAACGGGTGTTGGACGCTGTGTTGGGTGCGGGAGCCGGACATATCGGCAATTACAGCCATTGCAGCTTTAACATTGATGGCTATGGAACTTTCGTGCCAGGTGAAGGCACACAGCCGTTTTTGGGTGAGCCGGGTAAAATGGAACGCAGCGAAGAGGTGCGCATAGAGACGGTTGTACCACAGGGTGTCCGCAACAAAGTTGTTCAGGCGATGCTCAAAGCTCATCCTTATGAAGAGGTGGCCTATGACCTGTACCATATGGATTTGCAGGGCCGCACATTTGGCCTGGGACGGGTGGGCAAGCTCAAGGAAGCCCGCACGTTACGCGAGTTTGTCAATGATGTGAAAGAAGGCTTCAACGTTGAGCATGTACGTGTAGTGGGCGACCTGGACCGTACAATCAAAAAAGCAGCCGTACTCGGAGGCTCTGGCAGCCGCTATGTGAACAAGTCGATTTTTAAAGGGGCTGACGTATTAGTAACGGGCGATATCGACTATCACACGGCTCAGGATGCCCTTATGGCTGGCATTGCCATCATTGACCCTGGTCATAACGCAGAGAAGATTATGAAGCCTAAAACCGCAGAATGGATGCGCAAACGGCTGGAAGAAGGCCGATACTCTACGGAAGTGCATATATCCCAGGTGAATACCGAGCCTTTTCAATTTTTGTAAAAGCTTAACTTCTATGAGAAGATGAAAGTGTTTTTACTTCTTTTAGTCATAGGGGAGAGGTTGTATGCGAACTTTAATTGCTGATCCTGCAATCCATGCCTATCCGGGGATGGTTGCTGTTGTTACTTCCCGTCATAATGGTGTGCAGAATGTAATGGCCTCGGGCTCTACTTATTTTGTGGCAGATGATACGCTACAAAAGAAGGTATACCCGTTTTATTTGAACAAATAAAGGAAGCTTGCTAATTTACAATATTTTTAGGGTTGTGTCGAGCGTGCGTTCCCTGTATACTATGTAATGTTGTTCGGAAAGTTTAACAGACAATCGCTGGCGGTGTGAACCGCGAGAGGAAAGTCCGGGCTCCATAGGGCAGGATGCTGGATAACGTCCAGTCAGCGCGAGTTGAAGGATAGTGCCACAGAAATGGACCGCCGATGGCCGCTTGCGGCACAGGCAAGGATGGAACCGAGGTGTAAGAGACCCCGAGGAACGCTGGTGACTTCGTTCCTGGTAAACCCCATCTGGAGCAAGACCTAATGGGACACAGCTTCTTCGCGAAGCGGCCTTAGCCCGAGGCGTGTCTAGGTTGGTCGCTGGAGCCGGATAGCAATATTCGGCCTAGATAGATGATTGTCGCTTGTAGTGGGAGGGTAGTTCCCGTCTGAACCACGAATAGCACAGAACCCGGCTTACGGAAAACTTTCCACACTGCAACACCTTAAAATGTATGATGTTAACCTTTTAAATGACTGTTTGTATGGAAAACTTGGAATCCAAATGTATTTAATGAATGATTAAAAATGGTGAGTCATGTTCCTGTGGGAATCATGACTCACCATTTTTAATGCACCGATTTACGCAGTATAAGTGCATTTTCATAGCAATTAGATAAATCTTTTTTTCTTAGTTCTTTCCCAAAATAGAATGAAGCCCCCAGCATAATTACTGGGGGCTTCATTCTATTTTTTTACTGCCCATCCCTCTAACGTAAAAACGTGCGGGAGTAGCCAAACAGCAGCGTAGCGGAGAATTTGAATCTGAAGAAGCGAAGCGCCTCTCAGTGCTCACATGCTACTCAGCGGACGCTTTTTACTACATTCTCTTCCGTATACATCTTCAATGCCCGATCCAAACGGTTAACCGCTTCAGGAAGCAGTGAAGGATCAGTATGCGTAAAGTTGATTCGCATATGGTTGCTGCCGCTCAGATCAGCATAAAATACTTGTCCTGGCACAAATGCGACCCCTTCCTGAATGGCCAGTTCCAGCAAGCGATCGGAACGGAAGCCTTCGGGTAAAGTGACCCACATAAACATGCCGCCAAGTGCATCATTCCACGTAATGCCTTCCCATTGACGTTCTTTCATCAGTGTTGTGAGGCGTAGCATACGAGAGTGATATTCGCTGGATACGGTACGAATATGTCCATCCAAATCAAAAAAGTCCAAGAGCTCATTTAAAGCACGTTGATCGATACTGCTGGAGTGAAGATCAGCAGATTGTTTGGCCTTCGAGACTCTATTGACAATCGCTTGATCAGCAACAAGCCATCCAGATCGAACACCAGGAGCAACGGTTTTGGAGAACGTAGAGGTGTACATGACATGACTGTCTCCACCTTGCTGCTGGTCAATGGATAAAAGGGTAGGGAAGTTAAGGTTTTCATCAAATTTCAGACGTCCATAAGGATCATCCTCAAAAATCAAAGTTCCGTATTTACGGCATAGCTCAACAACGCCTACTCTGCGTTCCATGCTCCATACACTCCCCGATGGGTTGGAGAAAGTTGGGATGACATACACGAATTTAGGCTGATATTCCTTGAGCTTGGCTTCAAGATCATCTAATTGCATACCGTTGGAGTCTGTATTTACACTTACAATGTTGGCGCCATAGGACTTAAACACCTGAAGAGCTGCCAAATAAGTAGGAGACTCCACTAATACAGTATTCTGCGGATCAATCAGCACACGCGAAACCAGATCGATAGTCTGCTGTGAGCCCGTCGTCATGATGATGTTATCTCTGGTGACGGAGATGCCTTGGGATGCCATCATGGTTGTAAGGCGTTCCCGTAGAGGAATGTATCCATCGGTTAGACCGTATTGAAGCGCGGTAGTACCGCCGAGACGGAATACCCGCTCATAGGCTTTAGCAACAGCTTCAATGGGAAAAAAGGCGTCGGCCGGAAGACCGCCTGCTAGGGATAACACTTCTGTTCCCTGTGTCAGCTTCAAAATGTCCCTAACGATGGACGAGCCCTGAGTACGAGCCATACCCGAAAATTTGTATTCCAATCCAATCATCTCCTGTGTTCTATACTGTACTATGAAATTTATTGTATTATAACAATAATGAAGTATAACAGTAAACGTCTGAATATTACAGTTGATTGGTCTAATGGAAAGCAGAAAAAACCACCCCTCAACCACATGTGCATAAGAATCAGCAAAGCAAAGTTACCCACAATTCTACATGAAGCTTTCTTGCAAAACTTAACACGTTATCGCATAGTCGATAATATGGCATTGGAAATTCTAGCAGCTATGAAAAAATATAATAAACAAGCTGATCTGCCAAACATCGGACAGCTTTTGAGCATACCAAAAACGTGTCTGGATCGTCCTTCGCAGCGATCCAGACACGTCTCTCTTTTACCCTGATATGCTATAAGTGACTACTATAATGTTTTTTTCAAATAGGGACTGGTTATATTTTAGGATGCATGTTCAAACTGACTGTTGTATAGATCGGCATAGAAGCCGCCTTTAGCCAGCAATTCCTCATGGTTACCCGTTTCCATAATGTCACCGTCCTTCATGACGAGAATCAGATCTGCGTTCTTGATCGTCGAGAGGCGGTGGGCAATCACAAAGGAGGTTTTCCCTACAGTCAGTTGGTCCATCGCTTGTTGAATCAGCAATTCCGTACGCGTATCGACCGAGCTTGTGGCCTCATCCAGAATGAGCATGGGTGCATCTTCAATCATGGCTCTTGCAATGGTAATCAATTGCTTTTGTCCGGCAGAGAGACTGGCTTTGTCGTCCAGCATCGTATCATAGCCCTGCGGCAGTGTTTTAAGGAAGCTGTGCAGCCCCACCGCTCGACATGCAGCTTCCACCTGTTCATCAGTAACATGCTCTTTGGAAAAGACGATATTCTCACGGATCGTTCCTTCAAACAGCCAGGTATCCTGCAGCACCATACAGAATAATTGATGAATATTCTCACGTGTTAATTGGCTGATCGGGGTTCCGTCAATATAGATTTCCCCGCCGCTTAGCTCATAGAACCGCATGAGCAAATTCACGAGCGTCGTCTTACCGGCGCCTGTCGGACCAACAATGGCAATTTTCTGACCGGCTTCAGCTTTCATGGAGAAGTCTTTGATAATCATACGGTCTTCGTTATAACCGAAACGGACATGTTTGAATTCGACATCCCCTTTGGCGTTGTCCAGCTTCTTGGTCTTGTCGCTCTCATCCGCCAATTCTTCTTCACCTAGAAATTCGAA
>NZ_ASRY01000127.1 GCF_000520815.1 Paenibacillus maysiensis | reverse complement strand
GGTGATCTACATCAGATTCAATGGTTTCATACCGATCGTGGCAGCGAGTTCAAAAATCAAAAGATGGACAAGCTTCTGGAGACGTTTGAAATCGGTCGATCGCTAAGTATGAAAGGCTGTCCGTACGACAACGCTGTGGCTGAAGCCACCTACAAGATCATGAAAACAGAGTTTGTGAACCAGATGAACTTCCAGAGCCTTCGTCATTTGGAACTCGAACTATACGATTACGTCAACTGGTTCAACAAGCATCGCATCCATGGAACCTTAGACTATATGACGCCTGTTCAGTATCGCCAAGAAGCCCTTAAAAAA
>NZ_ASRY01000126.1 GCF_000520815.1 Paenibacillus maysiensis | reverse complement strand
GCGGCCGAGATCAAGCGGCAGGTGACAGACTTTGACGCCGGACCGCTGCTGGAGGCGCTTGCTCGTCAAACCAGTGAGAAGGGCTATGACCGGCGCGCGCTGGATTACACGCTGGAGCAGGCCGAATCCTGGCTTTTGAAGCCGGAAACGGGCTACACGCTGGGTACCTTGGGAATGCAGGCTGTGAGCGGTTTGCAGGTGAGCGGGCTGATGCAATTTGCCCTGAACGCGTTCCTTGGCTATCTGAATGAAGAGCGCATGGGTGAAATGATTCGCCATTTCCTGCTGGATCAGGTTGCAGAGCTGCAAAGGGAAGAACATCCGCGCCGTCAGGCCGTGCTGGACGGTCTGAAAACACAGCTGACCCGTCTGGCGGCGAAAGATACGGTTCAGGAAGGATTGAACAGCTGGAAGAACAAACTCGTGGGTACCTGGGAAGGCGATGCGTCGGTGCTCAGTAAGATAGAAGAGCTGCGCGTACGTTTATTGGACTATATGGAAGACGGCAGCTATGTGACGACCTATATTTTGCCGCTACTGGATCGGATGCTGGCTGATTTGAGAGGGAATACCGAGCTGCTGGACAAGATCAATTCTAGAATTGTGGCAGGCATTACCGAGCTGGTGGAAGCCAACCACAGTCGGATTGGTAATCTGGTACGCGAAAATGTAGATAAAATGGATAACGATTCCCTGATTGCTCTGATGGAGGACAAGCTGGGGCAGGACTTGCAGTGGATACGTATTAACGGCGCGGTTACAGGCTTCCTGATCGGTATTGTCCTGACAGGTATCCGTATGCTGATCGGCTGATTCATTAGAGAAGAAAATGCTACATGGCGAGGAACTGGAGGCTGTCGGCGCGTATGCGGAGCATGACGATGCTTATATGCAGGAATGCCTGGATAATCTGGCCTCCAAGGGTATCCTGATCGTGGAGCACGGTACAGGAAATTTAAGAAATGGATCGAATGTATAAATACATGATGACTAAACGAAAAATATTCCTGATTACGGTGTTATTTGTGCTTATGATCACTGGTTTCCGTATGCTGTGGTTTCATTATTATCAAGGACAGGAGTATCCCGAGGCCAAAAAAGGAGTATTGGACTTGCGGGGCTGGGATTTGCAAGGCCGTGAGACTATTCCGTTAAAGGGAGAATGGGAATTTTATGCAGGGAATCTATCAAAACCGGATCTTTTAAAATCCTTACCAGCGAAAGAGCAGCGGGAGTGGATTCGTGTTCCGGGAAAATGGAATGCTGCTTTGCATTCACCTGATCATACTGCATATGGCTTCGGGAGCTACCGGCTGTTAATTTTGACTGACTCCCCAAAAGCACCGTTGTACGGGCTTCGCATCCCGAGGATTAATACCGCATCCAATCTGTTTGTGAATGGGCAGTTAATCAGTAAAGAGGGTCAGGTGGCTGATAAACCTGAACACCATATAGGTAGTATTGTTCCCTATTCTGCTATCTTTGAAGCGGATGGGAATGCCATTGAAATTGTCATACAGGCATCCAATTTTGATTTCCCTGCGAATGGGGGAATTGCAAAATCGATTATGTTCGGAAGCGCAGAGGCGGTCAGCAGCCGGACTAACTTTTCAATTACTATGCAGTTGATCGTATGTATTATTTTGTTGCTGCATGGGTTGTATGCGGGCATCATCTTTTTTATGGGACCTCATAAAAAGTCACTGCTCTATTTTTCAGGTATTGTGGTGTTTACCGTTTTATCCATTCTGATGGACGATGATAGGTTGCTGCTGAGCTGGCTTCCAGTCAGCCTGGAGCTTACACTTAAGATGTTGTTGCTCTCTTATACAGGGATCGCTTTGTGCATACTCAAGTTTGCACAGCTCCTGTTGGTGAGGTCCAGAATTATTCAGACTGTTTTTGCGGGACAGTGTATTTTTGCAATCTTGATTTTATTTATGCCTCCACAGGAGATCGGTTCTTTTCTAATGATTATGCTGCTGCTGGGAATTATTACGTTTTGTGTCACGATTCCCTTGTTTGCTTTCTTCAAGACATTCAGAGGTCAAAAAGGCGCTATTTTTCTATTGCTTGCCTCCATAAGCATCGGGTCCAGCATATTATGGGGAGTTCTCAAAACAGTATTGTGGAATGACCTTCCATACTACCCTTGGGATATCGTGCTGGCATTTCTAGGCTTCGCCTCATACTGGTTCAAGCACTTCTTCCAAACGAACACCGAACTGAGAAGTTTGTCGGATAGATTGCAGCGAGCGGATCAGGTTAAGAATGATTTTCTGGCGAACACCTCACATGAATTGCGAAATCCTCTGCACGGAATGATCAATATAGCGCAGTCTGTGCTGGATAGTCAGACCCATACCTTGGATGAACGGAACAGGAGCAACATGCAGCTGCTCATCACCGTGGGTCGGCGGATGTCTCTGCTGCTTAATGATTTGCTTGACGTAACGCGCCTGCGAGAACGGGATATTCGCCTGGAAAAACGCAGTTTGAAGCCCCAAGGGGTAGCTTCCGGTGTACTGGACATGCTCCGGTTCATGACAGATGGTAAATCATTGGAAATGGTTATCTCGATTCCAGATCATTTCCCCAATGTGTTGGCGGATGAGAATCGGCTGGTGCAAATCTTCTTCAACCTTCTCCATAATGCGGTCAAGTATACGAATGCAGGAACGATCTCGATTCAAGCAGATATTCGGGACGGGATGGCCCATATCCACGTTCGGGACACGGGAGTTGGCATGGATGAGGAGACGCAGCAGAGAATATTCCAGCCCTATGAACAAGGAACGTCACACTTGACGGTGATTGGAGACGGGCTGGGACTGGGGCTGAGCATCAGCAAGCAGCTCATTGAGCTGCACGGGGGAACCTTGGGGGTTCACTCTGAAGTGGGAAAAGGTTCGGTCTTTACCTTCACTCTTCCTCTGGATCATTCGCCTATAGTCGGTGAGATACCAGGGGATGAGGGGGCTTATATGGAGTATGCAGCGAGCGCAGCTCCTATACTGCCCTCTAAAAAGGCTGTTATGCCAGTCGCAACGGGTACCCCAAGATCCAGAATATTAGCCGTCGACGATGATCCTGTAAACCTGAAAATTCTGGAGGGAATTCTCGCTACGGACGCCTATGATATAGTCACCGTTACCAGTGGTGAGGAGGCATTGCGGATACTGGATCATCAAGAATGGGATCTGGTTATAGCTGACGTGATGATGCCGAAAATGTCTGGTTATGAATTAACTCGTCGTGTGAGGGAGTACTTCGCAATTTCCGAGCTTCCTGTTCTTTTATTGACTACACGTAGCCAGCGGGAGGACCTGTATACGGGTTTTTTAGCAGGGGCTAACGATTATATTACGAAGCCCGTGGATTCATTGGAATTAAAGTCAAGGGTTCATGCCTTGACGGAAGTGAAGAGATCCGCAAGTGAACGACTTCGTATGGAGGCCGCATGGCTACAGGCACAAATCAGGCCACACTTTTTGTTTAATACCTTGAACACGATCGTTTCGTTGAGTGAGACGGATGGAGAAAGAATGATCGTTCTGATCGAGGAATTTGGAAAATACCTAAGAGGGAGCTTCAATTCCCGAAACCTGGATCGTGTCGTTTCACTGGAATATGAGCTGGCACTCCTTCGGTCCTATCTGTATATCGAGAAGGAGCGCTTTGGAAACCGATTGAATATCGTCTGGGAAGTGGATGAAGAGTTGAGCCTGCATCTCCCGCCCCTTTCGATCCAGCCACTTGCGGAAAATGCCGTTAGACACGGCATTCTGAAGCGTGTCCGTGGAGGGACATTGCATATTCGTATCACGGACCATGCGAAGGGTACAGAAATAGCAATCATAGATGATGGAGTAGGTATGGATCAGGAGAAGCTGGACAATATACTGACCCATCAGAATAAAGAAAGAGGAGTCGGTTTGCTAAATACAGATCGGCGCCTAAAGCAAATGTACGGTGACGGGCTGCATATCAGCAGCCATCCCGATCAAGGAACAACCGTCAGCTTTCATATTCCCCGCGAGAAGAAAAAGGAAGACTGACGACTTTTGTCAAGTACGGATATCATGCAGGATGGCTGGAAAAAGCACGCTTCTGCATGATATCCGTATCATATATAGGTTGCAGATTGTTAGTTGACGCACGGAACTAGACATGCGTCATTTTCCATCGATTATACCAATCGGTGATCTGTTCATTTGGCTTCACATGAAGTTCTTCCCATAGAACGGATAATAATAAATCATACCACCGGCTAACCAAGGTATCCTTTTTCATATCCGCATATATTTTCATCAAATCCCAATACGCATCCTCTGCTTGAGGGTGTCGGTTGCAGATATCCTCATAAAGAGAGATAGCCTTGTCAGGCTGAGCGTTTTTGTTATACCATTCTCCCATTTTTAATGAGGTAGCTATCCACATTTTTTGAAGTCTTTGACGTTCGCTTTCAGCCCACCAAAAATCGTATTCTTGTAAATAATCGCCTCTGTATAACTTCATTATTTTGATATAGTCATCAATTGTTTCCTGGCTAATCGGTGGAGCAGACGTCAGGCTGTACTCCCATTCCTCTTTATCCAGTAGTATATTTTTCGTATTTAGAATATATCCGCCACTGGTATTATCAATTTTTAAATAGTCTTTATATGGGCCCATAGCTTTTCTGAGGTAATAAGTAGCAGTATATAGAAGAGAGTAAGCCTTCTCCTCATCATGTTCCGACCAGAGCAATTCAATCAGTGCTGATTTTCGAACAAACTGGTCATGATGCTGAAGTAGGTATAGAAACAACTCCTGTGATTTTTTCGTTCGCCACTGTATAGCCGTTGACTGCTGATTTGTTAATCCAACCGCGACTTCTCTGAAGACTTGTAACCGGAGAGGAGGGTCACTGGAAGGCTGGAGCGCAGGATGACCATCGCGTTCCGGAATACGGTTTAGGGTCTTAATGAGGCGATCTGTGGTGACTGGTTTGATCAAATAATCCAGTGCATTAATTTCGAAGGCCTGAATGGCATATTCATCGTAGGCCGTTACGAATACAATATGGAGACGAGGCTTTTCAACCTGAATTTGCTTTGCTAGCTCAATGCCGTTCATTTCAGGCAGGCTTACATCCAGAAAAGCTACATCTATATTTTCGAGAAGAATTTGCTCTTTTGCTTCCAGTGGATTCATAAATGAACCTACTATATGTATGTTTTCAATTTTACTAAATAGACGCTTCATATAATCTAAAGCCGGCTCTTCATCATCCAGAAGAATAATTCTTGTGAATTTATCTGATCTCCCCACAAATAGTCTACTCCTTTTTAAGCGGATACATACCATTATATATGATAACTTAGCTCCAGATATAAACAAAAGTATCGAAATAGAAAAAATTTTAACCAATCATTAGGATCACATGAAACAGGCGGGCTGTGGCATATTCATGATTAAGATGAAATGCCGCAAGCCCGCCTGTTTGTTATTTTTTATGTTCCAGTGTCATTGTCTAATAAGGGGATAATTAGTTACAGAATCCAGCGTGTGATCTGTTCCAGCGGCAGTCTGGATTTTTCCCGCTTGGGTTCATGGGCCCGATAGCCAAAGGCAGCGATGACCGAGATATCCAGCAGTCCGTTCTCCAACAGTCCTTCTTCCTCCAAAATGGCATGCACCTGTTCGTAGTTAAATCCCTCAATCGGGCAGGAATCAATGCCGATCTGAGCCGCCGCTGTCATCATATTGCCCAAGGCGATATAAGTCTGCTTGGATGCCCAGTCGAATAACGTACGTTCGTTTTCCAGCAGGCGCTGATTTTCACTCTGAAAAATTTTGTATCGGTCCGGCAGTGAGGCAAAGTCTTCCTCAGACATCCCTTTAACCTCTTTATACATATACTCCACATAAGGAGAGTCATAACGGACATCCTTGCGTGCTAAAATCAAGACGACATGGCTGGCCGCAGGAATCTGTTTTTGCCCGCCGCTTGAAACCGCAGCCAGCTTTTCTCTCAATGCCTGATTTTGTACAATCACAAATCGCCACGGCTCAAAGCCGACGGAGCTTGGGGAAAGTCGCCCAGTTTCAAGAATAAATTGAAAATCTTCCTCCGGTATGATGCGATCAGGATCGAATTCCTTGGTAGCATGTCTGAACAGAAAGGCATCCAGAATTTCCTGTTTTTTAGCTGATGTATTAGACATGAAGTGTACTCCTTCCGGTTTGGGTTGAGTTGGTGCTCCATTTATTTTCTGCTACTATAATGAGAGCTGATATCGAATGTATAGTCATCATATAAAAAGTTTTTCGCAGGAACAAGTACGCACATATTTGTTCCTTGTTATAAGTCTGAAAATTTTGGGTCTACAATCGGCAGAAAGAAGGGAAAACCGTGACGCAAGAGATGGAAAATACAGTTAACGTGAACTTTGGATGTCCGGTAGCGAAAACCGTAGGGGTTATCGGCGGCAAATGGAAAGGGGTCATTTTATATCATTTGACCACGGGACCGCGCCGGTATAACGAAATTCGACGGACCTTGCCCAATATTACGCAGCGTATGCTGACCTTGCAGCTGCGTGAGCTGGAACGTGATGGTATCGTACACCGTGAAATCTATAACGAGAATCCGCCGCGTGTGGAATACTCGCTTACCCCGTTGGGGGATACGTTGAGGCCGTTGCTGGATTTTATGAGAGACTGGGGTGTCTTTTATGTGGAACAGATCTGCGGGCCTGTGGCGGCCAATTCCAAGTGCGGGGAGTCTTCTTGTTGGAGTGGGAAATGAGGAAAGCCCGCTGATGATCTCATAGAGCTTCGCGTGGAAGATGCATGAAATTCATCAGCGGGCGGAATAAGGGCGAGACGCTTTTGTGAGATTTATTTATTTGAACTCGATGGATTCGTTCATCTGCGTCCAGGCGGTTTCTCCAATGATGCCCAGTCGCCAGATGGCGATGCCTTTCAGATCATAACGTTTGGCCAGACCGATCTTGGCGTTGACGGTGCTGTCTTTTTCGCTACCCATAGAGATGCCTAGAATCAGCTTGTCTCGCGAGGTTTCCTTCAAGGCCAGTTTTATGGCTTCGTCCACTTTATCGAGTGGCTCAGGCGTTGCTTTTTGTCCGTAATCATAGGCCATGATGATCAAATCGTCCGCCAGATTGCCCAGCGTCTTATAGTCGTAGCCTGAGTAAGAGCTGTTCAGCGGATGCAGGACGACGGTGAGCTTGAGTCCGGCCTGATGCGCTTTGGCCGACAGCTTTTGAATGAAGGCATTGTAGTCTGAACGCGCTTTGGCTTTATCTCCGCTCCAGCCCAGTCCCTCCAGATCCAGCGTAATGCCCTTGAACTGCTTGTCAGTGGCGGTGCTAACGATCTGGGAAATAGTTTGCTCCTGAAGCTGTGCATTTTCCAAAACTTTGGTCAGCTCGTGATTGCCATCTCCAGAATAGACCATCAGGTAAGGGGAAGTTCCCTGACTGTCTGCCTCCCGCACAATGGACTCTGGTGTTACATTGTCGGCGGCTTGAGGCCATTTGTATTCCTTGCCGCTGGTCGTAAATTGTCCGTTCGCATCAATTCGGCTCCAGCCGAAGGCTACCGCGTTAAAATCCGGTATTTTGGATTTTTGGTCGAAGGAAGATAGCGCGTAAAATCCGACTGTATACATAGACTCACGCGGCGATGTAATGGATACCGTCCGCGTTCCCTGATTCCAGTTGACCGTGGCTCCAAACTGCTGTCCGAAGAAGCCTAACGGAATCATTGTACTGCCGCGCACCGTTTGTGGCGCGGCTGTTAGTTGCACTGTCTGTCCGTCTACCGTAGCATTGCGGCTGCCCATTTTCAGAACCACCTGCTTGGTCGCAGAGCCTTGAGACTTGGTGGCGGTAATGCTTTGGCTGGCCTGATCCCATTTCACAGTAATGCCGAGAGCTTCGGAAATGGCACGGAAGGGAACCATCGTCGTGCCACTCATCACTGCGGGCTGTACCGGGAAAGGCAGCGGATATCCGTCCAGCACAATGCTGACCTGCCCCGCATCTGCCTGCGCAGACGGGCTATAGATGCCTGCCGCGGCACTCAGAAAGATGGCACTGGATAAGAGGGCCTTATTTACGATTTTCATCTTATACTCTCCTATGCATCATAGATTGCAAAGCTATCATGTTAGAATCGTGAGGTTTCTACTATTTTACCAAAAAAATGATAGATAGGTGAATGTTAAAATGATATACACTGCTTCGAATTCTATGTAGAATACAAAAAAAGTCAATTACTTAGGAGTAACCGACTTTGAATTAAAATTTTTTATGAGAATAATACAAGATGAAAAATAAAAAATAGAATAAATTTCAATTTTCCAGCCGATGGGTAATTGCTGTATACATATTGCAAGTTTAATAAGCAATAGAACAAAAAGCTGACACCGTCTATATAGGTGCCAGCTTTTGCAAACAAAGATTACTTGCGGCGCTTAAGCGCAATGCCGATGGCTACTGCACCAAGCACGACTGCGATGATCGAGAGAACGAGTGCTGTCGTTTGTGCGGCAGAGCTGGCGGGAGCAGCGGCGGCAGGCGCAGCTTCGGTAGCATTGTTCGAAGCGGGTGCAGGGCTGCTGCTATCCTTGGCCGTGTCTGTGCTCGCATGGCCTGCTGCGGTGCCTGCTGAATCGTGTCCGCTGTCTGCGGCAGGCGCAGGAGCCTCGGATGTGGCATCAGCCGTGATTTTTGTAATGGAATGCGGATTGTTACTTCCTTCATCGCCTGTCCATTCCACGATACTTCCGTCGCTGTAATATTGGAAAGCGTTCCATGCGGCTTCAGTATTCTGGTCTGCATTTTGTGCCACGAAGCTGAAACGCTGGTATTGCCCCGCCTGGATGCCATCTTCGTCGGTCGTCCAGGTAACGGTGGTTACTTTGCCGGAGCTGTCTTTTTCGGTTGCTACTTTCCAATCCGGTACAGGCTCATACTGCTTGAAAACGACTTCTTTCGGGATTTTCAAAGCTACTTTGGTGGTTGGAATGTTTTTTTCGACAGGTACTTTCAGCGTGTACGTTTCCCAAGCGTTAGGCTGTGAAACGGAGGGCTTGACCGTCACGTGGGCACTGGCCATACCTGCAAAAAGTAAAGCACCTGCTGCAATCAGACCCATAGAGGTCGCAAGTCTGGAAAATCTGGATTTTACCGTTTGAATCGTTGTATTCATATCATTTGCTCCTTTAAACAATATAATGATTATCTTTTTCCACCTACGTGCAGAGTAAATTCAGCGTCAACTGCATCCAATGATGCGGTCAGAGCATGTACCTGTACAGTCCATGTTCCTTCGGCGGTCAGGAGCTCTTGAGTTAGGAATGGCTGCTGTTGTTGTGCAGGGAGAACAAATTCCTGCCGGGCTTTGTCAGGGTCGGCCGGGACGAGTGTCAGTGTGACCTGTTGGATGCCCTGAACGGTAGCTCCTTTGGCATCCCGCACGGTTACCTTGAATTCATTGCTGCCCACAGCATTCGGGCTAACCGCCAGCGAGATGCTGTATTGGCCTGCGGTGCGGGTTTCCTCAAACGGCATCGCAGGTGCCTGACCCGGCGAAAGGTGGGTAAGCACCGCCGCCAACAGCATCACGAGCAGGCCGACGGACAGCTCGATGCGCAAGCCCCCGGTGGCACGCTTGGCTGCCGCCGCTTGCCGGGCGCTGCGGAATTGGCTGGCCGCGAAGGCCAGCATAACCAGCAGCAGCGCTGCTTTTCCGAGCAGAACGAGTCCGTAGGACGTGTTCAGCAGCATGGAGGGAGCCGGGACGTACAGCACGGCTCCATAAATGCCAGTGGCGAGCAGCGCCGCCACCATGGCGATACCCCAGCCGGCAAAGCGGCGCAGGGCCGCTTGCCGCAGAGCTGCCCGCTCAGACTCGGGCAGCTCTGGCCCGGCAACAGGCAGGCACACTGCCATGACGGCAAGTGTGCCAACCCAAAAGGCTGCCGCCGTCAGATGGACGAAGTCCGCCGCGATGGCTGGAGCCGGATGGGTAGCCGCCGCCGGATGGCCCGTGAAGGCCTTGGACAGCATAAGGCCCAACGTCATGACGACGGAGCCATAGCCCCAGAGACGGCGCTGGCGGTCGGAGATGCTGTGATCCAGCGCGTAAATTAGCGCTACGCTCAATAGCAGCACGAGAATCATCTGGATAAACCAGATTTGCCCTGCACCCGTAAACTGTAGGGCTTCTCCAAGGATCGGAAGCGAAAAGCCCTCCCCGATGGAAACTCCGGCATCCCAGGATGCCTGAAGCGGCAGGCTAATCAGGATGGCGACAGACGTTATGCCGTAGCCGCTCCATAGCAGCGTCCTCCAGCGAGGGAACGGAGTGTTTGACCATTTGTGATCATACTGCTGCTCACTTACGTCCTTCCTTCGATTCACGCTTGGCAGGATAAACAGCCGGAAACAGAGCGCTCCCAAAAGCAGCGACAGTCCTATATACAGCAACCAGCGGGTAGCGATTAAGTCAGGTCGCGATGCTCCCGAGCTTTCGGAGGCGGCAACGGGGTCCTTATGCGCACTGGAACCATTGCCGACTTGAAATGGAATCACTCCATTGACCGGATGTCCGTCCGCCGATAAGGCTCTCCAATTGACAGTGTAAACTCCGCTTTTCATCCCCGGAATCAGCTTGATTTCCATCGTGCCTTCATGTTCAGGATTAAGCCGCGCTTTACCTGTATCGACCCGTTTTCCTGTTTCATCGGTCACTTTCATCGACATAAAAGCAGACTGCAAATTCTCATTGAAGGTGATTTTTACCTGGGAAGGCGGCTTGTCCAAAACCTGATTTTCAGTCGGACTGGATTCAACGATAAATGCATGAGCCCATGATAAGTGAGGAAACAGTAAAAGTAACGGTAGACACAGCAGCAGAAGACAAGCCGTGCGGGCTGGTCTTAACAGGTGCAACATGCCCGTGAATTCACCTTCTCTCGATTACTTGAAGCGAGGATGTCCCGAAGTGTGACATCTCATACGGTCAAACCTACATTCATACCTTTAATCATAGTGCATTTGGCAGGAATAGATGAAGCGAATTATGACACTTATATGAAATTTGAAATAATATGAAAACCCCTGCCGTTGTTGAAATCTGGACGATTTTAACAACGGCAGGGCTTAAGGGACAAGCATATGGAATTAGTGGTTTGCTTCTATGGAATCCAGGAAAGCGGGCTGCTTATGCTGGACATAGTGGATAAAAATAGCCGTTAGCTCCGGATCGAATTGGCTACCAGAGCAGTCACGCAGTTCCTTAATGGCCTCATCTAACGTTTTGGTGCGCTGGTAGGGACGTTCGGTGGTCATGGCATCGAAGGAGTCAATAATCGTCAGCATCCGGCACAGCCGGGGAATTTGCTCGCCCTTGAAGCTGAAGGGATAGCCGCCTCCGTCATAGCGTTCATGATGAAGCTCCACAAAAGGAACCAGATCCATGAACCGCTCGTTGGCCTCTACAATTCTTCTGCCCCAAGTGACATGCGCTTTCACCATAAACCATTCCTCGTCGGTCAGCTTCCCTTTTTTATTCAGAATATTCCAGGGGATCTCCAGCTTTCCGATGTCATGAATGAGCGAGCCCAGTACAAAACGACGCTTGTCTTCCTGGCTGAGCTGAAGCACTTCGCTCATGTCTACTGCGTACTTGAACACTCGCTTGGAATGCTTGAAGGTATTAATATCCTTGTATAAAAACAAATTAAGTTGCTGCTCAATATCACGAATATCCTGTCCGAGATCGACTTCACGTTCCACTTCATTCAGGCTGCCATGTGTATGAACGATATTTTTCCCCTGCTTCTTGGCGTAGTATAGGGCTTTATCCGCCAGATCGACCAATTGTGATCTGTCATAGATGTCGACGCGGCTCTGCACAATACCTGCGGAGAAGGACAAGCAGCCATGCGGAAAGATTTCGACGCCCTCGTATCGGGAATCATTCAGCCTTTTCCGGATGGCATTGACTATTTCGTAAGCTTGCTCCGCGGTATAGTCGGGCATAAGCAGAGTGAACTCCTCTCCGCCATAGCGGGATACGATAATATTGGAGTCGGAAGTTTCCTTTTTGAGAATCTCTCCGAGGAATCCCAACAGTTGATCGCCCTTCAGGTGACCGAAGTGATCGTTGTATTTTTTGAAATCATCAATATCAATTAGGGCAAGGCTGAGGGGAGTATTATGAGTTCTGGCTATATTCAGCTCGGTTTCGAGTGCATTTTCAAAATAACTGTGATTGTACAGCCCTGTTCTGCGGTCCATGTTGGCCTTTTCTTCAATTTCCCGATACATCGCAAACAACTGCTTGAACGCGTGGGATAGAAGCATACTTAGCGCAAGGAACAACAGAAGCCCCAAAATACCGTTATGATAAATCAGTGTGGTCAGTACGAGAGACAGGATAAGTGTGCATAAGTAAACAAGCAGGGATTCAGCGAGAAAAGCCCTTTTTAGCTCATGAAGAGAGCCTTTGTAAGCAATATAAAAGTAGAGACCCAGTGTAACGGTATTGACCGCAAAGTAGCAGAACAGCGCCAGTAGGTAGGCAGTAAAATGCTCTTCGTTCAAGCCTCCCTGCGTTCCGCCGCTAAGCTCAAAGACGGTAGAAGACAGGAAAATGGAAAGCGCATAGATGGAAAAATTGGCGGCATGCTTCCACCAGGACAGTTCTCTATACCGGATTGCGGCAATGAGTACATTGAACAATAAAATGAGCATAGCGATTTCAGCACTATGCACAAAAATACAAGCGAGATACACGGAGGAATCCATCGATTGCTTGTTACTGGCTGGCGGCAGCTGGAAGGTAAAATGCTCCAAAATCAGCACTGCTCCCAGCAGGGAGTAGATCGTGACCCACTCTGTAGGCGAATAATGCATAAAGGACCAATGGTTCGTATACAAGAGGACGGCCAAGCCTGCCATACATATGAGAAAAACGTATAATCCCGTCGCGCTAACCCGTTCTTGCAGCTTTTTTATTATACTCATCATTTCATTCTCCTGCCTTGTCGTATCTTGATGTCAAAGCTACCAGGGGGTAAATGGGATAATTTACAATTTTGTAATCGAAAATTTCACATGAAAAAACAGGCCGGAATCCAGCCTGTTTTGTTGAGCCTGTGCTTCCCTTTTCCTTATCGGTATTAGCCTCCGATTTTGTAACCGGAAGTCAAAGCGATTACGACAGAAGCGACGATAATAGCGTTGATAATCACACGGGAATATTTCAAATTTTTCATAGGGTTCACTCCCTTCCTTGGAATAAGGTGCACACTAGGCGTGGCGGGGATGGGTTTCTTGCTGGGTGGTCTTCTTCTTGTTCACGACCATGACACTTTGAATAAACAGAAACATCCCAAAGTTCATGACGACATCTCCAATACTGATCACCTGCGTACGGGGATAGGGCTTGGAGAGTGGAATAATATCACCCAAAAATGATAAACGCGTAGTCGCATCCATCATGTAATGCTTCGAAATAACGCTTCCAGATTTAAGCATATCTGTATAATAGGGGCCTAGTACCTCAGAAGCGCTCAACGAGACCGGCATCCTGCCGCCATTTACCGCCATGACGACAAAATTCAACAGGACTCCGATTAAAATAAGCTTGAATCCCTTGTGGTGCCTGTTCAACCAGAGAAAAATCAATCCAACCGCATAGATGCCCATAAACAGATACCCGTTGATGGACGCGAGCCAAGCCCATTTTTCCTGAGCATAAAAAATAATGAACTGCACCAGCAGCAGCACAGGGAACATCCAGCCAGCTATGAGATGTATTTGGCTGAAACGGATTAAACCCTGTCGCCAGCCCCCTCTGAACAGACCTACAATGAGACCAAGCAGCACTCCATCATAGACCATAGTTATTCTCCAGCTTTCGCAAATTTTTTTGTTTTGGTTAAGGTATGATTCGACCTTAAATTGGTAAATTCCTGCCTGATATGTAGCGATTTCGAAAAAAAATTGCGGATTAGCGTGTAAATGATCGAAGCAAGTTAAAATGAATGTTATCATAATATGTTGAAGTGATATTTCATATTTTCAGAAAAGGATGATTGTTATTATGAATCGGTTTTCCAATACGGTAATGGTTGCCGCAGATATGACCAAATCCCGGATTTTATGGATTGCCTTTGTTCTGGGAGCGTTGAGCGCTTTCGGACCCTTGTCCATAGATATGTATTTGCCGTCATTGCCTACATTAGCCGACAATTTGCATACGACGACTTCGCTGGCGCAGCTCAGTCTGACCGCCTGTCTGTTGGGGCTGGCAGTCGGGCAGATCGTTGCGGGGCCGCTGAGTGATATAAGAGGACGCAGAGGGCCGCTGGTCGTATCGCTTGTCCTGTACGCCGCTGCTTCGCTGTTATGCGTATTTGCGCCGAATATCGGCGTGCTTATCGGGCTGCGCTTTATTCAGGGTCTTACCGGGTCTGCGGGGATCGTTATCTCCAGAGCCGTTGCGCGTGATCTATATTCGGGCAAAGAGCTGACGCGCTTCTTTTCACTGCTCATGCTGGTGAACGGTGTGGCTCCGATTGCTGCTCCTGTGCTGGGCGGTGTGCTTTTGAATTTTGTATCCTGGCGCGGTGTGTTCATGGTGCTTTGCGTAGTCGGGGTGGCTATGTTAATTGCCGTTGTGTTGGGGCTACCGGAAACACTGCCTGTCAGCCGCCGTTCGTCGGGTGGTTTGAAGCAGACGCTTCGTACACTCGGTCATTTATTTACGGATCGGCGCTTTATGGGGTACGCCTTCTCGCAGGCGCTCATTACAGGAGCCATGTTTGCGTACATCGCTGGCTCGCCGTTCGTGCTTCAGGATATTTTCGGGGTTTCACCTCAGACATACAGTATTATTTTCGCGGTGAATGGTTTGGGGATTGTACTGTTTTCCCAATTGACCGGGAGGCTTGCCGGCCGTTTCAGCGAACGGCAGTTGCTCTTGTCGGGGTTGTTGATTGCGGCTGTAGCGGGAATTAGCCTACTTACGGTGGCCTTTACCGGGGGTCAACTATTTGCTGTTCTAGTTCCGCTGTTCTTTATTGTATCCTGTGTCGGGATCGTGAGTACAACCACCACCTCACTCGCGATGCAAAGCCAGCAGCGCTCCGCAGGCAGTGCGTCCGCCATGCTCGGCTTGCTGCCTCTGTTGCTGGGCTCTATCGCTTCACCGCTGGTGGGTCTGGGCAGTGGAACAACGCCTATACCAATGGCTATCGTCATCGCTATAGCGGAGGTTGGTGCGTTATTAAGCTTTATGCTACTTGCCAATGAAACGCGCGCGAAAGCTTGAAATAAGGCGAATTTGAACTGAAAAACTCCCATGGACTGATACATGAACCATTTCAGTCCATGGGAGTTTTTTCTACCGTTCTGCATTCGATATATCTGCGGCTTCCTTTACGGGGAAAGGTGTCTGTTTTAAATACATACGAGATGGTTTGTGAACCAGAATTGAAATAAGCATGCAGATATGAACGGGAAAGAAAGGGTCTATTCCGTTTATGTTTAAACCAAAAATGGATACGAAAAGCAGTGAAGTAAGGGTGAGTTTATACCGTTTTGTCGCAATAAACAGCAGGATCAGTATTGTAGGAAGTAATCGAAAGAACAATTTTCCGAATACAAATCCGACCATATGAGCGGTAGAACCTTCAAGTGGATGTGTGATGGATAGTGTGCGGGAGGCCATATGGATTAACCGCGACTCTCCACCTGTCGGTTGGGCTGAAATAAATATACATCCAGCGATAATGATTACAAGGATTTTAAACCACAACAGGCCTTGGATAAGCCGTAACAAGGGTGTAATCTTTATTTTCATTGACTTCTAATAAGCTCCTTCGATGTATGATTTGTTATTATTGCTCGTTTGGATAGATATACAAGCCAAGTGGGAATTGTACTTTAATATTATATCAATATATTACCAAAAGAGTAGTCCTTCTAAAGAATGATTATGCGGAGACTATTTTCCTGTTGTTGAGACAGAATCGAACGATATTTCGGTTTCCTGCCAATATATAGTGTGAGATGAAAGAAAGGGGGAGATCAGGATTGGACAACGCAAGGAGGTGGGTAAATTTGACAAAAGATGATTTGATGATTGCTCTTGTTGCGGAGACGCTGGCTGGCAGTCGTGAAGCTTACAGGGAACTGTATGATCAAACAATCCATACAGTCTATAGAACGGTGTATTTTCTGTTGGAAGAGAAAGTGGATGCTGATGATGTGGTGCAGGAAATTTATATTCATGTATATAAATCACTTGAGCAATTTGACGAAAGACGTCCTTTTCAGCCTTGGCTAATGGGAGTCGTTATGCGTCAGATCCGGGCTTACCGGAGAAAACAATGGATGAGGCTACGAATCACAAGCAGAGCAAAAAGGCTCGAACTTCATACATCTCATGATTTTTCTGAAGAAATTGTGAGCAAGGTATCAAATCATGCGTTGTTATATGCTGTTCAGCAGCTTTCATTCAAGCTTAAACAGGTCATTGTGTTGCACTATTTGCAGGAATATTCCCAAGAGGAAATCTCCAACATTTTAGAGATACCATTAGGCACGGTGAAATCACGAATTCACGCGGCTTTGCAAAAGCTTCGTTCGAAAGAGCAGCAGGAACATTTTCTAATCGGAAAGGTGGAGAAGATACATGAAGCTTGAGCAAGAACTACGTAGGGTGATGCAGCAGGATGATGACCACGTATTGGCTCCGGCTGAATTAAAAGAAAACATTATGAGTCAAATTGAACGGATTGAAAAGGGAGGATCTAAACCGATGAAAAAGTATATTGTGATAACTCTTCTCGCAGCGGTATTACTGATTCCGACAGGTGCCTTTGCTGCTTACACTTACTTGGCGGATACAATGTATGGTTCACAGGAAAAGCTAATTGAAAAGGGAGGATCGCCAGAGGAATATAATAGATTAGAATCCAAGTTGCAACAGGCGCAGGGACATTTAACGAAAGAGGAGTTCACTGTTTTTATGGGGTTATTGAGAGAACTCGGGGTCTATAATCTGAAAATGACGGATGAAAACGGCGCACTCCACAAGGAGCGCTTAAGCGCAGAGGAACAACGTGAATACGATCAAATATCTGCCATACTGGAACCGTATTTTGACAAGTTGAATCAGGGTAAAGTGCTAACCCAAACGGATGATGGTAAAAAAGATGGCGGTGATTCTGCCATTACAAGCACATCAGATTCAAAAGCCCACGCAGGCATCGATTTAAAGGCGAAAAAGTGACATTTTCATGGAATGTTGACATACCCCATGGGGGTATATTATGATAGGGATATAACAAATGCATGAATGCATATACACAACACAGGAGGCTGATGTATGGCTGAAGAGCAACCTGTTTCCAACGCTGAAGTCCATGAGGCTCATTGCGGAGCAGAAGGGGAAAAGACCGTTAGAAAAAGTCATCACTCGGCAGAATTCAAGAACAGTCTTACATCCCGATTGAACCGTATTGAAGGTCAGGTTCGAGGAATCAAGGGCTTGATCGAGAAGGATACCTACTGTGACGATGTGCTGAACCAGATTGCGGCTGTCCAGTCCGCCCTGAATGGTGTCGGCAAGCTGCTGCTGGAAGGGCATATGAAAAGCTGTGTTATTGAGCGCATGCAGGCCGGAGAGCCAGAAGTGATCGACGAGCTGCTGGTTACGGTCAAGAAGCTGATCCGTTAAGAGCAATACCCATACACATAAATCGGGTACATAAAGTACCCCAGAGGAGGAAATACAAATGGCACAAGTAACGTTGAACGTAGAGGGCATGAGCTGCAATCATTGCGTGAAAGCAGTAGAAGGAGCTTTGGAGAAAGTCGGCGCTTCCGGTAAGGTCAGTCTTGAAGCGAAACAAGTGGCTGTAGAATACGATGAGTCCAAGCTGAACGTGGAAGCTCTGAAAACTGCAATCGAGGACCAAGGCTACGACGTCGTTTAAGTTAAGGATATGTAACGCGTAAAAAATTTGTTTTAAAGGAAAAGCTTCCATGAAGAGGCTTTTTCTTTTGAACATGAATATACCCCATGGGGGTATCTAGGAGGAGAGTAACCATGGAAAACCGTGTGACCGACGGTGACAAGCAGATAACGCTTCATATTACGGGGATGTCCTGTGCTGCCTGTGCCAGCCGTATTGAAAAGGGATTGAATCGAATAGACGGCGTGGCGCAGGCTAATGTGAATCTGGCTCTGGAGCAGGCGTCGATATCGTATGATCCGAAGCAGACCGACACTCCGGATTTTCGCGATAAAATTGCTTCGCTTGGTTTTGGAACCGTGAGTGAGGAAGCCAATCTGAATGTGACGGGCATGACATGCGCAGCCTGCGCGACCCGGATTGAAAAGGGTCTGAACCGGATGCCGGGTGTGACGGGCGCTACGGTGAATTTGGCGATGGAAACAGCGCATGTGGAATATGCGGCGGGAAGTATTGCGGTCGGTGATCTGGTGAGCAAGATTGAGCAGCTTGGCTATGGAGCCATCCCGCAGAGTGCCGAGGATAACATCGCAGACGTGCGCAGCAAGGATTTGAGTCGTAAAAAATGGAAGTGGATCGTATCTGCGGTACTGTCACTTCCGCTGTTATGGGCGATGGTCACTCATTTTTCATTTACCTCATGGATGTATATACCGAGCTTGTTTTTGAACCCTTGGTTCCAGTTCGCACTGGCTACGCCGATACAGTTTGTGATTGGTTGGCAGTTTTACGTAGGAGCATACAAGGCGTTGCGCAACGGCGGCTCCAATATGGATGTACTGGTTGCTCTGGGCACGTCTTCGGCTTATTTTTACAGCTTGTATCTCACCTTGCGCCCGTCGACCGTGATGGATGGCATGGGCGGTATGGCTGTTATGAAAATGCCTGAACTGTACTATGAGACAAGCGCGGTTCTGATTACGCTTATTCTCGTCGGCAAATGGTTCGAGGCAGTAGCCAAGGGCCGTTCGTCCGAGGCGATCAAGAGTCTCATGAGTCTTCAGGCGACGACAGCGCGTGTAGTACGTGATGGGCAAGAGCTTGATATACCGATTGAGCAGGTTCGCGTGAAGGACATTTTTATTGTACGTCCCGGCGAGAAAATCCCTGTAGACGGTGTGGTAGTGGACGGACGCTCGGCGGTGGATGAATCCATGCTGAGTGGCGAAAGCCTTCCGGTGGAAAAAGAGGCAGGTTCTGCGGTCACAGGAGCCACACTCAATAAAAACGGTGTGCTTCGTATTCAGGCTGAGCGTGTCGGTGGAGATACGGCGTTAGCACGTATTATTAAGGTCGTGGAAGATGCGCAAAATTCCAAGGCACCGATTCAGCGGATTGCTGACCAAATATCAGGAATTTTTGTTCCAATCGTTGTAGCTATAGCTGCATTGGCCTTTATCGTCTGGTTTTTCCTTGTGACTCCGGCTGATTTTGCAGGCTCCCTGGAGAAAATGATTGCGGTGCTTGTCATTGCTTGCCCTTGTGCGCTCGGATTGGCTACGCCAACGTCTATCATGGCGGGATCGGGACGCGCCGCTGAATACGGCATTCTGTTCAAGGGCGGCGAGCATCTGGAGATGACTCGTTCGGTCAATGCCGTGGTACTGGACAAAACGGGCACGGTCACGAACGGCAAGCCTGAGCTGACGGATGTTGTGGTCGGAGAAGGGAGCTTGGGCGAAACGGATTTGCTGCGGTTGTTGGCTGCGGCGGAAAAAAGCTCGGAGCATCCACTGGCGGAAGCTATTGTAAGGGGCATTGCGGATCGCGGCATTGAGCTAGTGGAGCCGACGGATTTTGAAAATATTCCAGGCTATGGCGTGAAGGCTCATGTGGAAGGCAAGCAAGTGCTGGCAGGTACACGTCGGCTGATGAGTCGTGAGGGCATCACGGTTGGCGAATCGGCCGAGCAGCATATGCATGAGCTGGAGAACGCGGGCAAAACAGCAATGCTGATTGCGGTGGACGGTTCCTATGCTGGACTGGTAGCCGTGGCGGATACGATTAAGGAAACGTCACGGGAGGCGGTTGCCCGTCTGCGTGCAATGAACATTGAGGTCATCATGATTACGGGTGACAATGAACGGACCGCGCGGGCTGTTGCTGCCGAGGCTGGAATTGATCGGGTGCTGGCTGAGGTGCTGCCAGAGGGTAAGGCGGAAGAAGTAAAACGGCTTCAGGAGCAGGGTCTGATCGTAGCTATGGTTGGGGATGGCATTAATGATGCACCCGCGCTGGCTACCGCTAATATCGGGATGGCCATGGGCACAGGTACGGATGTGGCGATGGAGGCTGCGGATATCACACTCATGCGCGGTAATCTGAACAGCATTCCCGATGCGATCGAAATGAGCCGCCGCACGATGACGAATATACGGCAAAATCTGTTTTGGGCGTTAGGTTATAACGTGATTGGCATCCCGATTGCAGCATTGGGCTTCCTTGCCCCGTGGCTGGCGGGAGCAGCCATGGCATTTAGTTCTGTTTCGGTGGTGCTGAATGCCCTGCGTCTCCAACGGGTGAAACTGTAGATAAAATCAAGGGTTGTCCTTAGGGCAACCCTTTTTAAAATTCAAACCCTAAGTAACGGTTCTTTGATAGAATGGAATTACACGATTCACAGAGGAGGATACACAATTCTTCTAAAGGTTTTTTATATTGTAAAAGTATTCAGTCAATAATGAGGAATATAATGAAGTATGAGCACGTTAGGGAGGAGCGATAATTTTTGAATCATATAAATGATTTATATATTGGAAATTTTCGTGGGATTAAAGGCTTGGAGCTGAAAAATTTAAGTCAGTTCAATCTTTTAGTGGGGAAAAATAATGTAGGTAAGACTTCCATTTTAGAAAGTATTGAATTAATAACAAGTCCAGGGGATATATTTCAGCTTATTGCTACTTCTAAAGGGAGAGATAGAACATTTTCAATATTATCTCGGAAACTATCGACAGTAGACTCTGTTCTATGGACTTTTCCAGTTGCATTTTACGGGACTGTTAATGAGTTAGTCAGAGAACGTATTAATTTAGGAGCAAAATTAGAATCGGGATTTATAGAATGTAATATTGAATGTCATGAAACATCTGTTATGGATTTAACGAATAGTGTGAAACAACAGGAGAAAATTGGAGAAGTAGAAGAAGAACGAGCAGTTGAAATCATGTTTAGAACTAAAATACTCAATGATGAAGTAGAGCAAAAGTATTTGATTACCGATTCACAAAGAGTTATGCGAAGAGATCGGAAAAATGTTATTTTCAAGACAAATCTAGTATCTCCCGTGGATCATCGTGTAATGCCTATCTCAGCAAAAGCGATTTCAGCAACTATTATGTCGGGGAATAAAAATAGTATCATCAACTTACTTCAAGATTTTGATGAGAATATTGAGGGAATAGAGATATTAGATCCTAATGGCAACAGATCTACTCCTTATTTTAAGCATAGGACGATGGGGTATGTTCCGATTACGGTTTATGGTGATGGTGTGCGGAGAATTTTAACTATTGCGACCGCTATTTTACAGTCTAAAAACGGTGTGTTGTTAATAGATGAAGTTGAAACTGCTATACATTCCAAACTATTTAGAAAGTTCTTTGATTGGCTTGTCAGCAATTGTAAAGATTTTAATGTACAGCTGTTTGTAACAACTCATAGTTTAGAAGCCATTGATGCGATATTATCAGCAGATACAGAAAATTTAAACGAGCTTACTACCTATAGATTAGAGAAACCTTCGTCGGATAGTAAAACATATTCAAAAAGGTTTATAGGTGAGGATATGTACTCATTGAGATATGAGCTGGGTCAGGATGTGAGGTAGGCAAATGGAATATGCATATTTGGTTGTCGAAGGTCCTCACGATGTTGAAGTAGTGGGGAAAGTCTTGAAGTCGAATGGTTTTAAAAGAGTTCAACAGCTTTCTAAATTAGATGATTACTGGCTAGATATAATACCAAAGAACTTTCCTCCTGAAGGCGATTTACTAAAAAGAGTTTCTATTCCAGTTTTCTTTCAGAGCAACAACTTCTCAGTCGCTGTACACTCTGCCGGAGGAATAACCAAAATAGCAAAAGTGTTGAGGTTAACTTTGTTAAATATTTTGAAGAAGGAAAATGGTTTTTTAAGTGCAGTTGGCGTTCTGATTGACGCGGATGATGAAGAAGCCAAGATAAGTTGTCAAAATATAATTCAGACTTTAGGAGATGACGACTTAGCGTTTTCGAATATAGGATCTCCAGGTGAGATTATAGAAAATATCCCTCGTATAGGAATACATGTTTTCCCTAATAATAGAGATAAAGGCACATTGGAAGATGCATTGATTCAGTGTGCTGAAGTTGTGTATCCAGAGATTTTAAAAGGTGCCTTAAACTATGTGAATAATATCGATGATCAGTATAGACATAATTGGGGAGTAACAGACGAGGCAAAAGTTATAGTTGGTTGCATAGCTAATATTTTAAAGCCAGGAAAAGCAAATCAAGTCTCTATACAAGACAATGATTGGATTTCCTCAAGCACATTGGACCTGAGACCAGTCAAAGAAATTACTGACTTTTTGAAAAACTTACTAAGGTACTGAGTGAATGTAGAAAGAACTTTGACTCATGTAGATATTTATAAGAATTGGGCAACGATATTATTAGAACGAACATACTGTTTCTTAGCAAGTACGCAAGGATTAACCTTCTGCGTGCTTGCTTTTTTGTTATGTTCAGCCCTTTTTCATAGAATCCTTCCTTGCTAAATGGCTTATAGTTGCTTATCATACGCTAAGGTTTCATAATATTTGTAGGAGTGCCATGCAAGCATGCAAGAATTTCTTCGTATGCCTACAGCTTGACGCAGATAAAGAGCTTATATTATGGATTAGGAGTGAAGCAGTCATGAATGATACAATTTCCTTGTTGATGAATCACCGGTCTGTACGAAAATTCAAGTCAGACGCTATTACTGACGAGCAGCTCGCAGCTATTGTGGCAGCAGGCCAGATGGCTTCCTCGTCCAGCAATGTACAGGCTTATACCGTCATTGCCGTTACAGAGCCTTCTTTGAAAACAAAGCTGGCTGAACTGGCGGGCGGTCAGGCTTACGTAGAGCAATGCCCGGTGTTTCTGGTATGGTGTGCAGATTTGTACCGCTTGAAGCAGGTCACGGTTCACCATCAGCCGGGTCAGCCTTCCTATGAAGGTTCCGTCGAAAATTATACGGTTGCGACCATTGATGCCGCGTTAGCTGCGCAGAATGCAGCGGTGGCTGCCGAATCACTCGGTTTGGGCATTGTCTACATCGGGGGCATCCGTACGAAAATAGCCGAGGTATCGGAGCTGTTGGGATTGCCTGAGCTGGTATATCCGGTGTTCGGTATGTGTATTGGTGTACCGGATCAGGAAGGGAGCTTACGTCCACGTCTTCCACTGTCCGGTGTTTTGCATATGAACGGCTACGACAAAAATCAGACGATGAAAGCTGTGGATCTGTATGATCACACATCGGCTGAATATTTGAAGGAACGCACAGGTGGTCAGCGGTCTACCCCTTGGTCAGAGCAAATGGCAGCAAGACTGACCGAGCCCGCACGTTTGCAGATGAAGTCTTTTTTGGAGCAAAAGGGATTTTTAAAGCAATAAAGGTCGGGTAGGCGATAAAAATAACGCAGCAACATATAAATGGCATGAAGCCGTAGGTATGTTTGAAAAATACAAAGAACCTCCTTTTTGCGCATGATGAAGTCCGCGTAATAGGAGGTTCTTTGCTTTTGTTGTAAGCTGGCTTGTATATCTTTTCAGGGAATAGCTGATATGGCTTTAGAAAGCAGACAGTGCGTAAAAGCGTTTCGTATTGTCATAAAATAATTGCCGAACGGCAGTTTCATCTTGACCTGTCAGCCTGCTATACGCGCGAATGACTTCGGCGGTCATGCGTGGATGGGTCTGTTGTTCGGCAAAAGGCCCTTCAAAGGGCCAAGGGCCGTCCGTTTCTGCCATCACCTGACCGGATGGATACCGTGTTGCCAAACTTCGGATTTCGTCCTCATACAAGAGATCCGGTGTAAAGGAGACATAATAGTCGTTACGGGCCATGCGTTCAGTCGTGGCGGCAGAGCCTTTAAACCAATGGAAATGCGCCTGCGTGACGCCGTGGCGTTCCAGTAAGTCGCAGGCAATGTCCGCGTCCTCGTAAACAGCATGCAGCACAATCGGCTTGTTATGCTTTCCCGCAAATCGGACAAAACGTTCCAGCAGTTCTATGTAAGGAGCAAGGTCAAAGGAAACGCCTCTCTCCAAGGCTTCCAGCCGATTATAGTAGGGCAAGCCAACTTCGCCTACGGCAACCATATGCTCTACATGCTTGTCCATCCAGTCGAACAACAGATCAAGCTCAGCTTGCGATGGAAGAGGCTGTTCGGGATGAAAGCCGAAGGCGGGTCGTACCAGCCCGGGAAAACGCTCAGACAAGCGCAAATTGGCCCGGCTGGAGGCAAGATGCATGGACACGGCTATGACGGCTTCGACGCTGCTATCAGCAAGCGAAGCGAGCAATAGCTCCTGCTGCTCAGGCGGATAGCTATCCACATGAATATGCGCGTCGATGAGCGGCGCGGGTGCTGCCGATGGTGTTCTCACGTCCAGTTTCATGTTCTTCAAGTCATTCATAACGGCTTTACCTCGTCACCTGAAGCATCCTCACGGACGCCTTCAGGGTTGCCCGTGTCGCCTTCCAGTCTGTGCTTTTCCTCGCGCATCCAGCCTGTCATTTTTCGCTTCCATTCGATAAAGCGCGGGTCGAGGGTGATTTCTTCCCTGCGAGGACGGGGGAAGGGAACGTCTACGACATGTATCACCGAAGCAGGTCGTGCCGACAGTACGTAGATGCGGTCGGAGAGCAGCAACGCTTCCTCAATGCTGTGGGTAATGAACAGCACGGAGCGGCGGTTCTTTTCCCACATCCGCAGGAGCCATTGCTGCATGTCTCCACGCGTCAGCGCATCCAGTGCGCTGAACGGCTCATCCAGCAGCATCAGCTCTTGCGGACTGAGTAGCGCGCGCAGGAAAGCCGCCCGCTGCTGCATGCCGCCAGAGAGCGTATGCGGATACGCCTTTGCGAATGGGCCAAGCCCGACCTGCTCCAGCCATTGCAGGGCATCCTCACGGCGTTCGCGTTCGCTGGCGTGGCGGGGCTGCGCCGCTGTATCTTTACGCGGCGCGTTTTGCTGCCCGAGCAGCACATTGTCCAGCGTGGTACGCCACGGAAAAAGCGCGGGCTGCTGTGGCATATAGCTGATATGCCCACGCTCACCGGTCACGTCCTGTCCGTGCATACGGATGTGTCCTTGCTGGGGCTTAAGCAGCCCGCCGATGATGTGAAACAGCGTACTTTTGCCGCTGCCCGACGGACCGATCAGGGAGACGAATTCCCCGGGTTTGACGGTCAGGGATACATCCTGCAATACGGGGAGCAAGCTTCGCTTTTCACGGAAGGCCAGGCTGATGCCGTCCAGTTCCAGAGCTGGAGGAGTGGAGGAACGCTCCTGCGGCTCCCCGATCCCTTGGACTTGTTGTTCATCAGCCATATTTTGCGGTGATAAGTCAGCCGGATGCAGACTCATACGCACCACGTCCTTTCTTTGGTATCCTGCGGTTCCAGCGTATTCTGGTCATATCATTTGGAAGCTATTCCTGATCGGGTTTCCAGCGTACCAGCCATTTTTCCAGCAATAGAATAGCTACGAACATTAGCAAACTGAGTGTAACAATGATGCCAATGGCGGCAAAAATCAGATCCGTGCGGTAGGCCGATTTTTGCAGATTCATATAATATCCAATTCCTTCACTGGCTCCGATCCATTCCGCAATGATTGCGCCCATCACGCTGTAGGTGGCAGCAATCTTGATGCCCGAAAACACTTGTGGCAGGGAATGTGGTAACTCCAGCTTCATAAAAATAGCCATGCGGCCTGCGCCCGACATGCGCATATAGCTCATCATCGTGCGGTCCGTCCGTGTCAGCCCGTCCATGGCCGCTACAGCCACGGGGAAAAAGCAGACCAGTGTAATCACCATCAGCTTGGGCAACACGCCAAAACCAAACCACACCATCAGCAACGGGCCGAGAGCGATGGTCGGAATGTTTTGACTAAGAATGAGCAGCGGGTACAGAGCCGATTTGAGAAAAGGGATGGTATGAAGAACGATAGCGATCAATAGCCCTGTCGCTGTACCGATAGCAAATCCTGCCAGCGTTAAGCGAACGGTAGCCCAGGTATGGGCACCAAGCAGCGCCGACTGGGCCATTCCTTCCTGCACGATCAGGGACGGAGCAGGCAGTATCCATGATTCCACATGCCAATAGGAAACCGCTCCCTGCCAGGCCGCTAAAAAGAATAGGACCGCCACAAGGGGCGGCCATACGCTTTTCCACCAGGATGCGTTTTTGCCTTTCGGGTTCATGGGCGATATTTCTCGGTCAGCTTATCCATGCTGATACCCTGCGGGTTATGTGCGATTTTGATCTGTGAAATGACACTTGGACTGCCCGCTTTTGTCAGTGCCTCGTGCATGTCCTTAACCACTTTCAGCAGCTCATCCAGCTCACCTTCCATGGTCGTGTCCAATGGGTTCACCTGATGTTTGACACCAGAGCGCTGAATAACTTCAATCGCCTTATCTACATATGCATAAGAGTCCTCGTTATTTGGGGTTTTAGGAATCACTTGAATACTGAGCAGTGTGTTAGCCATGTGAATTCACCTGTCCTTTATTTGGAGTGTTTTTAGGGAAATATGGTGGTTTAAGGCGGGTGAGACCGCTCCGCGTTTCATTTGATCTTACGATCGCTGTTGCCGCGGGATTCTTTGAATAAATTTAAAAGGTAAGAATCCCACGGCAAAGGCGAGCGCTTCGCTTCTCCAGATTCAAATGAACCGCTACGCTGCCAACCGCGTTAAAAGCAACATATTTTTGGGTTTTATTGGTGTGGCATTTTTCCAAGATCAACGCTTGGGCAGGAAGTCGTTGGTGAAGGCTTTATCGACTTCCAAGGGTTTGCTGAGCAGCTTGCGCTCGTACATCCAGTCGGAGTAGTTTTTCCATACCTCCGCTTTTTGTACGCCCCATTGGGTGGCATCGTCCTGATAACGCGGGCTTAGCCATTTTTGGCTGGCGAGTACCAGCTTTTTATCCAGCTCCGGAACCGCTTTGATCAAGATATCTGCGGCTTCTTCCGGGTGAGCGATGGTATATTCATAGCCTTGGGCGGTCGCGTCCATAAAGGCCTTGACCAGCTTGGGATCATTTTTAATGGTCTGTTCGTTGCTCACGATGACAGGTGTATAGTAATCCAGGCTTTCGGAATAATCTTTTACATACAGCATATCCAGTGGCTCACCCCGTAGTTGGGCTTCAATCCCGGTCCATGCGTAGAAAATCCAGGCAAAGTCGATATCCCGCTTCACGGCTGTAAAATAATCGGCATTGCCCATGTTGATGATCTTCACCTTGCTTACATCACCTTTGTCTGCGTCCATGATGGATTTCATGACCGCTTCTTCTACGGGCGAACCCCAGCCGCCATAGGTTTTACCTTCAAAATCCTTCGGGCTCTTAATCCCGCGGTCAACCGGGGCTGCGAAGCCTGATGTATTATGCTGAATGACCGCAGCGATGGATACGAGCGGTACCCCTTGCGTACGAGCCTGTGTGACGCCCTCCTGATAGCTGATACCAAAAGGTACAGCATTGGAAGCAACCATTTGATCGGCTCCGCCCGAACCGGGCTGAACGATCTGGACATTCAAGCCTGCTTTTTCGTAAAATCCTTTGTCCTTGGCGACATAGAGGCCCGTATGATTCGTATTTGGCGTCCAGTCGAGCACGACTTTAACGTCCTGGAGTCCCTTGGTCGGGGAGGTCGCTTGGGTGTCGGCGGCAGGAGCCGCGCCTTGTGGTGCAGAGGGGGAGCTTCCGCCGCATGCGGTCAGAGTCAGGGCCATGAGCCACAGACTGATCAGCCCCAGGCTTAATATTTTCATGCGCTTCATCGTTGTGTTCTCTCCTTTTATTACCCGTAATCCGTCGGATCAGACAGCTTATGTTTCCCATTTCACAAAAATAACCTCTGCCATACGCTATCTGTTCCAACAACATCATCTTCAACAAAAAAGCGCCCCGATGTTCCGGGACGCTTGCGCTTGTATATACCAAAGTAAGGGATGGCCCGCCGTAATAAGAAAAGAAAGGGCGTATCTTGCTTAAGCATTCCTACGCTGGCATTACCCAGATCAGGTTGTAAGGGTCAGTGTCTTGGGACACACTCTCAGCCGGCCGATTCCAGCACCCCTGGCATTGTATAGTCGAATGGGTTATTCAATTCGGGTTTACTACGACGATTATATGCCTAGAAGGCGGGTCTGTCCAGCATTGGGGAAGAAGTGACGGTTCATTTGCCGTACGCTAGGGTACACTTTTACTGTGAGTTTTGTTCTGAAAATGACCATGATCTTGTCGGAAACCAATTCACAGGAATTCTAATTTACGAAAAGGAGTTGTTGTACCGTGGGTAAAACGGAAACATTGGATCGCAGCCAACTGGAACAAGCCATTGTAAAGGCTTTGGATAACAACAAATTTTGCTCGTTGGGTACGGTGGAGGGCGGCAAGCCGAAGGTGCGCTATATGGCTCTTTTTAACGAAGGGTTGAACATCCATCTGGCAACGGATCGTAAAACGCATAAGGTGGATGAGCTAAAGGACAATCCGAACGCTTATTTGCTGTTGGGTTATGAAGTGGGCGGTACGAAGGAAGTCGTAGAAGTTGAGGCTACCGTCCAGGTCACAGCGGATGAGGGACTGCGCAAGCAAGTGTGGAATGATTCGTTGAAGGAATGGTTTTCCGGCCCGGATGACCCCGATTATGTCATTCTGGATGTAAACCCGAATCGTATTGAGTATGTGGGTAAGCAAACTGGACGTCAGGTGTGGGAAAAATAGAATCGGATAGAATATGAGGAACCAGCAATTCTCCGAGTTATTTGGGAGGTTTGCTGGTTTTTATGTTCTCGGAAAATTAATTATTTTTTCATAAATAAATAGGGTAAATGACTACTCTTTTGTCCCGCGTTGGATTAAAATAGGAATGGTGGGTTCAAAGCTTACATATATGTGCAAAAGTATGTGTATGAGGCCTACATCTTAATGAGGAGGGATATATTTTGATATTTCATAAAAAATGGTTTAGAGGGCTTACAGCAGCAGTCGTTGCCTGTAGTATGCTGGTGTTTTCAGCCGCTCCGTCTTGGGCTGCCAGCGAATCCAAGGATAGCGCTACAGTGAATTTGCGGATCATGGAAACAACGGATATTCATGCGGCCTTGATGAATTACGATTACTATGCAGACAAGGAAACGAACGAATACGGCTTGGTTAGCACAGCCGGACTGATCCAGCAGGCGCGCAGCGAAACAAGAAATAGCCTGTTGTTCGATAACGGCGATTTGTTGCAGGGCAATCCACTGGGTGATTATATGGCCAGAAGCAAAACCTTCGAGAAAGAAGGCGGTGTCCATCCGGTCTACAAGATGATGAACTTGATGGACTATGATGCGGCTACGGTGGGGAACCATGAATTTAACTATGGTCTCGACTTTTTGGAAAGATCGCTCAAGGGAGCTGATTTCCCTTACGTAAATGCGAACGTATATTACGATGATGGGGGCCAAGGCACTAAAAATTATTTTACCCCTTATCGCATTCTGGATAAAGAAGTGACGGATGAAAAGGGTGAAGTTCATCCACTCAGAGTGGGCGTGATTGGCTTGGTAACACCACAAATTACGCAGTGGGATGAAAGTAATTTGAAGGGCAAAGTCGTTACCAAGGATATTGTGGAAACGGCGAAAAAGTTTATTCCACAAATGAAAACCGAGGGTGCTGACATTATTATTGTGCTGGCACACACAGGTTATGAGGATGTACCGCAAACTCCATTGATGGAGAATGCCGTTAAATATTTGAGCAAGGTGGACGGAATTAACGCTATTTTATTTGGACACGCGCATAAATCTTTCCCCGGCCCTGATTTTAAAGGAATGAGCGGTGTAGACCTGGATAAAGGAACCATTAATGGCGTACCGGCTGTAGAAGCTTCCTCATGGGGCAAGGAGCTAGGCATTATTGACCTGAGCCTTGAAAAGAAAAACCGCGTGTGGAATGTAACCAACTCTCAGTCGGAAGTGCGCCCGGTTGTGAATACTACCAATGCAGCGGTGCAACAGATCAAACCCGAATTCAAACTGACAGAGGCGGTCCAGGACGAACATAAAGGAACATTGGATTATGTTCGTCAACCGGTGGGAACAACGACTGCACCGATCAACAGTTATTTTGCATTAGTGCAGGATGACCCATCCATTCAGATTGTGACGAATGCACAAAAATGGTACGTACAGAACCATCTTAAAGGAACCGAATACGAAAATCTTCCCGTATTGTCGGCTGGCGCCCCATTCAAGGCTGGTGGTCGAAACGGTGCCGAGTATTATACCAGCATTCCTGAAGGCACGATAGCCATTAAAAACGTGTCCGATCTGTACGTGTATCCGAACACGGTTCAGGCCGTAGAAGTTACCGGTGCTGAAATTCAGGAATGGCTGGAATGGTCTGCGGGCCAGTTTAACCGTATCGATCCAAAGAAAACCGAGGAACAATCGCTGATTAACAAAGATTTCCCTACCTACAATTTTGATGTCATTGACGGTGTGAATTACCAGATTGATGTGACTCAGCCTGCACGATATGATGCCAAGGGAATCGTTATTGATCCTTCTGCTCATCGTATCAAGGATTTACAATACAACGGGAAAGCAATTGATCCTGCACAGAAATTTATCGTAGCGACCAACAACTATCGTGCTTCCTCATCCAAACTGGCAAATCCGGATGGCAAACGCATTGTGATGGCAGCACCGGACGAAAGCCGCCAGGTCGTTATTGATTACATCCGTACGAACGGAACGATTAATCCGGCTGCGGATGGCAACTGGTCTATTGCTCCTTTCGGTGAGGCTAAGATTACCTTCGAATCCTCGCCTGATGCCAAAGACGTGCTTGCCGGAAACCAGCAGATTTCATTCCTCGGCAGCGCGGCTGACGGCTTCGCGAAATATAGTCTTAAAGCTGGCGCGAAGCCCAATGCAGCAACGACACCTGTAAAGGAAACCGTGACTCCAGCGAAAGCAACAGCGAAGCCTGCCGTAAAAGCAACCAAACCTGCGGTGGTTAAACCAGCTAAAACAACCAAGCCAAAGGCTTCCAAATAAGTCTGTGTTTCTGGCTTTCATTTGAAATTAAAAAGGCAGTAAGTCTCTGTACCCAGAGACTTGCTGCTTTTTTGATTTTCTAGAATAACAGTAATTTAATTGGAAAATGGTTCAAAGGGCTTTATCTCTTGTCTAATATACACTTAAGTCCTAAGTTTAAAATGGAAACAAGCTTGTTTTTCATAATTTTATAGTACTTTTGTTCTAGTTATTTGTGATATAATGGTGAAAAAACCGGAAAATTGTTCCGAGGAGGACCATTATGACTTGCAGCAATTGCAGCATCATATTACCTATTAAGGACCAGGGATTGCTGAAAATCAGGCATTCCAGGGTGTCGCTTACTCAAGCGGTGGACAATTTGGGTATGCTGTCGGAACAAATAAAGCAGGAACAAGGGCGCGAGGACGGCGCTGCGTTTCGCTATCACAGTCCTTCGGAGCTGGAGCAATTGATGGACAGACTGGCTCTTCTGCCGAAGGAATGGTTGTTACATATGGAGGTTGTGGTGACCGGAACGTTTCATATCGAAGGGTATGAGGATTGGCTTCCATTCAGCCAACTGCAAGCCCGAATCAAGCATCCGAATGTCATGGACATTATTACGGATCAAAGCTTTTCCAGCCATATGCAGCCTATTGTCGACCACAAGCTGAATGTTATCGGGTTTGAATTTTTGTTGCGTCCGTCACATTCGGAGCGGCCTTTTCAGCCTTTTCGGCTGTTTGAAATTGCCCGTGAAGCTGGCTTGCATGCTCATCTGGATCGGTCAGCCCGTATTTCTGCGATTGAAAAAAGTGCAACATGCCTTCCTGCGGGAATCAAACGTTTTATTAATTTTCTTCCTTCCACTATTTATAAACCGGCCTATTGCTTGAATCATACCTTTGAGACGATTGATCGGTTGTCCATGAATACGGAGGATTTTGTGTTTGAGGTCGTAGAGACGGAAGAAATTGATGACCTGAATGTTTTGCATCATATTTTTGAACTATATCGCAAACGTGGAGTTTCAGTGGCACTGGACGATGTGGGGGCAGGTTATTCTACGACAGAGCTGATGAACTGTCTCCAGCCGGATTATGTCAAAATTGATCGCAGTTTAATTGATGGCTGTTATCTCAACAGTGATCAGAAGCGACAAATTACAGGGATCGTGGAATCGGCTTCTCGTTTTGGCGGCCAGGTACTGGCTGAAGGCGTTGAGCAGATGGAGGATTTTGAATTTTGTCGTGAAGCAGGTGTGTCCCTGGCGCAGGGTTATTTGTTTGGCAAGCCGGAGCCGAGTCCGCCCCCCAATTTTATGCTTAGTAGCGTAGTGTAGTCATGAGCACGTTTAAATCGACATAGTTTATAAAATTGGAGCTTAAATAAGGCTGTCGCATAAGCAAATTCCAATTCTATTGGACAGCGCTTATATCACCATTGATGTAAAAAAAACGCGAGTGCAGGGGTTATTTCACCCCTGCAACTCGCGTTTTTTGGTCATGCTTGCCCACCTGAGCAAGTTCTGGACAAGCGAAGCCACCCAGTCTCCAATTTTACTTGGTAAGGAACGATAAAAGCCCGGAAGCAGTCTACGACCGTTTTTATTTTTAAAGTAAAGATTGACGTTTTGAAGACAATTGGATACAGTGTATTACATGGGAAACATCGTTTCTTGAGTGATACACTGTATCCATACTAGGTAAAAAGTTTAACATTACAGGGAGGACAACCAAAATGAAAGCAGTGCAACTGAAAAACGGTTTTGGCTTTGAAGAGTTAACCTTGACGGAACTTGACATACCGGTGCCGGGACGGCTGGAAGTTCTGATCCGCATAAGGGCAGCGTCCCTAAATTACCGGGATTTGGTAGTTATCAACGGAGTAATGCCGATCGGCCTTCAATTTCCCTTCATTCCGTTATCCGATGGAGCAGGTGAAATTGTAGCTGTGGGCGAAGGGGTGACAAAATTTCAGGTTGGACAAAGGGTAGCGGCAAATTTACAACAGAAATTCATTGGCGGGAGCACGAGAGCGGAGGTCTTAAAGGACAGTCTGGGAGGCCCGCTCAGTGGAGTGGCGGCTGAATATATCGTTCTGCATGAAGAAGGGGTCGTCGCCATTCCGGATCACCTTTCTTGGGAGGAGGCTTCCACCTTGCCGATTGCGGCATTAACCGCATGGAGCATGCTGATGGAATCCGGCGGGCTGCGAGCGGGGGATACGGTGCTCTTGCAAGGAACAGGCGGTGTTTCCATCTTTGGGCTTCAATTCTCTCTGATGGCGGGAGCACGGGTAATTATCACATCGAGCAGCAATGACAAGCTGGAACGGGCAAAGGCTCTCGGCGCATGGCAGACAATCAACTATTCGGAAGTTCCCGAGTGGGGTAAGGTGGCTCTGGAGCTGACAGGCGGAGTCGACCATGTCCTGGATGTAGGGGGAGCGGCAACAATGGTGCAATCCATCAATGCACTTCGTACCGGAGGGACTGTGAGCATGGTCGGATTCTTATCGGGCTTGACCATTCCTGAGTTCGATGTCACCAGCATTTTGCAGAAGGCTGCGACGATTCGCGGCAGCCAAGTCGGTAACCGGGAACATTTCGAAAACATGAATCGTGCCATTTCCCGCCATCGTTTACATCCTGTCATCGACCGGGTATTCCCGCTCAGCCAAATCGGCGAAGCCTTCGCACTTTTGGCTGAAGGAAAACAGTATTTCGGTAAAATCGTCGTTCAAATATAAATATTATTCACATCACATAGGAGGCACTCTAATGCCCAGTAAACCTGATTTGTCTGTCAAAGATTCTCAAGGAAAAAAGAATAAGAAACCGCGTAAATGGGTACGCAGAACCGGATTATCGCTCCTGGCGGTAATCCTTCTGGGAGTGGTTATTTTTATGCTTATCCCTTCCCCTGTCCAGCCTGCAAAATGGCTTGCACCTTCGCCCCCCTCTTTTGAACAAGCGGGTCCATGGCAACAAAATAATAAACTCAGCTCCGCAGAGCTTGTAACAGATGCCCCTAAGTTTCCGGAATTTATCACCTTTGACAAGAAAGGAAATTTATATACGGGAGACTCCGACGGGAAAATTTATAAGGCTGCCTTTGATACAAAGGGCAATCCGCAAAAGGCCCAGCTATATGCAGATACCAAAGGAACGCCCAATGGACTTATGTTTGACGCAACTGGAAATCTGATCGTTACGGATGTTAAGAAGGGGCTGCTATCGGTAGATCCTTCCGGAAACGTGACGGTGTTGGCCGATCAAGTCGACGGCACACCGATCTATTTGGCCAACGAGCTGGATATTGCCAAAGATGGTACCATTTATTTTTCTGACACCTCCAATTATGGCAGTGTAGTCTTCAAAGAAATCGCCGAGAACAAGCCGCATGGACGTTTGCTGAAATATGATCCGGCGACCAAGCAGACGACAGTTCTGTTGGAAGGCCTTTATTTTGCGAACGGGGTTGCCTTGTCTGCGGACGAAGATTTTGTGCTTGTGGCAGAGTCGTATCACTACCAATTGACCCGATACTGGCTCAAAGGGCCGAAGAAGGGGACTTCGGATATTTTTGCGGATAATCTCGCCGGTTTTCCGGATAACATTACGCGTGATGATCAAGGCCATTTCTGGGTCGGTCTCTTCACGACACGTATTCCCTTTGTAGATCAGATGCATGGAAGCCCGTGGCTGGCTGGAATGATGGCCAAATTGCCTCAATCGCTGCTCAGCGGTGCAAGCGCACCTGTGAAGCATGGGCTTGCTGTGGAGCTTAATCCGCAGGGTAAACTCATCGGAAGCTGGCATGATCCTGAAGGCTCGGTTTATGGGGTAACCACGGTTGTAAACCATGACGGATATTTATATATAGGTACAGCTCCTGGAGGCAGCCAGGGTGTTCATCGCGTGCTTTTAACCAAATAAGCTTGGGAGGGTTTAACATGATATTGGATGAGTTGAAATTATCTTGGAAAGCGAAGGAAAGCCTGGCCGGGAAAGTAGCTTTGGTAACAGGCGCAAGTAGCGGCATTGGGGCATCGATTGCAAAAAAACTGGCAGAGCGAGGCGCGTATGTAGCTGTATTGGCACGCCGTCAGGAGCGATTGGACGAATTGGTTCGCGACTTGCACCAAGAGGAATTGTACGAGGTCATGGCAATACCTGCCGATATCCAAAAAGAGGAAGACGTACAGCAGGCGGTTCAAGCCATTCTTGAACGCTGGGGGCGGCTTGACATTATCGTCGCCAATGCCGGCTTCGGGTATCGAAGCCCACTGGCAGAAGTGGAACTGGAAAGATGGGAGGAGCTTTACAAGACGAATGTGCACGGTCTTGTCCTGACATTGAAGTACGGACTTCAGCCAATGAAGGAACAGGCCAAGGGGGATGTTGTCATTGTTTCCTCTATTGCAGCGAAGGAAGTGGTTGCCGGAGGAGGACTATACAGCGCTACCAAGTACGGCGCTAGCGCCATAGCCTCCGCATTGCGTTTGGAGACCAGTACGCAAGGAATTCGTGTAACTGCGATTCACCCCGGGGCGGTGGCGACGGAATTTTCGCAGGTGGCCGGATATCCCGAGCAGGAAATTCGGGCGTTTACTTCGAGCGTTTTGCCGCTGCATCCCGATGATGTTGCAGAAGCTGCCCTTTATGCACTAGAGCAGCCGGAGCATGTCAATATTCCAGAGTTGACCATTATGCCTTCGAGGCAGGTCCAGCGGTTCAAATAGAGCGATATTTATTCTGACACAAACCGAGTATGGTCATCGCCGATGCCGGTATGGCGGCGAAGAGGACTACGTGCCTTCGCTTGACCATAACCTGCTCAATTGGGTGAGCATGAACCAAAAAGCGCGAGCTACAGGGGGGAATAACCCTTGCACTCGCGCTTTTTTATATTAATGACGAAGCGTGACTGTCCAATAAAGTTTAAAACCAGCATTTTAGGACAGCTCCATTTACTATAGAGCAGACCATATCCTGTGAAAATTTTGGCCCCACGTTCGCTCATCCAGTCATCGTGAGCACAGCTATAGTGTAATAACGTACAGACCTAGCGGCGTAGTTGCACTGCCGGCGACCATGAAGCTGAGATCATAGCTGGATCTGCCGGGAGGGACGCTGATATCAGCCAATCGGCATACCTTGGTATTATCTCGTAGCAGAGGGATACCATATACACGATCATCCACACGCACAGACCCGGCGAACGCTCCGCCACGCGGATTGGCGTAGATGCGGACCGTACGTTCCTCGTCACCGTCGTTAACGATGGGAATCGTCGCGTTATAGATAACACCGAATTGTCCACGGTTATCAAGTGCAGGGCCCAGCTCGCTGCGGGCCCCGGTAAACAGCAGATCGGCGGGAGTCTCGCCGTCCAGTTTTTTGGTGGCACATGTCCGGTAGTTGGCACTTTGCCCGACCACGTATTCCGGCATCCGCGCGTTCGTTTCGGAAAAGGACCATGCACCGCGCGGATGCGCCTGCGGCGGCGGTACGGGTGGTAGCGGCTCCGCATGAATCCCGCGCAGGTCGGTCTGTGTATCCTTGCTGAGCACGGTGCGGATTACATAGTCCAGCGTACCGTGGCCTTCGGCATATTCTACGGTGAAGTCATAGGTGAATCCGGCAAGGGACCCCTCGGGAAGTTCGAATTCTTCCAGCAGCGCTGTGCCTTTGCCAAATTTATGACGGTCTACTGGCTTCAAGCGCTTCATCGTACCTGCCAGACAGCTTTTGGCAATCGACTGCCCGACATCCATAATCCAGTTCCCATCCTCAGGCGCAATCTCAAGAGCCCGCTCGATATGACGTACTTCCAGCGTAGCATCGCTTTTGTTCTCTATGGTGATGCCCAGTTTGACGGGTCCGCCGATTTTGTTGTAATGCCAGCCGAAAATGCGATGCTTGACCGTCCGGCTTGTCGTGCGCACCACATCATGCCACAGGGTAGCTTGCCGGGCAGGTACAGTCACGGGGGTGAGCGTCTCCGGATTATCGCTAAGCATCAGGCGGCGCTTCCCTCCTTCGGTGGCTGATTCCACATCCACATTGATATTCGGCGGGATCACAGCCGACTCCACAATCAGATCCTTTGGTTCTTTGGGCCGATAGTTCATGTGACTTCCTCCTTTGATTTAGAGAATGGGACCGCTTCTGTCGGTTCATAGATAGGACGGTTCATATATATAGGTAACGCCGGAGTAACTTTTACAACCTGTTTTTAAAAATATTTTTTCAATCTCCCTTCTCCCCAGCATACAAACGATTCGCCAGCAGGTATTGCGTGTATGTTAAGAGCATATGCTATTGGATGTACAGAGAAGCTACAGGAGGGAAACATGCCCAAAAAGATATGGTGGAAGGAAGCCGTTGTGTATCAGATTTATCCGATCAGCTTTCAGGATTCGGACGGAGACGGAAAAGGAGATTTGCGAGGCATTCTGTCCAGGCTGGACTATCTGAGTGAGCTGGGCATTGATGTCATCTGGATTTGTCCGGTGTACAAATCACCCAATCATGATAACGGCTACGATATTAGCGATTATTATGCCATTATGGATGAATTCGGAACGATGGAGGACTTTGATAAACTCCTTCACAGGGCGCATGAACGAGGCATCAAAATTATGATGGATATGGTTTTAAACCATACATCGGATGAGCATCCGTGGTTTACGGAATCACGCTCGTCCAAGGATAATCCGAAACGGGACTACTACATATGGCGAACAGGCAAAAATGGCGGATATCCGAACAATTGGGAATCGTATTTTTCCGGTTCTGTGTGGAAATATGACAAGCTTACAGACGAATATTACATGCATCTGTATTCCGAGCATCAGCCGGACCTCAACTGGAACAATAAAGAAATGGTCGCTGAACTGTACCGTATGGTGGAATGGTGGCTGAAAAAGGGAGTCGATGGCTTCCGGTTTGACGCCATTGCCCATATTGTCAAAGCCGAAGGGCTGCCGGATGCCGATAATCCCGAGAAACGGACATTGGTACGGGCCTATCAGCTCTTTTCCAATTTGGAACAAGTGCATGTGCTTCTTCGCATGCTGAATGAAAGAGTGCTGGAGCGGTACCCCTTAATGACCGTCGGTGAAACATCGGGTTTGGGTCCTGAACAGGCACTCGATTATGTGGGAGATCAGCGGCATGAGCTGAATATGGTTTTCCAGTTTGAACACATGTTTATAGATGCCCAGGGACAGGGGACAGAAAAATGGAAATCCAAGTCGTGGACACTGGTAGAGTTAAAAAAAATTATGAGTCGATGGCAGACGGTGCTTCACCAGGAGGGATGGAATGCGAATTATCTGAACAACCATGATCAGCCGCGCGCCCTCTCGCGATTCGGGAATGATGGACAATACCGAGTGGAGTCGGCCAAAATGCTGGCAACCTTCATACATATGCTTGAAGGTACGCCGTACATTTATCAGGGTGAGGAAATCGGCATGACGAATATCGTGTACTCGTCGATTGATGATTACCGGGACGTGGAGACATTGAATTATTATGAGCAGCAGCGGAAGCTTGGCGAACCGGAAGAGCAGATTATGGCGGCGATTTGGAGAAAAAGCCGGGATAATGCGCGGACACCCATGCAGTGGAATGGAGGGAGTGCGGCCGGGTTTACCGATGGAGAGCCGTGGATGAAAATCAACGACAACTACACGCATATCCACGTTGAAGCGGAAAGACATAACCCGGATTCGATTTTTCACTATTATCGTAAGCTGATTGCCCTGCGTAAACAGCTTGAGGTAATCGTTTATGGTGAATATAAGCTGCTGCTGCCGCTGGATACCGAGCTGTATGTGTTTACTCGCACGTTGGAGAAGGAGCAGCTGCTAGTTATTTTGAACTTTTTTGACCGTAACCCGGTATTCCACTGGCCTGAGGAGGGCTATCCTGCCGCCAAAGCAGAGCTGCTTCTGTCCAATTACGAGTCGGTAAAAGGTGAGAATCTGAACGTCCTAAAGCTGCGTCCTTATGAAGCCAGAGTGTATAAGTTAAACTTGGAATAATCGTTCTGGCTTCATTCCAGCCAGCTCACGGATCTTGGCGATAATCCGATCTATTATATCCAAACCCTTCTTTGAGCGTAAAGTAAAAAGCCCGATCCCACTGTCTATACCAGGCAGTAGGATCGGGCTAATACATACAAGACTTGCCGGATTAAGATGCTTCTCTAGTGGTAATGCTTGACCTTAAGGTCGTCCAGACTTTTGAATTCATACCCTTGCTTGCGAGCTTCGTCAATGATAGAACCGAGCGCTTCGGCATTGTCCTTGGACACGGAATGGAGCAGAATGACCGCTCCGGGGTGGAGCTGCTTTATGACCTGACGATAGGCATAGTCTGCTCCTTGCTGGATATTCGTATCCCAGTCCTTGTAAGCCACAGACCAGAATACGCTTGTATATCCGGCTTCCCGGCAGGAAGCCAAGGCTTTTTCGCTAAAAATGCCGCGTGGCGGTCGGACGTATTTCATTTCTTTTTGTCCGGTCAGTTCGGCCGATGCGCTTCGTACCTTATCCAGCTCGGACCGGATCTGTGCCGAAGAAATTGTACTCATATCAGGATGGCTCCATGAATGGTTCCCGATGATGTGGCCTTCACTTGCCATACGGCGCATCAAAGCAGGCTGGTCTTTTACAAAATGCCCGGTCACAAAGAAGGCAGCCGGGACTTTTTTAGCCTTCAATACATCCAGCACTCTGGGGGTAAATCCATTCTCATAGCCGTTGTCAAAGGTGAGATACAGTTCTTTTTTGGTTGTATCCCCCAAAAAGATGCCTCCCTGTCTTTCGATCAAGTGCATAAAGCCCTCTTGCGCGATGGAAGGCAGCTCGCCTCCCTTGCTTTTTTTAAATCCAAAATGATAAGGCTGTCCGTCAACAGCCTGCGTAGCTAGTGCGGGTTGACCCGTAACTACTAACATGCCAACAACCGCAGTGCATAACCATAAGGCAAACATTCGCTTCATCTATGTTCCTCCGCTTCTCCGTCCCGTTCGGGTAAGGTGTGTATGCTTCGGCATATTCCATAGATTCTGCAAAACGGCGCTTTTTTATACAATATGAATTAACGAGAATAGTTCTTGCCAAGGGGCAGCCGTTTCCTCAGGATGCTCCACATGAAATTCCGCTGCTTCCAGCGTAATCTTGCCTGCATCGGTAATAAAGTTACCATTCACAATTCCGAAACCAAGGTCTTTCAGAGAAACGAGAATTTGTGCCGAATCCAGCACCTTGAAATTCACCAGCTCTTCAATGAGCCGTACAGCCCGTTCCTGATTGACTGCGTCCTGTGGTACTCCTATGGTTACGCCATCTTTGACTTTATCTAGCGATTTGTGGTTGACCGAGTACAATCCTTGAGGAGCGCTCGGTACGTGTAGGAGGGCAAGAACATGGTCTTATTACCACAGAATGATGACTATTAAACCCACTCCTCGGGAATCTCCCAAGGGATGAAGGCGTCTAAAATCCCGATGACATTCAGTAACTTAATTTATGTGAAAAGGTAGATACTTTAGTCCGAAAATTTCATAGAGACATCTACAGAACAATTAAGTGTTGCTTTCGAGTTAACTCGAAAGTATATACTGTGTTCATGGAAAAATTACTAACTATTCGACAGGTTGCTGATGTTACGAATCTTAGTGTTCACACGCTTCGCTATTACGAGAATATTGGTCTTCTTAACTCAATCCACCGAAATAAAAATGGTTACCGTTATTATTCACCTGAAGATATCACTTGGATTAAGTTTTTGACTCGACTGAAAGCTACAGGAATGTCAATCAACAAAATGATCGAAATCGCTGAGTTAAGGAGGCAGGGCGATTCAACTATAACTACAAGGAGGGTGCTTCTCGAAGAGCACTATAAAGAAGTTCAAGAGCATATGATTGAGCTTCAGAAAAATCTAAATTTGCTTGCAGATAAAATCGTTATCTACAAGGAGATGGAGAAGAATTATGAATTAGAACATAAGATGGACAAATATAATCCTTAAATTCCAAAAACTAGTTCAAACACTGACAGAAGCAAATATTAAACGGTATACATTGGTCTAAAACAAACATCACCATTGATGTATTGGGAATGCATGATCTTAATACTGTTTTATATGTTTATATATTACTTTAAAATATAAGGAGAATTTCACATCCATATGAAAACGTCATTTGTAACCTTTATCATTGCCCTCGGCGTATTTGGAATAGTTAATACCGAACTTGGAGTTATAGGTATTTTACCGCAGATTTCAAATCAATTCCAAGTCAGCATTTCTCAAGCTGGTATGCTTGTAAGCATGTTTGCGCTTATCATTGCCATCTCTGGTCCGTTCATGATTTTATTATTTTCCGGAATAAACCGAAAAAAAATCTTAGCAGGAGTGCTTGCTATTTTTACAATTGCCAATCTTGTTTCAGCATTTGCCCCCAACTATTCTGTCCTATTGTTTTGTCGTATTTTACCTGCTTTTCTCCATCCTGTTTATTTCTCAGTAGCATTTTCAGCAGCTGCAAGCTCTGTTCCCAAAGAACAAAGTGCTAAAGCAGTTTCCAGAGTTTTTACAGGATTAACTGTGGGGATGGTTTTAGGCATTCCAATCACATCATTTATTGGGGATCAGTTTTCACTCGAAGCTGCTTTTCTCTTTTCTGCTGTTATTAATGCTTGCACATTAATCGGTATACTAACTTGGATTCCATCCATGTCAGTAAAAGAAAAGTTATCTTATGGGAAACAGTTGAAAATTTTGGTTAAGCCACAATTGTGGCTTAACATTGCGGCCACTTGTTTCATTCTTGCAGCATTGTACTCCGTATATTCTTATTTTGCTGAATACCTTAGAATAGTGACAAACATGAATGGTAAAACGATAAGTATCATGTTAATTCTTTTCGGAGCGAGCGGTGTTTTCGGTAATCTACAGGCAGCTAAGCTATTAAGCAAGAGTATAGTTAAAACAACCATTTTTTATCCTCTGCTGCTCGGAATCATTTATTTGCTGGTATTTTTTGCGGGAAATTACACGATTCCGATGATCCTTATTATCATTGCGTGGGGAGCTGTTTTTACAAGCGGCCTCATTATAAGCCAAACCTGGCTAACCTCTGAGACCTCAGAAGCAACTGAGTTTGGCAATAGCTTGTTTGTATCCTTTGCAAATTTGGGTGTAACAATAGGCACCGCCTCAGGTGGCTGGTTCTTATCCCAAATGGGAACACACCAGATTGTATGGAGCGGTGTATTGTTTCTGATGCTTGCACTCATCTGCATTGGAGTAAAAATCAAGCTCTTTGATTTAAAAAAAGTTAAGGTTTAAATGTTAATGTTACCACTGGACCGGTGATGTTGGTGTAGCTGAAAATATGTTGATCATCTGAAAATTGAAGGAGAAGCAGACAATTTGAAATGATCGTTGTACTGCCTTTTAAGACTTAATAAGCCAGCACAGGGGGGATTAAATTACGGTAATAGGTACAAGTTCTTGTCTTTTAACGGTACAAGTTCTTGTCCTCCGACAGTACGAAGGTGAGAGGGTAAATGTTTGTGTTATTTTCCTTATTGTATCCCTTTTTCTCCAATACAGGCAGAATGCATTGACGGAACTGATCTTCATACGGCCCTGCAAAAAAAGCCTACGTTAATCTCTTTTTTGTATGATCTGCTATTCGCCGATACAACTTCTCCTACTCTAGCATATTCATATAACATATCTCTTCTCAGTTGAGATCAACTCAAGGATGGTTTATATCCGTCTGAACAGGGGACTCGCAAATGAGAGATTTAAAGGAGGTAATTGCTTTGGGAAGAAAGAGACGGAGCGGTTTTAAAAATAAAAGAATTTCGGTAGACGTCAGACAATCTTCTTCAGCTCAGACAGGACAAGGTGGCAACCCCATTTCTATCAATGCTTCTGATGTCGGGGTCGTAAGAACAGATGTTCAAAATAAGTAATCAGATAAAAAAGCTATGCAAACAACGCGTGCTGATACCCAATCGGCACGCGTTGTTTGAGCTTAGGCAAGTTGAATTAAAAATATACATGGAAAACGGAGTAGGCGGAATGGCACTATAGGTAACTTTTAGTCCACTTATATAATCGCAAATTTTAATGAGGTCATGTTAGTCATCATCTTTCAAGTACATTCCGGTCATTAATCTCGTATACTCTGCATCCGTCTCACGGGAAGCAAATAAGCGAAAATGCTCATACATCCCTATACATTTGATCGTATTCGATTTATCGTCGACTTCCAGAGATTTGTCCAAGCTGTCGATTAAAAAGCTAAAACCAAGGTCAAAGGCCCCTCTGCTGAGATAATAGTGAGCCAGCTCATACAGAAAAAGAATATATAAATCTGGCGTGATCTTGTGCGTATACGTAACAATAGCTTTTTCCCGCGCTATAAAGGCTGTAATGTCTGTTTCGAACTTTTTAAGAAAATAATCTACCTTGATATCCTGCTGATTGGCGGCTCTGATGATTTTTAATAAACCCGGTATCAGCTCCGTTTGTGAAGCCTCAATGCATGTAACATAATCCAAAATAGCACTTACATCTCCGGTTAGCATTTTATATAAAAATATACTAGAGCGTGCCCATTCTTTACATTTGTTTAGCCAGTATTGGGTTTCCTCATCCGTTTCCTTCACCCAGCTTAGATCAGCATACGCGTAAGTATATTGTAGCGCTTGCTTGTAGTTTCCCTGGCCCTCACAAATGTTCGCACGAAGATAGTTAGAATAGGCCATATAAAAGAACATTGGTCTTTGTGGCTTTTTGAGTGGTTCCTGATTAACTTTATTGGGCTGGTGCATGAGAAGGTATTGAATATTAGCCTCATCGTCCATATCCTGAGCCAGGTCCTTGGCCAAATCCCACCATTTCCATTGCATATAGGCGTTCGCCAGTTCTCTTAATGCGTCGAGTCGGTCTATGTCGTCAAGCTGATCCAAAAGGGGAAAAACCCGGTTAGCAGCATCTACGTTTTGCTCTTTATCGGGTCCCAGCCCAAGAATAAACAAGCGATACTGACACAAGGCCAAGCGTTCTGAACGTCGGCCGCCCTCCCTTTTAACGATATTTTTGTAGAGAAGGGCTGCGGCGGCATGTTTGTCATGTATGAAAAAATCCTCAGCTACTTCGAACAACAGAGGAGCGTAAGTCGTGTTATCCAACCATAAATAGATGGTTTGCCGAATGCAATCCAGTCTGCCGAGTTCTTCACATCGGTATAAAAAAGGTTTAATGTTACTCCAATCGGGCACAGCCTCGACCAGATATTCCTCGATGTAATGCTCATAAAAATAGCCTGGATTCAGTCGCATACCACATGTAACCCGATCCAATTGCTCTACCGAGAATGGCATTTTTTTGCCCCAAATAGCATGGACTGCCTCCATTTCTACATCCGCCATTTCGCAAAATTGGATAATGCTTAGGTCTTCTCGTGCCATGAATTGCTCCAGCTCTGTGCGTATCGTGGTTGTATGTTCCAAATGAACCACCCCTTTCACAATCCGGATGCTAAATCAGCGTTTATCTGAACATATTATACCACCGTTTTGGGAATGTTTGTATGTAGATAGGAGTAGCCTCAAGGGATGAGACTACTCCGTTTATTAAAAGGAGAGCGTCTATTCCACCCGCTTCGCAGGCGCTGTCTTCAGCACGGCGTAGCCATAGGCTGGAAGCTCAGCGCGTAAGCCCTTCGCTCCTGCGGACCACTGGCTTTCGCCAAAAGCCAATTCCCATTCCTGCTCGGGAATGTTCAGTTCAAACATGTGGCTCTTACCGGAACGGTTAAGCAGCACAAGCAGCACCTCTTCCTCGCTGCGGCGTTCGTAGGCGAGGGATGTGCCCTCCGGCTCTGCCTCCAGAAAAGTGAGGCTTCCCGCGGCACGCAGCGCCGGGTGCTCCTTACGCAGCGCAATCAGCTCGCGGTAAAAGTCGAACAGCTCGCGGTCCTGCTTGTCAGGGTCCCACTCCATGCACTTGCGACAGCCTGGATCGGCATCTCCATCCAGACCGATTTCATCACCATAATAGATGCAGGGCGCGCCCATGTACGTGAACTGGAACAGAGCGGCCAGCCGCATCAGCCGCTTGTCATCGCCGCACAGCGTCAGGAGGCGCGGCGTGTCATGGCTATCCAGCAGATTGAAGGCCACTTCAGAGGCCTGCTGCGGATAGCGGGCCAACTGCCGTCCGATGGCAAAGGCGAAGCTTTGGGCATCGGTTTCTTTTTTGACGAAAAAATCATTCACCGCGTAAGTAAACGGATAATTCATCGTCGCATCGAACTGGTCGCCCTGTAGCCATTCAGACGATTCATTCCACATTTCACCCAGAATGTACGCATCCAGGTTAGCCTGTTTGACCGTGGTGCGGAACTCCCGCCAAAAGGCGTGATCCACCTCATCTGCCACATCCAGCCGCCACCCGTCGATGCCGATCTCTTCGATCCAATGCTTTGCCACATCCAGCAGGTACTTTTTCACCTCGGGATGCTCGGTGTTCAGCTTGGGCATCATCGGCTCCAGCCCGAAGGTATCGTAGGTCGGTATATCATCGACTACTTCCAGCGGAAAGCTATGTACGTGGAACCAGTCCTTATAAAGGGAGGCTTCGCCTTTTTCCAGCACGTCCACGAACGGCTTAAAGGTACGTCCCGAATGGTTGAACACTGCATCGAACAGTACCCGGATTCCCCGGTCGTGGCAGGCATCCACCAGTTTTTTTAACGTCTCCTTGTCCCCAAAATGCGGGTCCACCTCCATATAATCCTCGGTATCGTATTTATGATTGGTCGTCGCCTTGAACACAGGAGTCATATACAGGGCGTTAATCCCCAACTCGTTCAGGTGGTCCAGATGATCTATGATCCCCTGTAGATCGCCACCGAAAAAATTGTCTCTTCGCGGTGTGCCACCCCAGGCCTCGGCACCTTCCGGGCTAATTGAGGGGTCACCGTTCGCAAAGCGTTCCGGGAAAATCTGATAAAAAACTGCATCCTTCACCCATGCAGGTGGTTTGAGAATATCAATCGGATTCAAAAACGGATATTGGAACAGGCTGTCTGGGCTTTGAGGTTCCTTGGTGGTAAAGTCATCCTCATTCATCCAAATGCGTCCCTCGCCGTCTTCCAGCAAAAATCCATATTTCAGCCGACGGTGAGTGGGCTTTACGGTACACTCGTAGTAATCAAATCTGCCGTCGGTGGCGAATTTGGACATTGGAATGAGCTGTCGGGTGCGATCCCAGTCGTATTTGTCTCCGGTTAGAGCGTGTACAGCGGTCAGGTCATTTTTCTTCACACGAAGCCGTAAAAATATAGTTGCATCATCATAACCAAAAGCCCAATTACGCTTCGGATGATGGTATATCGCTTCCAGCAGCATCGGCTAGGCCTCCTTTTTCACGAGCATTAGAATTTGAAATTGTGAAGCGTATGTCGTATAAGGTAGTTATTAACCTTTTTACGCGGGTTATGTACCATAAATGCTATAATGCCCATTACATAAAAGAAAAACGATAAGTAGGTGTGCGTGAATGAAAACAAATGTGTTATACATCGAGGATGATCAGGATATCGGCGCTTGGATGCATCGGTATTTGGAAGAGCGGAATTACGCTGTGGTGTGGCTGCGCAGCGGGGATGGGGCTGTGGAAGCAGCCCGTACATGCCAGCTTGTGATTCTGGATGTGATGCTGCCCGGTCTGGATGGATTTACGATTGGAAAAAGGCTCAAGAAGGAACGCCCGGAACTTCCGATTCTTATGCTGTCCGCCCGAACCTCCATTGACGATAAGCTGCAAGGGCTGGATTTTGCCGACGATTATGTGACGAAGCCCTTTCACCCGGACGAGCTGATTGCACGTATGGAGGTTTTGCTGCGTCGATCAGGCGCGGTGCCCGAGGAATCCTTACAGTTGGGACATCTGGCGGTGTACCCTCCCGATAACCGTATTGTGAACCGTGATACCGGGGAAGAAATTGCGCTGACAGGCAAGCAATATCATATTTTTACTTATTTGCTTCGGCATTTGGGCCAGATTATGACGAAGGAGCAAATGTATGAAGCCGTGTGGGGCGATCCGTATATCGACGGGGACAAAACCTTAATGGTCCACATTCGACATTTGCGCGAAAAGCTGGAGGTAGATCCTGCCACTCCCCGCATCATTGAGACGATCCGTGGTGTAGGCTACCGGGTGAAAGCGTAATGAGCAGGACGCGCAAGGGTTGGGCGGGGTTGCATCGCAGTTCCAGGCCATGTCAGGGAGGTCGTTTTCGTAGTTCACTGTTGTTCCGCTATCTGGTCATTATTGTGGTTGCTATGATGCTATTGCCGATTATGTTACCTGCTACGTTAATTGTAAGTAGTGTCTTGTCTGATTGGGTTACGGATATGAAGCCTGCAAATTCACATTATCTCTCCGGTTCACGGACCAAAGATAGCTGGCATCGTGAAGCTGTAGCCTTAAAAGGAGCCACCCCGGAGCAAATATCAACCCATTTAAAAAAAATACAGGGAGATACGTTTCCCGATTCACAGATATTTTGGGTGGATGCAGCGGGGAAAACAAGACTCGAGTTGCCGATACAACCAGACCTTCCAGAGCATTGGGACGCGATGCAAGCTATTACATTCATGAAACAAGCCATGAATTCAGACTTATTTACTGTAGTCGCATTTATTGGTGGTGGCCAGAAGAACGCCGATCAGGGCTATATGGTATTGAAAGTTCCTCGTTCGTTTTTTGATCAGTCGCGTACGGGCAATAGCATGACACTGTACTATCTCTTTTTTATTTTACTAATACTCGCAGCATTTATATTCGTATCTCTCCTGTTTTTTGGAGGCATTCGGCGCAGACTGGTGCAGCTTCAGGCAGCCATGTCGCAGAGAGGAGAGGATGGATTGCCCATTCTCGTCAGCACCGGACGACCGGATGAAATCGGCAAGCTGGAGGAAGCGTTCAACCAGATGGTTGAGCAGCTGGCGGAGAGTCGGGGACGTGAGCGTCAGGAGGAAGATTTGCGGAAAAGGTTGGTCGCCGATCTGTCACACGATATTCGGACGCCGCTTACGGTCGTGCGCAGCCATCTGTACACACTGGACGAGGAAAACCTGAGTAACAGGGGAAGGCAGTCTATTACACTGATGGAAAACAAGTTAAAAGACCTTGGAAGTCTGATCGACAACCTGCTCGCCTATAATCTTCTTTCCAGCGGCAAATATACATTGAATAACGAACCGCGTGATATTCTGCGGCTGGTGCGGGAATGTGCGGCCAGTTGGTATCCGGTTTGGGAGAAGGAAGGTTTGGAGGTGGATATCGACTTGCCTGAGCATAGTATCGTGTGGAAGGTCGATGAGCAGGGCTTCCGCCGTTTGCTGGACAATCTCTTTCAAAATGTAGTTCGCCATGCTGCCTCAGGCCGATATATTGGTATCCATGTAGAGGAACATAACGGGAAAGAGGCATTAGTCATTGCGGATAAAGGACCGGGAATGGAGCAGCAATCCAGTGAAAAAGGAGCCGGGATTGGCTTGGCGATTACAGAATTGCTGGCCCGTGAAATGAATCTGGAGAGGGATATTGTCAGTTCATCCGCCGGGATACAAATCCGTTTTTTAAACAAAACTTAAACTAAGAGTTCCCTTGGCTTTAAACTTGGCACGTTACGATAGGTGTCGAGGTGAGGAACTTGAACGAATACATTATTGAAACGAGCAGTCTCAGCAAAATATACAAAGGCCGCCCTGCGGTCAACCAGCTGGATCTGAAAATAGGGCGGGAAGATATTTACGGCTTTCTCGGCCCGAATGGAGCGGGGAAAACGACAACCATCCGCATGCTGCTCGGACTCATTCGCCCGACAAGAGGAACGATCCGCATATTCGGTAAGGATATCCGCAGACATAAGCTGGATATTTTGCGTAAAGTCGGTTCACTGGTGGAATACCCTTCGTATTACGGTCATTTGAACGCAGTGGAAAATCTGGAGGCCATTCGTCGCATTTTAAATGTGCCCAAAGAGAACATTGCGGAAGTGCTGGAAGTTGTTCGACTGACCAAGCATGCCAAACGCCCGGTCAAGGGCTACTCGCTGGGGATGAAGCAACGGCTTGGTATCGCCGCCGCGCTGCTGGGCAATCCGGAATTGCTTATTTTGGACGAGCCTACAAATGGTTTGGACCCGGAGGGCATTCAGGAAATGCGCGCATTGATTCAGGCGATGCCCAAGGAACGAGGAATCACTGTACTGGTATCCAGCCATCTGCTGAGCGAAGTGGAGCATATGGCAAATACTGTGGGAATTATCCGCGAAGGAGAGCTGGTTTTCCAGAATACGATTCACAATCTCCGGCAGGAATCCGCAGGGGGTATTCGCATTGTCACGTCCGACCCGCAAACAGCCCAGCTCATTGCACGTGAGCAGGGTTATCATTCGGTGAGAGACGGGGCTGCTCTGGATTTTGAAAACATGAATGATGCGGCTGTGGCGCTGCTGGTCAGAAGGCTGGTCGAAAATACGCATGCTATATACCGTGTAGAGGAACGCCGCAAATCCCTGGAGGATATGTTCATGCAGGTCGTCGGCAAAGGGGGGACTTCCCTATGATGCTGCGGGCGCTGACTGCGGATCTGCTCAAAGCGCGCAGAAAGGGTATCTGGTTTCTGGTGTTCCTTGGACCACTAGGACTGGTGGCGATGCAGGCGCTGAATTTCGGGCTTCGTTATGATTATCTGATTCCGCGCAGCAAGGGTCATCTATGGGAAGCCTTGATGGATAACATCGCTATGTTTGTTCCCCTTGCGCTGGTGTTAGGGGCCACGATGGTCGCTTCCATGCTGGCGAATGTGGAGCATTCGTCCAACTCCTGGAAGCAGCTATTGGCCTTGCCTATCCCCAGATTCAGTGTCTATATGGCCAAGCTGGCGCTGGCTATCGGGATGCTGTGTGTATCCTGCCTGCTCCTTACCGTTGGAACGTGGGGACTGGGCATGATACTTGGCTTCGGGGGAGAGCCTGCTCCAATAGGAGAATTGCTGCGGATTGGGTTTTGGCCCTTGGGAGGAACACTGCCCATGCTCGTACTGCTATTGTGGCTAACGGTCACGTTTCATAATCAGGCGCTGCCTGTAACACTGGGCATTACGCTAGGCATCGGCAGCTTGTTTGCTTCACAGCTGTCCGAATGGTTTCCGCTGGCTTGGCCGCAATTCGCATGGGTTGCGCCTCAAGCGTGGATGTTTGCGTCCATCGGCTGCGGAACGGGTGCGCTTCTCAGTCTGCTGACGGCGGCTCATTTTAGCAGAAAGGATGTGGCGTAATGCTCGGAGGATATGTACGACTGCTATCTGTCGAACGTTTGAAAATAGCCAAGTCGCCCGTCTGGTTGCTCGCGCTCGTCAGCCCGGCGATTGCCGTCCTGATCGGACTGCTGTCGAACCCCGGAGGAAATTGGCTGGTACTACTCTCTAGCATGCTCACAGTGCATGCGCTGCTGTTCATGCCGATGCTGACCGCCGTATTTGCATCCATGGTCTGCCGATTCGAGCATGGGGGCGGCGGCTGGAAGCAACTGCTGTCGTTGCCATTATCCCGCACCAGTCTCTACGCGGCCAAGCTGACGATGATTATGGCTTTGGTGGGGCTGACTCAACTATTGTTCGGGGGAGCGCTGCTGGGTGTTGGAGCTGTGCGGGACATGAATGGGCCGATCCCTTGGTCAGTCATCGCCCAAAGTCTGCTCGCAGGCTGGGTAGCCTGTCTGCCGCTGGCTGCGTTACAGCTAATGGTGTCTTTCCTGTGGTCCAGCTTTGCCGCGCCGCTCGCCTTGAACTTTGTTTTCACAGTGCCCAATATTCTGGTCGCCAACTCACAGACCTACGGCCCGTACTATCCGTGGGTACAGCCTGTGCTGGCGATGATGCCTACCGGAAGAGACAGCTTCGGGGCTTTCATCGTACCAGCGGATACGCTGATTACGGTTGTCCTGGGTAGCTTTGTTGTGTTTGGGATTGCGGGCCTGACGGTATTCCGTCGTAAGGAAATATAGGACGGAATATGAGGATTCAGCTCTATCTGTTTTTTCAAGGACTCTATTAAAACAAATGACCCTCTTATGGGTCATTTGTTTTAAAGTTATCATTCTTCCGGGTCACATTTCAATCCGGCGTATGACACAATTTAAACTAAGCCCGACATGGCACGGATATTATCGCTGATGAAGCGGCAGGAGGCGTCGAACTTGGCTTGTTCTTCCGGGCTTAGCTCCAGCTCGATGACCTCCTGAATTCCTTTGCTGCCGATGATCGCCGGAACGCCCGTGCAGACATTCGTGTGCCCGTACTCGCCGTCCAATACGGCGGAAACCGCTATAATTTTACCATCATCATTTAAAATGGAACGGGTAATGTATGCCAGCGCATTGGCAATGCCGAAATAAGTAGCGCCTTTGCGGGCGAAAATCTCCCAGCCTGCATCCTTCGTTTTGCGGGCAACTTCGTCCAGATCGACGTGGCTGAAACGCTCCTTATGCTGACGTAGAATATGCAGGATCGGCTTGCCGCCAATGGTCACGTGTGACCATGCGATGAATTGCGAATCGCCGTGCTCGCCAAGAGCATACCCCTGTACGCTACGTGGATCTACGGAAAATACCTCGGAAAGCAGCGTCTTAAGCCTGGACGAGTCAATGGAGGTGCCTGTGCCGATTACCTTGTTGCGTGGTAGACCGGATATGCTTTGTACGAGATAGGTCACAATGTCGACAGGATTAGCCGCAATGATGAAAATGCCGTCGAAGCCGCTCTCCATAATCGCCGTTACAATTTCGCGCGTAATGATCACCGCATCATCCAGTACAGACAGACGATCTTGACCTGGTTTGGGGTTAGCCCCGGCCGTGATAATGACAACATCCATATCCGTGCAATCTGCATACGTTCCTGCGTGTACCTTGGTACGTGTAGACGTAAAATCCATACAATGGGACAGGTCCAGCGCATGGGCCAAAGCTCGATCATATGTGCGGTCAATCATCATAATTTCGTCACAAATGGACTGATTGACCATTGAGTAGGCACAGCTCGAACCGACCATCCCTGCGCCGACAATAGCTACTTTCCTTGCCTTCCCCTTCATTTATGTTTCCTCCTCGTTCCAGCGAACGTTAATATGCTACAAATTATGTCTGAAACCCATTTTACGTTACATAACATAACATATTGCTGATCTTTTGGAAATATCCATCGTTTTGCCTTCATTCCGAAAATTATAAAAATAACGATCACCAGAAGCACATGTATAGGCTGTAATATAGAAGATACGTGGAATACGCAGTATTTTTGCAGGTATGTATTGCAGGGAGTGAGTAGCTTCTTTTTGAGGTGGTATTCGCATTGATTGTGCTTTGCGCCGCGCTTATGGTAGAAATAATGCCATAGGATTATGGGGAGTGTGACATTTATGTGACATTTCTAAAAAGGACACCCTATTGAATGGGAAATAGGCGAGGTAACACATACTTTGTCAGATTTTAAATGCTGCTTGATCATAGGCTTAATTCCAGAAATCAGTGGGCGGTGGTGATGGTATGACAAAGGTTCCTAGCAGTCCGCAATATTAGAACATTTTTGCCAAAGGGTTTCCATTTGATTCCGCGAATTGTACATATACAAGCTTATTTCTTTCCATACCATCCAGGGAGGTAATGATCAATGGAAGAAAGCAGATCGACGACGGAAGCAGCAAAGCAGTTGGGAATCGGGGCCAGTACCCTTCGTAAATATGCAGCAGCGCTGGAGGAGCAGGGCTATGTGTTCCCGCGTTCCGCCAACCAATCGAGAATGTTCAGTCCAGAGGATGTAGAGTGCTTAAAGGTGATGCGAGGGGCGCTGCGTGAGGAGCATTTGACGATGGAGCAGGCGATTCAGGTGGTACTTGAGAGGGTAACCGCACCCTTCCAAATCCAGGATGCAGGCGTCCGCTTGCCATCCGTATCGGATGGTGAGTCGCTGGCTGCAACCTGGGAGGAAATATTGGCTGCGGCAGAGGGCA
>NZ_ASRY01000125.1 GCF_000520815.1 Paenibacillus maysiensis | reverse complement strand
TGGATTGGACGGAGCTTGCGTTGGAGTATAGCTTTTTTGATCAAGCCCATCTAAACCGTGATTTTCGCAGATTCTATGGCGATTCTCCGCTTACTGCGGCAAGGGATTTTCGAAAGTTGTCCGATTTTTACAATACACGTCCTGAGGCTTCCATTATATTCAAAACATGAAGAAGAATGACGAAGGAGAGATGAGCGCATGAGTGGAACGCTACAAATTCGGGAACATTTGCTGAATGAGCTGGAGACTGGAGTACGAACAGGAGAAGCCCTGATCCGTAAAATACGTCCAGAGGATTGGAGCTTTCGTCCACAGGACAATTTCCGCTCACTTTTGGAGCTAGTGCATCATTTTGTACTCATTCCTGCTTCGGATCTTGC
>NZ_ASRY01000124.1 GCF_000520815.1 Paenibacillus maysiensis | reverse complement strand
TCATTTTGAAACTGACGAGATAAAATATCTCTTTTTGCTCCAGCTCCGTTCAGCCTTGCGGCATGTCCGAAACCTTCGCGGTTCACTCACTCGTTGTTCAGTTTTCAAAGATCAAACCTTCATATTCTCTTGCTTTGTTTCACCACCGCATCTCAGCGGCGACTTAATTAATATAACATACATTCGGGATTTAAGTCAACACTTTTTTAAATTATTTTTCAATTTCATTTCAGCGTTGTTCTCACAAAAAAATTCCCGGGCTTTAAGGGCCGAGAATTAATGTATCATATAATTGAATTGGTCGTCAACTATATTTTAAAACAAATGCATATTTCGCTTTGCCCTTACGCGAAAACTCACATACAATCAATCCTTTTCCTTGATTAAACTCTATACACACTCACATTGCCTGTCCAAACAATATCATTTTCAATCCCAGTAAAAGCGCGATTCCAGGCACTCCCAAAACCGTTACGGCTCCCATTGTTACCGGATTAATCGGGATATACACCTGTGTGACCCAACCCGAATAATTAATGACATACAGTGCAATTGCCGCCAGAGCCATATGTGCTCCAAATACAGTAAGCCAGCCGATACCCAGACGTTTTTTGAGGATTAGATATGACAGCACCACAACGCAAGCAATCAGAACAAGCCAGACAGCACCTCTCATTCGGCTCTCCGTTTATGAACACGATCTGCGTCATTGGCATACCCCGGCTCATCTGCGGGCAGGTGGAAACGATGTAACCCTTGCTGTTTGGCACATTTTAAATGTATCTGATATTTACGCTCCGCAGCTTCCAGAACAAAAATAGCATAGTCGATTTCGTCCTCGCCTGTAGCTTCATGAAATAACCGATGCGCTCTTAACCATTCTGCGTGCGAAGCCCGAATCTGGGCAAACAACTCCTGACGATACTCTGCCTCCGATTTGCCGTGCTCTTGTCGACGAAAATTTTGCTTCACCCGTTCCCACATCCATTCATCCTCCTCACAAGCTGAATTATGTGTACAGTCTGTAAGACTACCTTATTCATACTTATTTAACAGAGGACAAACTTAGAACAAGAACTGCCCATACCAGACCTATCATCACAAAATAAAAAGGAGCCATAACGGCTCCCCATTGTGTCGAGACAATCCATACGATTTATCGACACTAAAAAAATATCTATAACATATACATGTACTTATTAGTTCAGCTCTCTGCGGCCTTCCAGCGCTTTGGACAGTGTTACCTCATCGGCATACTCCAAATCCCCGCCTACCGGCAGTCCGTGAGCAATACGAGTAACCTTGATTTCAAAAGGACGCACCAGCCTGGAAATGTACATGGCCGTCGCTTCTCCTTCAATGTTCGGATTCGTAGCCAAAATCAGCTCTTTGATGCGTTCATCACTAAGTCTGTTCAATAATTCCTTGAGCTTGATATCCTCAGGACCAATTCCCTCCATAGGAGAGATTGCCCCATGAAGCACATGGTAAAAGCCGTTAAACTCCTTGGTGCGCTCCATAGCTACCAGATCCTTGGAATCCTGAACAACACAAATGACGGAAGCATCCCTCGTCTTATCCTGACAGATCCGACAAGGGTCCGTGTCCGTAATATTGCCGCAGACGGAACAGAAGTGAAGATTGCGTTTCACATTGACCAGTGCTTTGGCAAAATCAATCACATCGTCTTCCTTCATTTTCAGTACGTGAAAAGCCAACCGGGCAGCCGTCTTCGGCCCCACTCCCGGCAGACGCGTAAATGCATCAATCAGCTTTGCAATCGGCTCCGGATAATACAATAGTGTGTTTCTCCTTTATGCACAGTCTAGAACAAGCCTGGAATTTTCATACCGCCTGTAAATTTACCCATATCATCATTAGCCAGTTCATCTGCTTTGGACAAAGCATCGTTGACCGCAGTCAACACGAGATCTTGCAGCATTTCCACATCATCAGGATCTACAGCCTCCGGTTTGATGGTGATGGAAAGCACTTTTTTATGTCCGTTTACCTCTACAGTCACAACGCCGCCGCCGGAAGTACCTTCAATTACTTTTCCGCCAAGCTCCTCTTGGGCTTTCAGCATTTGCTCCTGCATTTTTTTCACTTGCTTCATCATTTGGTTCATATTGTTCATTTCAATCATCTCCTTTAATGAAGTATACATCCAGACACTTTGATTTTAATCCTTTATAACTACCAGATCTTCCCCAAAAAGTTCAATAGCCTCATCAATCCAGGGCTCCTTGGACTTTCCCGGCACGTCAAGCTCCTGCTCCAGTTGGAATTCTTCGGCAGGCTGGTCGGGAACTCCTTCAATCGCAGCATTCCAATCCTTTTGCATCATCGTCACCAGACGATAGGGATGGCCCAACTGTTCGTGCAGAACCTTCTCAATGACCTGCTTGTTGGCAGGCTTTTCAGTAGTTTCACGGTGAATGTTGTTCTTAAACGCCACGAGCACGCTATCCTCTAATACAGACACAGGCTCGCCGTCCATAAACCATGCATGAACTGTGACTTTCGCTTCTTTGACTCCCTGCAAAATTTGGCTCCACTTACGCCCGGCAGCCGCAAATGCCTCTCCCGACTTCTCGGCGATATAGCGATCCAACTGGGAAGGGAGCTTGGCTGGCGCAGAAATCCGCGGAGCGGGAGCGCGCCCTCCGGGGGCCTGACGGCTCCCCGACGATGCATCCTGCCCTGCCCCGGCAGCCAATCCGCCTTGCAACGCACGTTCCAGCTTCTTCTCCAGCTCGGCAAGCTGGCGCTTCAAAACGGCTACATCTTCCTGATTGGCAGCAGCGCCGGAATGCTGTGCGGTCGGCTGAGCAGCATCTCCGGCTTGCCCAGGAATGCTGCACAGCTTCAATAGAGCTACCTCAAACAAGGTTTGCGGCTGAACGGCATACTTCATCTCGCTCTGATAGCGATTAAGCGTGTCAATCATGCTAAAGAGCTGCTCCTTGGTAAAAGCTTCTGCCACTTCCTTGAACTGCTCCGGCTCCAGCACGCGCTCTGTCATTTTAGTTGCCTGCGGCACCATCTTAATCATAAGCAGATCTCTGAAATAGTACAGCAGATTTTCCATGCATTTATCTGCGCTTTTACCTTCCTGCATAAAGTTCTCAATCATTTGAAGTACTGTGCCGACATCTTCTTTCAGCAATGCCAAGGCAAGCTTACCGAATTGTTCAGACGCAATACCTCCCGTCATATCCAGCACTTGCTGATAAGTAACCCGACCGTCTGTAAACGAGGATATCTGATCCAGAACGCTAAGTGCATCCCGCATTCCGCCATCTGACAGACGCGCAATGTATTGTAATGCGTCCGAATCAGCCTCTATGTTCTCCTGTCGACATATAAGGTCAAGACGTTCTGTCTGCTCCTCTAGCGATACCCGCCGGAAGTCAAAACGCTGACAACGCGAAATGATCGTCGCTGGAATCCGGTGCGGTTCTGTCGTAGCCAATATGAACATCACGTGTGGCGGCGGCTCTTCCAGCGTCTTAAGCAACGCATTGAACGCTTCCGTCGTCAGCATGTGCACTTCATCGATGATATAAACCTTGTGCCGTACTTCCGTCGGCGCATATTTGACTTTATCGCGCAAATCACGAATCTCTTCAACGCCCCGGTTGGAGGCTGCGTCAATCTCCTGTACATCCATGACCGCTCCGGCCGTGATTCGTTTACAGGCTTCGCATTCGTTGCAAGGCTCCGGCGCCGGTCCATGCTCACAGTTAATTGCCTTGGCCAAAATTTTGGCCGCACTCGTCTTACCCGTTCCTCGCGGACCGCTGAACAGGTAGGCATGGGACGTGCGATTTTCGCGGATGGCATTCTGCAATGTCTGGATAATATGCTGTTGTCCTACCATGTCCTTGAACGACTGAGGCCGCCAAGCACGGTACAACGCTATATGTTCCAATGCGCGTTACCCTCTTTCCCATTCACTTTCATGAACATTAATGTTCACTTCATTATACTATACTCCCGTCCGAATCTAAACCGGACACCTTCCAATCTATAAACACAAAAAAACATCTTCGCAATGACTGCCAAGATGTTCTAATTCCCAATATATACCGTGCACCTGTTATTGATCGTTGTGATCCGAGCGGCAATCCTGAACAACAACTCGGGCTAGGCCACCCTCCGGCACAAGAGTGGGCCTGCTTATGGCTGCTTCCTTCCGGACCTGACCAGGTTCACAAGTACTCATTGCGGAGGACCCAACCGTCAACATTGTGCGCAGAGACCAGCCTCACATCAACAACACCTCTAACAGGAATTCAACCTCGCTATAGCGGATTGCGAGTTACAGGGCACCGCTACCTCCCCATCTAGCACGGTGAAAATAAGTATATCTCAAGACCGCACAAAAAGCAAACATCCACAACAAAAAGAGCCCTCTGCAATAGCAGAAGGCTCTAATAACTTTATAACCTGCGGTAATCGATTAGATACCGTATTTCTTCTTGAAACGATCCACACGGCCGCCAGCATCAAGGAATTTCTGCTTCCCTGTGAAGAATGGGTGGCAAGCGGAGCAAATCTCCACGCGCAGAGAACCTTTCACAGAACCGGTTTCAAACGTATTTCCGCAAGCACAAGTGACAGTAGTTACGTTAAATTTCGGTTGAATAGCTTGTTGCATTGAACTTTCACCTCTTTCCGCCCTGAACGTCCTATCAGCCCAGAGTTGTATGAACACATGTTCACATTATAGCACCTGGATATGAGCGTTTCAACAACTCTTTTGTGTATCCAAAAATGGCGTAAAACAAGTGTAGTTCAACCCGCTATTGACCGTTTTAGGCCTTGGCAAACTTGGGACGCGCCAGCCCTTGAGGCGGTACGTGGGTGTAAGACCCGATAACAACATCAGGCAGTTCCTCCCGGTAAATCTCAAGCATTTGCTTCATTCCAAGAATCTCTCCCTGGGCAGGTGGAATCAGCTCCAGATAGCTTTCAGGATCAATATTCAGGTTGCGCATCTGAATAAGCTTGAGCTTGGTGCGTTTGGCAAACTCAATCATCGCTTCGATTTCTTCCTCACGGTCTGTCACACCTGGAAAAATCAAATAGTTAATCGACGTATATACACCCTGCTCGGAGGCATAACGAAGTGATTTTTCCACATTGGCTAACGTGTAGCCACGCGGCTTGTAATACGCATTGTAGTGGTCGTCCAGTGCGCTAATCGTGCTGACCCGCATCAGATCAAGCCCGGCATCTACAATACCCCGGATATGATCGTTCAAGCCTGCATTCGTATTGATATTAATGTATCCCATATCTGTAACGGAACGGACCTCTTTGATCGAATCAATAATCAACTTGGCTTGAGTAGAAGGCTCCCCTTCACACCCTTGGCCAAAGCTAATAATGGACTCCGGTGTTTTCAAATGCTCCAGCATGACTTCCACAATCTCATCGACACGAGGGCGGAAGTTCATTCTCGTCTGAGGGGATACAAAACCACTGTCATCCGGCTGTTCGGATATGCAGCCAAAGCATCCGGCATTACAAGAATAAGATACCGGAACTCCACCCTCCCAGCGGTTCAGGAACGTGTTCGAGGAAGTAAGACACTCATAGCCTAATGCACAGTTGGACAAATGTTGGTACAGCCGATTTTCCGGGTACTGCTCTGTCATCCGCTGCACGCCCTGTTTCACCTCATGGCGGTCACAGTTTTCCGGATTCCATTTAGACGGATTATCACTCCGCTCTGCCGTTACATAGAAGGCTCCATCTTTCCAGACCACGGCCGAATAGCCGAACAAGGGGAGCTTATACTCCTTATCGGTCTTCACATACCCTGGCAGGCACAAGCGCGTAAAGCCTTGAGGTAACAAGGCCCCCACCGCCTGCATATCGCCTGGCAAGGAAACCATTTCCCCGGATTCAGGGTTCATACCGACCGGGCGTGTGTTGGGCAGACTTACCAGCGTAGCTCCTTCCGGTAGCGGAATAAGCTCATCTTCCATGATTTCGACAATCATGTCCGCACTGCGGGCAAGCCCATACAAAGAAGCATGATCATATACATTGCCTTTTTCGTCGGCATACACCAAATACATCGTAGAGCTCCTTTCGTTCCGTCAAGCGCACGCCTGAAACAATTCGAACCGTGACGGCTGCGTCTTGAGGAACAGACAAATACCTATCGTGGAAATTACGTTTATCCATAGGCTGATCATTGTTATTGAGGGTAGCTATATTGCTGGCTTTAGTTGGTTGAAGCTGGAACCGATGCTGCGGTGGAACGCGTGGTTCTCCGTTGCGGAGTACTTGAGCTGCTTTGTGATCCGCTGGACGGTGCCGTTGTATCAAACGAGGCCAAAAACTCTGCGTTGTTGCTGCTGTTACGCAACTTTTTTAGGAAGCCTTCCACAAAATCGTGGCTTTCCGTCATATTTTTACGAATGGCCCAAATCGTATCCAATTCTTCCTTGCCTAACAACATTTCCTCACGCCGGGTACCGGAGCGACGAATATCAATAGCCGGGAATATGCGGCGTTCCGCAAGCTTGCGGTCCAAATGAAGCTCCATATTGCCTGTACTTTTAAACTCTTCATAGATAATGTCATCCATCCGCGATCCCGTATCAATGAGCGCCGTGGCCAAAATGGTAAGACTTCCGCCCTCTTCCACATTCCGCGCCGCACCAAAAAAACGTTTTGGACGGTGGAAGGCCCCTGGATCAATACCCCCACTAAGCGTACGACCGGAAGCTGGAATAACCAGGTTGTAGGCACGCGCAAGACGAGTAATGCTATCCAACAGGATAACCACGTCTTTTTTATGCTCTACGAGGCGAAGGGCACGCTCTAGAACCAATTCCACTACCTTGATATGGTTCTCAGGCAGTTCATCAAAAGTGGAAGCAACAACTTCACCTTTAACAGAACGCTGCATGTCGGTCACTTCTTCCGGACGTTCATCAATCAACAAGACAAACAGCTCAATCTCGGGATTGTTGGTAGAAATGCTATTGGCAATTTCTTTGAGGAGAAGTGTCTTACCAGCTTTGGGAGGTGCCACAATGAGTCCACGCTGTCCAAGTCCGACAGGGGCCAATATATCCATTATTCTCGTAGACAAATTATTGGGGGTAGTTTCAAGAACTAACTTGGTTTGTGGATAAAGTGCAGTCAGTGCGGGAAAGTGTAGCCGCTCAGCAGCTTGTTCAGGACTTCTTCCATTGACGGCGTTAACTTGAAGCAATCCAAAATATCGTTCATTTTCTTTCGGAGTCCGGCATTTACCGGATACTAGATCGCCCGTTCTCAAGTCAAACTTGCGGATTTGTGAAGCAGAGATGTAAATATCTTCGGTACTCGGGAGATAATTAATCGGCCTCAGAAAGCCGTACCCTTCAGGAAGTATTTCCAGAACCCCCTGCATAAACATCAATCCGCTCTTCTCGGCTTGTGCACGCAGGATGGCAAAAACTAATTCTTTCTTCTTGAGCGTTCCGTAGTACGGGATCTGGTATTGCTTGGCCAGCTTGTACAGATCGGTCAGCTTCATTTCTTCCAGATCGGAAATTTGCAGATCCATATAATAACCACCTATTCAATTATTAAGTCCATTCAAAACTAAATGATAGACAATGACATCATAAACACCATTAATATAATTTTAACCAAAACAAATAAAGTTATGCAGCCGTCTGCTTGGATTATACCGAATTATTCCGGTTTTCCGATAAAAGATTGTTAGGTATGAACCTATATCTTGTATCATGCAACGGCTGCATAGAGCCTATCCATTTTATTGTTCATCCGTTCCGGGCGTTCAAAAAATGTACGAAGTTTGTTATTCTGTCTGCCGCCATACGTCCGCGCCCAAAAGACGCAGATTGGAGACGAGATGATCATAACCACGATCGATGTATTCGACACCTGACACCTCGGTTACGCCTTCACTTACCGTAAGTCCGGCAATGACAAGCGCAGCACCAGCACGCAGATCGGCCGCTTTGACTTTAGCCGCATTTAGCTTGCCGCCCTCAATAATAGCCGAACGACCTTCCACGCGGATTTTAGCCCCCATTCGCACAAGTTCAGGGACGTGTTTAAAACGATTGCTATACACAAAATCGCTCAGTACACTGACTCCTTGCGCCTGGGTAAGCAAGCTGGTCATAGGAGATTGCAAGTCTGTGGCGAAGCCGGGGTAAATTAAGGCTTTAACATCAACATGCTCATATGAAGGCGAGCCCAGAACACGAATACTTTCGTCATATTCCTCTATACCGATACCCATTTCCTGCATTTTTGCAGTCAGGGCCTCCATATGCTTGGGAATTACGTTGTCAATTAAAACATTACCACGAGTAGCCGCAGCAGCAATCATATATGTGCCCGCTTGTATGCGGTCAGGTATGATGGAGTGACGGCAGCCATGTAGCTCGGACACGCCTTCAATCCGGATCGTTTCCGTTCCGGCGCCCTTAATAATGGCTCCCATGGAGTTCAACAAGGTTGCTACATCTATAATCTCAGGCTCTTTAGCCGCATTTTCGATAATTGTGGCGCCTTTGGCACGTGCGGCCGCCAGCATAATGTTAATCGTAGCTCCCACACTGCTAACATCCAAATAAATCTTGGTACCGCGCAGCTCTTTGGCATGCAAATGAATAGCACCGTGCTCGTTCGTAACCGTAGCACCCAGTGCTTCAAAACCTTTGATATGCTGATCAATGGGCCGAGGTTCAAAATTGCACCCTCCTGGCAAACCGATGATCGCTTCCTTGAATCTGCCTAGCATGGCTCCCATCATATAATAGGATGCTCGTAATTTCTTAACAGGTCCATTCGGCATGGGAATGGATTTAATGGAGGATGGATCTATTCTCATCTGGCTGCCTTCCCAGGCAACGGTTGCACCAAGTTCCTCCAGTATTTCGGAATACACCGCCACATCACTCAACAGCGGCAAATTATCCAAAATGACTTCCGACTCTGCCAGAATGGCGGCGGGAATCAAGGCGATGGCACTGTTTTTGGCACCGCTGATGGAAACTGTACCTTGAAGCGGCCGTCCACCGGTGATCATCAATTTTTCCATAAGCTTGAGGGTCCCCCTACTTGTTTTGCAGTCGGTCAAATAATAAACTTTCAACTTTTTGGTGGTTAAAATGGAAAGACACCGGCTAAGCGGTGTGCTTTCCAAGCCAAACTATTCAACTGAACAGATTCAAATCTTCTGTGCAGAACTACAATTACAATCAAGAGATACATTGAACCATGCAGGTGCACGGTAAATCAACTTATTCTTACGCTTGGTTGTTGGAACCGAACTCACGGATTTTACCGATAACGGTTTGTTTAATCGCTTCACGACCTGGAGCGATAAATGTACGTGGGTCATAAGCATCCGGTTTCTCAGCAAGCACTTCACGAACCACTTTCGCGAATACGATTTGGTTCTCAGTGTTTACATTGATTTTGGAAGTTCCCAGCGAGATTGCTTTTTTGATGTCATGCGTTGGGATACCAGTACCACCATGCAGAACGAGTGGAAGTTTGATTGCATTGCAAATTTCTTCCATTTCTTTGAAGCCAAGGTTTGGCTCGCCTTTGTAAGGTCCGTGAACGGAACCCAGTGCAGGAGCCAGTGTGTCGATACCTGTTTCGTTAACGATACGCAGACAGTCGTCAAGCTTCGCGTACATTACGTCACCTACAACATCATCCTCTTGACCGCCAACCATTCCAACTTCAGCTTCAACGGAAACGCCTTTGGAATGTGCATATTCAACGACTTTTTTCGTCGTTTCGATATTTTTGTCGATTGGGCTGTGGGAATCGTCAATCATAACAGATGTGAAACCAGCATCAATGGCTTCTTTACATTTTTCAAAGCTGGAACCGTGGTCCAAATGGATCGCAACCGGAACCGTAATCTTCATGTCATGAATAAGTCCTTCTACCATTTTAACAACAGTGTAGAAACCGCCCATGTGACGTGCTGCGCCTTCAGATACGCCCAGAATTACCGGGGATTTTTCTTCTTCAGCAGCGCCCAGAATAGCTTGAGTCCACTCCAGATTGTTAATGTTGTACTGACCTACCGCGTATTTTCCTTCAAGTGCTTTGTTCAACATGTCTGTCATAGATACCAATGGCATGGTTACAGTCCTCCTAAGGGTGTTTGGGTTTGTCTATATTTTAGCCGACATCACATACGGGCTTATTATACCACAACCCATATTAAATACTAAACAAGCTTTTGCACATCAACACATACGAAAATCACGCCTCAGGACGCCGTTTTTTCATAGAATTGTATAAGGAGAGGATTTACTTTCAGTATTTCCCATAAACACAAACAAAAAACCCTGTTGTGTTAACAGAGTTTTCAACCAAAGTGACTCGTTTCATCACCCCTGAGTTGCTTGTTTACGGCGATTCGCATTTCATCAATATCAAAGGGCTTGGTAAAGTGCATGAGTGCTCCCAGTTCCGTCGCCTCTTTAATCATGTCCAGTTCTCCATAAGCTGTCATCATAATAACCTTGATATCGGGATTCATGGTCTTTAGATGCTTCAAGATTTCAAGTCCGTCCATACCCGGAATTTTCATATCGAGCAAAACCAGATCAGGCGGTTCCTTTTCAACAATTTCAAGTGCAATTTTTCCGTTTGCTGCCTGAAAGGTCTCGTAACCCTCACTTCCGAACACTTCCATCAGCAAAATTCGTATTCCATTCTGGTCATCGACGATTAACACTTTTTTCTTTTCCAATGTCTTAACCTCCTAGGATCTTAAAACGAGGATCATGCAGCTATTGCCATAACAGCGTCCGATGACGTACAATATCCGTCCCATACCCTAAACTATATTCGCTCCTGCAAAAAGAAAATCCTTCTCTTATACATAATTGTGGAATATTCTTTCATAATCAGGAAGCGTGGAATGAAAAAAAAGACCTCCCTGAGGAGGTCTTACAGGCCGCAGCATTAGCCTTGAAGCTGCAATGCCGCCTTAACAAATTCACGGAACAACGGCTGTGGACGGTTCGGACGGGAAGTAAATTCCGGATGGAATTGTACCGCCAGAAACCATGGATGCTCAGGAAGCTCCACAATTTCCACCAAACGTCCGTCCGGTGAAGTACCGGAAATGCGAAGACCTGCTTTTTCAATAACTTCACGATATTCGTTATTGAATTCATACCGATGACGGTGTCTTTCATATACCAGTTCATCGTTGTAACAAGCCGAAGCCAGCGAACCTTCCGTCAGTTTGCACGGATACAATCCGAGACGCATCGTGCCGCCCATATCTTCGATGTCCTTTTGGTCAGGCAGCAAGTCGATGACCGGGTAATCCGTAGCCGGGTTGATTTCCGAGCTGTTGGCTCCTTCGAGACCAGCCAGAGAACGTGCAACCTCAATGACAGATACCTGCATGCCAAGACAAATACCGAAGAACGGGATTTTCTGTTCGCGTGCATAACGGATGGTGCTGATTTTACCTTCAATTCCGCGATCGCCGAAGCCACCAGGTACGAGAATACCGCTAATGCCGCCCAGCATGTCCGCTACGTTCTCGTCCGTTACTTCTTCTGCATTCACCCAACGGATTTTCACATCTGCATTGGCATCAAATCCAGCGTGTGAAAGGGATTCGACCACACTTAAATAAGCATCATGCAGTGCAACATATTTACCAACAATAGCAATTTCAACCGTTTTATCCAGCTTTCTGATCCGTTCAACAAGCCCTTCCCACTCCGTCATATCCGGTGCAGGTGTTGTCAGCTTGAGGTGATTGACTACGATCTCGTCCAAGCCTTCTTCACGCAGGTTCAGTGGAACCTCGTACAAGGTCGACGCATCGCGGCATTCTACTACTGCGTTAGCATCAATATCGCAGAACAGCGCGATTTTGGCCTTCATATCGGAGGAAAGTTCATGCTCTGTACGGCAAACAATGACATTCGGCTGAATGCCGATGCTGCGCAGTTCTTTTACACTGTGCTGAGTTGGTTTGGTTTTAACCTCACCAGCAGCTTTAATATAAGGAATGAGGGTTACATGAATGTACATTACATTCTCGCGTCCAACCTCACTTTTGAGCTGACGGATCGCTTCCAAAAATGGCAAGCTCTCGATATCGCCCACGGTACCGCCGATTTCTGTGATAATTACGTCCGAACCCGCTTCACGGCCTGCACGATACACGCGCTCCTTGATTTCGTTCGTAATATGAGGAATAACCTGCACCGTACCGCCCAAATACTCCCCGCGACGCTCTTTGCTGATTACGCTGGAGTATACCTTGCCTGTCGTGACATTGCTGTTCTTGGACAGATTAATATCAATAAAGCGCTCATAGTGTCCCAAGTCAAGGTCCGTTTCCGCACCATCATCCGTTACAAACACTTCACCGTGCTGGTAAGGACTCATCGTACCCGGATCGACATTCAGGTAAGGGTCAAATTTTTGAATCGTTACCTTCAGTCCCCTGTTCTTCAAAAGCCTCCCCAGTGAAGCTGCCGTAATCCCTTTGCCCAAGGAAGACACAACCCCGCCTGTCACAAAAATATACTTTGTCACTGTTTAAAACCCTCCTAAATAAAGTCCAAAATTCAGGCGACATTATGATGTTATCGTAACCCGTTTACACGGATTATCATCCATGAAGAAGGCAGCGGAATCATTTTCCATGCCCGCCGCCCTTAGCCCTCTTTCATGAGTGCAAACACCCTATAAAAAACAAAAAAGCACTCCCGTAGTACGGGGCACTTTTATACAAAAAGCAAACATATAAGTGAATCAATCATAAGCCCAAGCAATAGTTTACCCCGTGTCCAATCCGCTGTCAAGGAAGTTATCTGTGTTAATTTACCCATTGAACAAGATTGGAGGGAATCCATCTGAAAGCTTCAAATCAGAAGGCAGTTTCAAGAAAATGGTCATGAAAAAGGGGAGAATACATCTCCCCTTACAGCCTGATCCTAACGAAGCGAATCATCGTCGTCTTCCGTCGACTCGTCGTCGTTCTCATCTTCTGTATCTTCCTCATCACTGAGGTCTTCATCGTCTATAACCACGTCTTCATCACTATCATCATCTTCACCGTCGAACAGCTCTTCTTCGCCATCCTCGTCTTCACTGTCTGCATCGAAGTCGTCATCGGCGCTGTAAGTTTCTTCTTCCTCATGATAGTCCTCTTCGTCGTCATCGTCTTCGTCATTAATGATACGAGGACGCTTGGCGCCTGTCAGAGTATCTTCGGATTTATCCACTGGATACCAACGCTTCAAGCCCCACAGATTCGTACCGACACAGGCGAAACGCCCGTCAATGTTGATTTCAGTATATAGCTGAGCGATAACGTCATTAATTTCTTCGTCGGACATGCCGCGCAATTTGGCGACTTCCTTCATCAGGTCACGGTAATAATATGGAGTATTGGCCGCTTTCAATACCATAAATGCCAAATCCACCATTGGAGTCTCGTGGACTTTCTCCGGGTCAATCTTCAAGTTGAGTGGGGTACTCACCTAGGGACACTTCCTCTCACACGTAATTCACAAGAACATGTTTCAGAGCATACACGATACATGCAATACTAACATATCCATTATCAAAACTAAGTAAAACCTATTTGGAAGCAAATTGCAAGTTAAACATGGGTATTCGTACAATTTGCAGTAGTATGCCTTGAACAAGGCAGCGCACGTTAAAAAGACGGGGTCCCCCCCGTCTCCGACTGTACCCGCTCCGGGAGAAGTTCCCCAAAGTTGCTGCACAAGAGCTTTTGCCCTCCATGTATCGTATGTGTCCACGATCGCTTTGACACGACAGCAGGCCTATTTCAGTAAAAAAGGGGCAGGTTTCCCATGCCGCCGCTGATGCTTGCTCATACAATACCTCAGCATGGCTTATCGGAGGGGGACTGTCTCAAATGGACTATCCGGGTTTTTTGCAGCGTTTGCACGAGGGCATTTCGGAGCCGTCCGGCAATGGACGGCACAAACAGATCATTACGTTCGATAAGCCTCACCAATACCGGGAATGCCTGTCCTATCTCAGGAAGCTGAAGCCCGAGCTTGCGGGATTGCGGCAAGTACAACCGGCCCGACTGATTCGCGCTCTGATCGCCCCGCTTCCAGGGGGAGACAGGCTGGGCAAATATCACAGCGGTGTTACCGTTGAAGAAGATACTCGCATGAGGGTACATGGAGGAGCGGCCCAGATGGCAAAGGCGGAGAAAAACCTGCCCATGCCGTGGGGGGTTAAACAGGTACGCGCACACAAGGCTTGGCCTTTCTCTACAGGAAACCGAATCAGGATTGGCGTGATCGACACAGGAGCGGATTTTCAACATCCTGATCTGCGGCATTCCCTCGCTAGAGGCATCAATTTGCTTAATCGAACCATGCTACCCTATGACGATAACGGTCACGGCACTCATATTGCCGGTACCATCGCGGCATCCAACTATGATGAGGGTATGGTTGGCGTAGCACCTCAGGCGCTGATTCATCCTGTAAAAGCATTTGACCATAACGGAGCCGCCTACGTCTCCGATATTATTCTCGGCATCGATTGGTGCGTATTGAATCGTATCGATATCATCAATATGAGCTTCGGTATGAAATCACGCAGCAAGGCGCTGCTTGATATGGTGAACAAAGCGTATCAAAACGGTATCGTGATCGTAGCTTCCTCGGGAAACGAGGGCAAGCGCCGGAGTATTGACTACCCGGCACGCTATTCCCAGACCATTTCAGTCGGAGCTACCGATAAATACAGACGCATCGCGCCTTTCAGTAACCGGGGACAATTCGTAGACGTGTACGCGCCGGGTGAAAAGATCATTTCCTCATGGATACACGGCAAGCATCACGAAATGAGCGGTACGTCTATGGCTACTTCCCACGTGACCGGAAGCATTGCCCTGCTCCTTTCACTGAGACCGGAGATGGAGCCTGGAGAAATCAAAGCACTGCTCAAGCGTACCGCTACACCGCTGCGCCTTCGTAAAAGCACCGGGCGCAACTCTATATCCACAAAACTTGGGGAAGTCGATGCCCTCCGACTGATACAGGAGGGTACGAAATAACGGATGGAGTAAATGAATCATCTAAACGTTTAACATTGCACCCGGCTCCAAAGAGTGAATGACTTTTACAGAGCTTTCGTGTTCGGTCCAACCTTCTCTTATCAGCTCGTCACGCACAAGATCAGTCTGCGGCTTGGGCGCATGAACGAGCACAACCTGTTTACCAGGCAACTCCTTCAACATTAGTCTCACATCCGATATCCCCTGATGCACCTTGTAAATCAAATGCTGAACGATACAACGGTCATTCCGATCTGTTTTCTGACCCGTTTTTTGATTCGTACAATCCAGCAGATGTTTACCAAAAGAACCGCTCGAAGCATGTCCCGTTAAAATAACTCCGTTATGATTACTTTTTCCGCTACCTTCGCCATCCCCCGCACTCAGCGGATGATCTGATAAATACTGATAGTACCAGCGCGCCTGTGGCGAATCCATCATGCCATCCCCGGTTACGATCATAGCCGCAGCGTTCTGTTCCAGCAGCCGTACTCGCTCCGCAGCATCACGAGGCACAAAGATCCGGCCACTGTGCAGTACACGTTCTATCCGCGCAGGTACTTCCGGGCGTAGCCATTCTTTCAAACGGCTCAAACGCTGCAATCCCTGCCATATATCCGGCTCTACAATCATTGCTTGTTCAGGGAACTGCTCGCTGGCCCACACAATCAACTCCTGCCCCCGGCCAAAGGCGGGTACCGGAAGCAGCACATGACCACCAGAAGACAATATCTGTCCCATCCCGGCCCGCAGCCGCTCCAGCTTCACAGGCTGCGGGTCTATATCCATGCCATAGGCATTATCCATAATGGAGATATCGGCCAGATTAGGTTCCGGTGCATCGGCAGCGAGCAGCTCGGATTCGCGGCTGTAATCTCCCGAAAAGAACAACCGCTTTCCTTCCATATCTACCATGTACCAAACTGCTCCAGCCAAATGCCCACTACGCCCCCACATGATCTGTACACCCGGACAAGCCTCCTGCCATACTCCTGACGGCGCTTCATCCTCCAGATAGCGGTAAGCTATGGATTCGATATCCCGTTCGTCGTATGGCAATTTGCCGCCTCTCGATTCTACATAAGTATGCCAGGAGCGAAAATAGGAACCCAACTGCTCGGCGGTGGCCTTTGTCGTCCAGACCTCTCCCCGGTATCCATACTTATACAGTAAGGGGAGCGCCATTGAATGATCCTCATGTGCATGAGACAGCAATACAGCGGTCAGCCTCTCCGCCTCCTGCGGCGGAAAAACCGGATACTGCCCGGTTCCTTCCTTTTTCACGCCACAATCCAGCATGATGCGATGCTGTTTTCCTTCCAAAACATAGCAGGAGCGGCCGTGTTCGCCCGCACCGCCCCAAATTCGAAGCTTGGTCATCATCATTTCCACTTTCTTTGCGAGTTTAAGCTTTCCATTAAGATCAGCAGCAGTGTGGTCAATCCGACCGATATGACCGCCATTGCCATACCAAGCGACACCTGCCCCTGTTCGAACTGGGCAAATATGTAGGTTGCAGACGTCTGGACGGATGGCGGCAAAATCAGCAATGAGCCGACCAGTTCGCGCGAAGCAATGGTAAAGGTCATCATCCAGCCTGCCAGCATCCCCGGTAAAATCAGCGGCAGCACAATCCGCCAGAATACATAAAACGGGCGACCACCAAACACCTGTCCTGCCTGAAAAAGAGCAGTGTCTACCTGCGTAAAGGCGCTTTTGACATACTGAACTGTATAAGGAACAAACAAGACAACATACGTCAGAATGACCATACCGTACGTGTTATACAACGGAATCGGCATCCACGGCGAGTTCCACCATAAAATAAGGCCGACTACCATAACAATCCCCGGAACCGTGTTCGGAAGCAAGCTGAATGCATCCACTGTCCGCTGGAGCTTCGTACGTGAGCCGCCAATAACGAGCGCAAACCATGTGCCCAGCAGGGCGGCAATCGTCGATGCACCCAAAGAGAGAAATACGCTGTTCAGTAGCGCCTCCATGCTCTCTGAGCCCCAAGACAGCAGTTCCTTGTAATAATCGAGCGTAAAGTTATCCCAAGCCAAGCCGATCCCCCGCAGCTTCATGGTGGAAGCGGCGATAATTGAAAAATAAGGGATACCAATGGACGCAATTAGCAACACTAGGATAAATGTGACACTTAATCCCGTAGTCCAGCCAGATACACGAAGACGAGAAGGACGAGAACCTTTACCACCTACCAGCCTGTATGTGTACTTACGGTTGATTACCGATTGCACATACCACACGAGCAGACAGGCGGTTAAAAGCACCGTGGCCATTGATGTCGCCTTGCCGAAATCAATCGGCCAACTGGAAATGTATTTGTGAATTTCCGATGTCATGACCTCATACCCGATGCGCCGTCCAAAGGTGGCGGGGGTTCCAAACTCGGCAATCGTTTTGACGAAAATAAGCAGTGCGCCCATTCCGTAAGCCGACAGCAGCAGCGGTAAAATGATCCGGCGGAACCTGTACAGAAAGCCGCCGCCCATAACGGCTCCGGCCTCTTCCAGACTGCCGCCAATCCTGACCAGCGCACCGCGCAGCAGCAGGTACAGGAACGGAAACAGATGCAGACTCATGATCATCACCATGCCGCCAAAGCTGAAAAAGAACGGGGTCAAGAAATGCAGGCTCGGAAACAACTGCTCCAGATACCCGTTTTTTTGCATAAACAAAATCCAGCCCATGGACCCGATATAGGGCGGGGTCATAAACGGAATCAATAGCACCACGTCCAGCCAGCGCCAGCTAGCGAGACGCGTGTTGGACATGATCCACGCGAGCGGAAGTGCAAGCACCGTCGTTCCGGCAATAACACAGATGCCCAGCCAGATCGAGCCGAACAGCACACCCGCAAATCGGGATGCAGCCAACGTCTGGAAAGGCGCAGACCATTGTAATTGTCCGTCTACATACACACTTTGGATGAAAATTTGTAGTAACGGCAGCACGATCAGTAAAGCAAGCGCGATCAGAGCGAGTATTAGACTCCACGCTCTGATCTGTTTGACGGATAAGACCCCCATCCGCTTACTTGAACATTTGCGTGAACTTCTCTGTCACGTCAGGACCATGCTCGCCCATCCATTCCCAATTGGTTTTCAGCAACGGAATCTCATCCAGATTGGCGCGCTTATCTGCTTTAACATCCGTGCGGCCCGGAAGCAAGGAAGCGTCCGCTACCAGCTTCTGCGCCTCGTCCGACAGCAGATAGTCAATGAATGCCTTGGCGTTCTGCTCATGCTGTGTCGATTTGAGAATCGCCGCAGGGCGCGGGCTGATGACTGTTCCTTCCTTCGGATAAACAATGTCGATCGGCTCGCCCTTGGCCTTGGCCTTATAAGTCATGTAATCAACCGCAGCAGCGACCATGCTTTTGGCTCCGGTAATTACCGGGTCCAGCGCTTCCTGATTGGCTCCTGCCATCGCTACGCCGTTAGCCTTGTACTGCTCGAACAACGTCCAGCCCCCATCGCCTTTGGCACTCAGGTAGCCTGTCATAAAATCCAGCGCCGAACCGGACAGCGACGGATCAGGAATGTTAATTTGGTCCTTGTACTCCGGCTTCGCGAGATCGGCCCATGAAGTCGGCGGTGTCTTCACCAGCTTGGTGTTGTACGCGATACCTAATGCGGAAGCACTGGTACTAAAGTAGTTGCCTTCCTTGTCAGACCAATCGGGATTCAGCTTGTCCGCGTTTTTGGCATCCGGGTAAGGGAGCGTGAGACCGTCTTTTTTCAAGCCTTGCACGGACGGAAGAGATGCCAGTACCACCACGTCTGCTACCGGATTCGCCTTCTCAGCTTCCATCCGGGCCAAAATTTTACCCGTCGTTCCCTGGAACAGCTCGACCTTCACTCCACTTTGCGCCTCATACCCCGCTACCAGCTTTTTCGCCAGCCCGTCAGGACCTGCGCTGTAGACAACCAGCTTCTGATCGGTGGATGCCCCCCCGGCTTGCCCTGCTGATCCGGTGGCTTGCGCTCCATCCTTGGATGGTGTAGCCGTTCCACAGCCTGCGACAGCCAGTCCAAAGGTCAATGTTAATGCGAGCATCGCGCCCTTTTTCCAACCTGTACGAAAAACGTGCTTGTTCATCATCTTGTGTTATACCCCTTTTCCCTATGAATCGAGTTGGTGGATGTGTTGCGGTGATACCCAAATTTGCTTTTGTTCCCCGATAGGCAAGCGGGTGGAATGATATGCAGTCCATAGCTCGCCGTTCTCCGCCAGTATGCGGATTTCATAACGGTCCCCAACATAGCTGACATGCCGAATCTCCACTGTAAAAGAGCGCTGATCTACCTGGTCCTGTTCCCAGCGGACATGCTCGGGACGGAATAGTGTTCGTTCCGGCTCCAGCCAGTTCGATTTGCCAATGAACCTCGCCACCTCTGGATGAGATGGACGACCGTAGATCAACTCCGGTGTTCCGGTCTGCACAATATGTCCGCTTCTCATGACGACCACTTCATCGGACATTGACATGGCCTCGATCTGATCATGGGTGACGTACAGGGCAGTCAGCCCCAGATCACGCACCAGCGACAGCATTTCGATGCGCATCTCTTCGCGAAGCACCGCGTCCAGCGCACTGAGCGGCTCATCGAACAAAACAAGCCGCGGACGGACGGCGACCGCGCGGGCAAAAGCGACCCGCTGCTGCTGGCCACCAGACAGCTGATGAGGATACCGATCCTCCATCCCCGACAGTCTGACCTTGTCCAGCGCCTCCAGCACCGCTATTCGCAGCTCCTTGCCACGCACGCTGCCAGAGCCGGGGCCTTTTCCATGCTTGTTCGCACGCAGGCCGAAGGCCACGTTTTCAAACACCGTCATATGCGGCCACAGCGCGAAATCCTGAAACACCATGCCAAAATGACGAAGATGCGCGGGAATATCCTTTTTGCGTTCAGCCGAAAAAAGAACTTCCTCCCCCATCGTGATCGTGCCGGTATCCGGCGTCTCCAGCCCTGCGATCATGCGCAGAAGCGTTGTTTTCCCGCAGCCGGACGGACCGAGCAGTGTCGTGAATTGTCCCCGCCGTACGACCAGATTCGTCTCGTGCAATGCGGTCATATGGCCGAAGGTTTTACTCAACCCGTGAATATACAAATCCTGATTCATCGCATTACCTGCCTGTTCTTATGACTGACCCCAGTGTAAAGCTTGAATTCGCAGCCTGTGTTATTGGAAAGTTAAAACAAAATTAATTATTTCAATGAATTGTGTTAACACTCATAGATTTAATCTATATAGAGGGGACTGATACCGCCGCGCATGGAGCGGGCATGAGTTTCCGATCAATCTGAAAGTGGGGCATTCCAAGTGAATTTAAGTCTTCTGAAGCTGCATATTGTAGAGTTGCTGGATAAGCATCATAAAATTACCACAGTAGCCGAGCTTCTCGGGCTGAAGCAACCGACCATTACCTTTCATATGAGAAATCTGGAGCGGGATTTGGGGGTGAAGCTGTTCGACACACGTATGGGCAAAATCATCCTGACGGATGCCGGGCACGCGCTGCTCCACTATGCCGCCAAGATCAATGCGCTCGCCGCCGAGGCGGAGCGGGTCGTATGCGAGTTCGACACACTCCAGCGGGGGAGCATTCGAATCGGCGCAAGCTATGTACCGGCTACCTATGTGCTTCCTGCGGTGCTGCACCGTTTTGCCCGTGAACATCCGGGGATTCATATTTCCCTGTCCGTGAAAACAGCTCCGGTGATCAAGGACATGCTCGCCCGTCACGAAATTGACCTTGGCGTTATTTCAACAGAGCCGTTTCAAGTGCCAACGCTGGTGTCAGAATCCTTGGGTGAGGATGAACTGGTGCTGATCTGCGCACCTGATCACCCGCTCGCAAGCGAAACCGATTTAACACCCGAGCGCATCGCTTCTTCCTCTTTCGTGCTGCACGGCAAGGATTCCAGCACACGCCAAATGACTGACAAATGGCTGGAGCGTGGCGGACGCCGCCTCCCCTCCTATTTGGAGCTGGATTCGCTGGAGGCGATCAAGCAGGCGGTCATGCTGGGAGAACATGTCTCTTTCGTCTCCCGCATAGCTGTGCAGTCCGAGGTCGAACGCGGGATGCTGGTCATACGGCCCATTCCGGGCCAGCGTGTGGAGCGGTACATTTATATGGTCAGTAATAAGGACCGTCACCGCTCGGCGCTAATTCGCCAATTTGCTGAATATTTGTCAGGGAACCAAGAATAAATCTTACCTGTCATATAGAAATTATGTTATTTTTTAACCGGAGTACCCGCTTGCCTTGACATACGACTGACATTACACCCGTAAAGTGTAGCGTGTACCCCCATTCGGACGAACAGGAGATGATTGGATGAAAACTGGTCTTCGTATCACCAAAGCTTTATCGGTACTAACCCTAAGTGCAGTACTGCTTGTAACGGGATTAAAGGGTGCCGAGCCTGCGCAGGCTGCCGCCAATGCCACACCAAGCTATGAGGTAAAGCTGCTGCTGGATACAGCTCAGGTCCTCAATGCGGACGGCTCTTTGAAAAGCAGCGTAGCCAACGAGTTTCAAATTAGCGAAGATGCGCAACGATTGAGCGTCGAATATTTTGACACGGATCAACTGCAATTGAACAACGAGGGCTGGAACGTGAGATTTCGCAAAAAAGAGGATAAAAAGAATTATGAATTAACCTACAAGAAGCGGTACACGGTCACGAACGGAGATATTAACGCGGCTCTCACCCAAGCGAATAAAGAAGGCTTCAGCGCATCCGACGATAACTACGACGCTGAGGTGGATTGGGGTTATAGCAAGCAGACGCTGAGCTTTTCCAATGATAAGAAAACGAACGCTTCCAAAGGATTAACTCTTCCTTCCCCGGATCAGGCGTTAAAGCAACTATTGGACAATCTTCCGGGCAAGCTGCAAAACTGGAAAACCGGCAACTGGGGCAAACAAACTCTGGCAGACTCCAGAGTACGCGGTCCTGTACAGGTCAGCAAATATGGAGGCAGCTTTCAAGGATTGGATACCGACGTTGAAGTCTGGCCTATCCGTAGTGCAAACGGATCAGGTACAGATACCATCATCGAAATCTCCTTCAAAACCTCGGACTACAGCGTTGCCGCGAGCAACCGCACCAAGCTAATTAACCTGCTGCAATCCAAAGGATGGCTGGTTCCCGCTGATTCCCTGAAAACGAATCTGGTACTGGAACGCTACTAAGCTGCTCAAACAAAAAAAGGAACCGAACGTGCCACCCTGTCGGGGATGGTACGGACGGTTCCTTTTATCGTTAAAGTGGCTTGCTTACATGCGTTCCGGTGCAGACACGCCTACCAGCTTCAGCACGTTGGCAATGGTGGTGCGCACCGCGCCAAACAGCGCCAAACGAGCCTGCGTTTGAGCGGCATCCTCAGTGATAACGCGCTCTGCCTTATAGTAGCTGTGGAACAGCGAGGCCAGCTCATAGACGTAGCGAATCATGCGGTGTGGCGCAAAGCTCGCAGCCGCTACCGATACTTCCTCCGGCAGCTCGCCGATTTTACGCAACAGGTCGTATTCATGCTCAGACGTCAGCTTGGACAGATCAACCTCTGCCAACGGCAGTACGGCAATGCCTTGCTCCTCAGCTTGACGATATACGCTGCACGCTCGCGCGTGGGCATACTGCACGTAGAATACCGGATTTTCATTGGAAGTGGAAATCGCCAAATCCATGTCAAAATCCAGATGCGAATCCATGCTGCGCATCGTGAAGAAGTAACGGATTGCATCCACGCCCACTTCTTCCATCAGGTCTTCCATCGTCACGGCCTTGCCGGTACGTTTGGACATTTTCACCTTTTCCCCGTTTTGGAACAGGCTGACCATTTGGGCAATCAGCACTTTAAGCTTATCCGGGTCGTTGCCCAGTGCTTCCATAGCTGCTTTCATCCGTGGAATGTAGCCGTGGTGATCCGCTCCCCAAATGTTGATAATCGTGTCATACCCACGGGCGTATTTGTCGCGATGGTACGCGATATCCGGGGTCAGGTACGTGTATGTACCGTCATTTTTGATCAAGACGCGGTCCTTATCGTCGCCGTACTTGGTCGTATTCAGCCATGTAGCTCCGTCCTTCTCGTAAATCTCCTCACGGTCACGCAGCTCATTCAGCGCTTTAAGCACTTCGCCGTTTTCATACAGCGAGGTTTCGCTGAACCAGGAATCAAAAGGTACACGGAACAGCTCCAGATCGTGCTTGATCTTGTTCAGTTCCTTTTCGAGACCGTAGTCACGGAAATAGGTAGCACGGTCGCCCGGTGTCAAAGACAGCAGAGAATCGCCCTTTTCGGCCACCAGTTCCTTGGCAAACCCGATGATATCCTCACCATGGTAACCATCTTCCGGCATCTCCGCAGGCTGTCCCAACTCCTGCAAATAACGCACCTCAATCGAGCGGCTCATGTTGTAAATCTGGTTACCCGCATCATTAATGTAGTATTCACGAGTTACTTTGTATCCGGCAAAATCAAGCACGTTGCAGAGGGCATCCCCTACTGCCGCACCGCGCGCATGGCCCAAGTGCAGGCTACCTGTCGGGTTCGCACTGACGAACTCGATTTGTACCTTTTTCCCCGCACCTTCCTGCACACGTCCGTAATCTGCTCCCTGTTCCTGCACTTGCTGAATAACTGCATAGAGGTAGCTCTTGTTCAGGCGGAAGTTAATAAAGCCCGGTCCGGCAATTTCCGCGCTTTCAATCGAAGCGGCAGCCAAGTCCATATTTGCGATCAAATCTTCTGCAATTTGACGCGGGTTTTTCTTCGCAATACGGGTAAGCTGCATCGCAGCATTCGTAGCCAAATCACCGTGCGACTTGTCCTTCGGCACCTCCAGTGTGATTGT
>NZ_ASRY01000123.1 GCF_000520815.1 Paenibacillus maysiensis | reverse complement strand
GTGCCTGCCGCAAAATCCTGCATCTCGACCAGAGCTGTCTTCAAGCCGCGATCCGCGGCATCCAGCGCAATTCCGGCTCCTGTAATGCCGCCGCCAATAATTAATATATCAAAATGCTCACGCTCCATACGTTCCAAAACAGCCGTTCTCTCCTGCGCAGCAAATGCAAGTTCTCCCATGGTCTATCCCTCCATCTCTATGTTCACTCGCCGACCCCATCATCAAAATACAAAAAGAGACCACGAACATCGCTACGGCACATGCCGAGCGGTTCATGGTCTCTCCAAGTCTCCTGACGGGTATTAACTTATCTATATCGTAGCACACACCGTACGCTGTGAAAAGGGGTTATTGGCTATTGCTTATAATGCTCAAAAAGCTGTTTGTTGGAAGTCGTTACTGCTGTAGCTCCAGCAGCGAGCGCCGCTTCCACATCCTCCGGGGTACGAATCAGCCCTCCTGCCAAAATGGGAATACCCGTGCGTTCACTGACCTCTGTAATCATGGGGGGAACAACACCGGGTAGCACCTCGATATAATCGGGTCGCGTTTTTTCCACCAGTGCGTAGCTTTTCTCCAGCGCAATCGTATCTAGCATAAATACCCGTTGCACAGCGAGAATCCCCTTCTTTTTGGCGGTCGCAATCACACCGGATCGAGTCGAAATAATACCGAACGGCTTAATCTCCTGACACAAATATTCAGCGGCATATTCATCATTCTTCAAGCCCTGTACCAGATCGGCATGAAGAAGCATCTGCTTGTTGCGGCTCCGTGCCAACTGATACAGGCTGCGTAGCTGTGCTACATGCGTATCCAGAAAAACTGCGTACTCATAGGAGCTGTCCAAAATATCCTCCAGCTGCTTCATATGCTTGGCCGCAGGCAAAATGCGTTGTCCCTGAAATGGCATGGATATCCCCCTTAAATCCCTAGACTAAAATGTCTGTCAAATCTTTCAAATTTTATATTATCACTCCGTTCAACGAACGTGAAGCGGTTTCATTTTAGGCATATATAAAAAGCTGTTTTCCCGAAAGTAAATCCTTCGGGAAAACAGCCTCAGTCCTTAACAGAAATAGACCACATCATATGTCAGTGCCTTTGAAAAGCTTTATATTGCACTAACCCTCAAACCCTTGGCGTAGCCACGAGGTAGCGAGCGCAATCGCCCCGCGCTTGGCTGCGGTTTCCGATAACGGGTTCAGCATCACGAAGTCGTGAATGATGCCCTGAAAGCGGGCTGCGGTCACATCCACCCCGGCCTCACGCAGCTTGTTCGCGTAAGCTTCCCCTTCATCCCGCAGCACGTCAGCCTCGCCTGTGATGACCAATGCGGGCGGCAGCCCCTTGAGCTGTTCGGTCGTTGCTCGCAGCGGAGATGCCGTAATCTGTGCCCGTTCATTGGGATCTGTCGTGTATTGATCCCAGAACCATTGCATCCCTTCTCGGCTCAGGAAATACCCTGTGGCGAATTCATGATACGATTCCGTGTCAAAAGAAGCGTCTGTCACCGGATAGAACAACAACTGCTGTCGGATAGCAGGGCCGCCGCGTTCCTTGGCAAGCAGCGTTACGGCTGCGGTCATGTTACCGCCGACGCTGTCTCCAGCTACCGTCAGCGTATCAGGCTCCAGCCCATGCTCGCGTCCATATTGAGCCACCCACTGAACGACCGCGTAGATTTCCTCAATTGCCGTCGGATATTTGGCTTCAGGTGATAAGCTGTATTCCGGGAATACAACCGCTGCGTGCGCACCCACGGCCAGTTCACGGATCAGACGATCATGCGTATGAGCATTACCGAATACCCATCCTGCCCCGTGGACGTATACAATAACCGGGAGGTTCCCTGTCACCTGTTGTGGACGAACAATCCTGACCTTGACCTCCCCGCTTGGACCGCCGGAAATAGACAAGTCTTCCACGTCTGCGGCAGGCTTGTCTGCCGGACCGGATTGGACCTCATTGACCGTTTCACGTCCCTTTTCAGGGCCCAAATCGTACAGAAACGGAGGCTTGGCGTTATCGTCTGCGAACTTCTGCGCTGCGGGTTCAAGCTGTACCTTTTTACTCATATCGGTTCACTCTTCCTTTCCTGTCTGTTGTTTTTATCTATCCAAAGTTGCTTATTTAGGCTCATTCAGCTTCACCTTATATACTTAAACAAAATCATTTCTTTTTAATCTGATGGCTTTAGGATGTCCAATACAAGGGCTTGACTTTCATTATATTTTGTAACTACAATAGTTACACATCCAAGTTCGTGAATGAACAGGACAAATCTATGATCTAACTTATAATCTAAATAACATTTACAGGAGGTTATTCATTATGAAAATTGCAGTTATTGGTGCAGGTGGTAAAGCAGGAGGCAACATTGTTAAAGAGGCATTGGACAGAGGGCATGAGGTAACGGCGATCGTTCGCGACTCTGCCAAAGTAACAGACAGCCGTGCGACAGTGGTACAAAAAGACGTTTTCGCTCTGAAAACAGACGATCTGGAAGGCTTTGACGTTGTCGTTAACGCTTTTGCCGCTCCACTCGGTCAAGAGCATCTGCATGTAGATGCAGGTAACGTTCTGATTGAAGCATTGCGTAATGTGTCCGGTACTCGCCTGATTGTTGTGGGCGGCGCAGGCAGCCTGTTCACAGATGAGTCCCAAACCTTGTTGGTAAAAGACACTCCTGGTTTCCCGGATTTCGTATACCCAACGGCTAATAATCAAGGAAAGAACCTGGAAATTTTGCGTGGAACCAGCGATCTGAACTGGACTTTCATTAGTCCTTCCGCTGAATTTACTCTCGGCAAACGCACCGGCTCTTATAAAATTGGCAAAGATGTGCTGCAAGTCAATTCCGAAGGCGCAAGCTATGTCAGCTATGAAGATTATGCGGTGGCTGTAATTGATGAAATCGAGAAACCACAGCATCTGAACCAACGCTTCACCGTGGTATCCGAGTCCTAATTCCTGCACTTAATCCGACATATACGTATGATAAAAAAGACCCTTCGGTCATGTCCCATATGTCATGGAAAGTCCGGTTTTGCTACAAATCGGACTTTCCATATACACTGTGAGAATAGTAACCCGCAGGGTCTTTTAGGTATAACTTAAGGATGCTGTCAATGCTGTCAGGCCTCAGCTTCCTTCTTCTGCTCACGGCCGGGAGACTTCTTATCGCTAAAGCATAGCTTGAGGATCGGAGGTGCAGCCAAAGTCGTCAGAATGACAACAATAATGACGGATGTAAAATATTGCTGTGCCAGCAGACCCGTTTGCAGCCCGGTAGCTGCGATAATGAGCGCGACTTCGCCGCGAGATATCATACCGGAGCCAATCGCGAGCGAAGAACGGTTATTAAAGCCTGTCAAACGTGCCCCGATTCCGCCACCGATCAACTTCGTAACCATTGCAACCAGTGTCAAAGCAACGACAAATCCGATCTGCTGCCCTACTCCTTCGAAAGAAACATTTAATCCAATGCTGACAAAAAACACAGGGACAAAGATGGAATAAGCGATAGGCTCCACTTTTTCTTCTACGACATGCTTAAAGCTCGTTTGCGAAATGGCAATCCCGGCAGCGAAGGCTCCGATAATGCCCGCCATACCCAACATATCTGCAAAATACGCAAACCCGAAGCAGATGATCAAAGCAGCGGTAATGGTAGCCTCTGTCACCTTAAGCGGTGCAAGTATTTTCATGATCCAGGGAACCACAAACCAACCTCCGAATATAGCGACGACAAAGAAAAGAAGCTTTTTGCCGACGAGAAGCCCCAGAGATGTTCCCCCTCCTACCCCGAATATACTCATCATCACTGCAAGCAGCACTACCACCAGCACATCATCTAGCACTGCCGCACCCAAAATCGTCGAGCCTTCCCGGGTGTTAAGCTTGTTCATATCCTTTAGCACCTGCACCGTAATGCTGACGGAAGTGGCGCTCAGAACAACACCGAGAAACCATCCTTCATGCACCGAAAATCCAAAGGCTTCCCCGACTCCAAAACCGCAGATCAACGGAAGAATAATCCCCCCAACTGCTACCGCTACCGCAGGTTTCCAGTTACGACGAAGCTGATCCAGATCCGTCTCCAGCCCGGCAATGAACATCAGCAGCAGCACTCCGATTTCAGACATATCATGAATAAGTGTATTGTCCTGAACCCACCCCAATACCGCCGGCCCCAGTACAATACCGGCAATCAGCTTCCCTAGCACCGAAGGCTGACCAAGTCTGACCGACAGATCACCAGCCACTTTAGTAAACAGCAGAATCAGCAAAAGATACAATATAAATTGCATGGCTCATATACCTCCTCAATCATCAAATGGTAGACATCTAATATTGATAAAATGCTACAACTTTGCGCAAAATATGTGTCTGACGTGCCCTGAACACAACAAAAGAAGGAACCTGTAACTACAGATCCCCTTAAAAAAGACAAAGAGGAGCCTTGGTGACAGGCTCCTCCGGTAATTCATTGTCATTTTATGTTGTCGTTCAGTAACCTACATAAGTTCGCGCATATATACCTTTATTATACCTTTTTCCTAAACCGCTGTAAACATTTTGAATCAGTTCTCTGCTTTTTCTACATAGCGGACACGGTATTCAGAGGACAGCATACTCATCAGAATGGAGTCATGGTATTGATGATTATAAAATAAAGCATCCCGTTGCACGCCCTCACGTTGGAAGCCTATTTTTTCATAGCAACGGATGGCCCGTTCATTAAAATCATACACGTTCAACTCAATTCGATGCAGATTACAGATACCGAATCCGTAATCCAGCATTAGCACAAGCGCCTCAGTGCCGTAGCCTTTTCCCTGATTCTCCTGTTCATTAATGGCAATGCGGATGTTGGCACTGCGGTTCAGGCTGTCCATATCCTGAAGAGCAATGTCACCGATGATACGATCATCTTCCTGAAGGGCAATGAGCAGCAGCAGGCTGGAGGTATCCTGCCCTTTGGATTCAATATAACGCCCAATTTGATCCTTGGTAAAGCTGCGCTGCGTACCCGTCATCCTCCTCACGTCCTGATCAAACAACGTATTATAGTACAGTTCGGTGTCCTCTACGTGAATGGGCCGCAAGTACACCCGCGATCCTTCAAGTAGTCGTGCCACAGGCGTTGTGGGCAAAGATTTTTGAGTCATCATGATCTCTCCCATGCTAAAAATATAAATTACGAAAATCGAAACAAACTATTGCGCAAGGTCGACATTTTGTTCCGTATAAGGGTTAGGATCAGCGAGGGACTCGCGCCAAATCACGGATTGAAGCAGCAGTCCCGCCAAACCCAGGACTCCAACAGTCATCCCGATCCAGACAAAAGCAGTCCCCGCCCCTGCTATTCGGATCAATAGACCCCCGGCAAGCGGCGAAACGACCATGATTGCTCCAATCACGGTACTTTGGATACCGAAGACGCGCCCAACCATATCAGCAGGGGTTTTGGCTTGTAATATGTAATTCTGGGTGATGATGTACAGGCCGTTGCCCACGCCTAGCATGGCCCCAATCATAAGCAGCACGGGTAATCCTGTCCCCGGTTGCGTCCAGCCTAAAGCGGCAATAGCTCCACCAACCAGTACATAACCTCCACCAAGCCCCCAGCCTGCGCTTATGCGATTCAGGCGATTAAGCACAAGCATGCAGCCAACGGCGCCAGCCCCTATGGATGAAACCAGCCAGCCAAGCAGCGATTCGTTACCCGGAGCGAGCACTCGCAGCAGTGTAGGAAACTGGTAGTCAATCATGAGAATGGCGATCAAGCCGAAAAGCCCGAATATGAGCGTATGCAAAAGCATTCGGCTGCGCCAGAGGAACGCCCAGCCCTCGCGCCATTGGCTGAAAAAACGGGACGCGCCGACGCGCTCCTTCCGATGCTCGGCTTCCTCAGCCTCAGCCTCGCTTGGCGAATCCTGCTTTCCTTGCAGCACAGCAATAGTCGCTTGCTGCTCTATGCTGACGAGGGCGGGGCCGATTCCGCGCAGCGGCCATAGCACCAAACCGGAGCACAGGCGCAGCAGTGCATTAAGAATAATGCAGGCTTGGGGCGACAGCACAGTCAAGGTCATGGCGCCCAATAATGGCCCTGCCACTTTGGAAGCCTGATTGACCAGCCCATTCAGCGAGGTTGCCCGAAACAGGTCGCCGCTGGCGACTACAGTGCGAGTCAAGCCCTGCTGTGAGGGCATTTGGAATACGCCAGCCGCCGCACGCAGACCCAGCAGAGGCAACAACCACGCTGGCCCCGGAACTGCGAGAATTGCCAGCGTCAGCAAGGCAATAGCTACATCGCAGCCGATCATCAGCCGGGCCTTATGCATCCGGTCGGCTAACGTACCTGCGATAGAGCCGAGCAGCAGACCCGGTAGCGCCATCACTACCGGAATCAGCGCAATTAGCATGGGATCGGCTTCCCAGCGGTAAGCGACGAGCACCTGAATAGCGATGGCATCAAACCAATCGCCAAAGGAAGCAGCCGTGTGCGCCGCAAACATCCGCCGAAAACGGCCGTTGCGCCAAATGCTAGGCGTGGATTCTGATTCTTTCTTTTCCTTCATTTCTATTCACCCTGCTCTCATTTTCTGCATTAGTAGCAATAAGAACATTCTAGCGGGCCTATATCAGAGGAAAGTCAGACAGCGAAAAACATCAGACCGCAGAAAGTGTTTGCTCCAACCAAAGCCCCAGCGTCGCACCATGTAACGTTAAGCCATTATCCCGATCAAGCCGTTCATATTGAGCCGTATATTTCTTTTCCAATGAAGGAAAGCCACCATAACGCTTCAAAAAACCACAGATTTGACAGACCGCCTTGATTTTAAGCAACTCCTGCTTAGCCATATCAAGCGTATCCAGCCCCTCATCCAGTAGCCGCTCGGCCTCGTTCACTCCCCCGGTAAGCAATAGCATGAATCCCTGCATCATCCGATAACGTCCCAGCTCCCGCAAATATGGAGCCTTAGATAGCATCCCTTCCAATCGAACGGATAGTACCCTAGCCTCCTCCATACGGTTGGCGGTCAGATGCATGTACATCTCCATCAGTGCAACAGGCATCACAAATTTGTCCAGCTCATCCCGCTCCATCACTGCAAAAGCCAGCGGAAGTCTCTCCAATGCGCGTTCAGGTTGTCCATTCTCCACATAAGCCTCCAGGATGTTGAGAATACGTAATTCCCGCTCCTGCTCGGCAGATAGTAATCCACTGGAAAGCGCCTGCTCACATAGAGCAAGCTTCTGATCCGTTACCCCTGCTGTACCTATATATAGCAGTAACATCCAGTACAATCGATCTTTAGGAGCAAAGTCCTCCCGTTCCAAAAACCACAATATATCGGCCTGCACAAACCGGGTATACATCTGATAAAAAGGGGACAATTCGAATCCCATCTGCTCCTGCTGAGCAGCCAGCGCCACGATGGAATTGCCCTGTCCGAGCAATTGGTATTTCCGTAACAGTCCGTGGACAGCGTCTTGCACCTCCTGATCGCGCAGGGACGGATGATTCTGTCGTTGCACGCCAGTAAGGGTCAGGCTGTAACCATACCCCCGGACCGTATGAATACGGAGCACATTCCATGACTTAAGTTTTTTGCGCAATCTATAGATATGATCGTCCACCGTGCGCTCCACCGGATATTCCAGCGGCCACACACGATCCAGCAGTTGTTCCCGGGTGAACACCTGATTCCGGTTATCGTATAGAAAGCGCAACAGTGCAAACTCTTTAGCCAACAACATAACACGATCTGCACTACAAATTACACTGTAACCGTCTGCATCAAATTGCAGCCTGATCATCCACCTCGCCTCCGACATATCGTTTCTTCGCCGCTCCCAGCCCTATAAACAGAAGCAATACGCTCAGGCACAAAAGCAGCAGTAGCGGAATGGTCCAGCCCTGTGTAGCATCATGCAAATAGCCAAATAGCGTCGGCCCTGTCGCCGCCAGCAAGTAACCAAAGGACTGGGCCATACCGGACAACTCCGCCGCCTGCTGCGGTGTCCGCGTCCGCAAATTAAAGAACATCATCACGAGCGGAAAAGCAAAACCACCCGCTATACCCATGCAAATCACCCAAATCACACTCCACTGCATAGCCCCCAGCAAAAATCCACCCAGGCCAACAAAATACAGCGCAGTCATGATCAGAACCAATATTCGCTGATCTTTCACCCGTGCAGCCCAAATAGGTACAATAAAAGTAAACGGCATTTGCGAGAACATCATAACGGACAGCATCCATCCCGCAGTCTCCGAATCCATTCCCTGTCCGACCATCATCTCGGGAAACCATGCGGCAGGGACGTAGAACAAGGCAGATTGCAGCCCCATAAACAACGTCACCTTCCAGGCCAAAGACGATGTATACACACTCACAGTTCGGGCGGACACTGCCGCTTTATTGACTGTTTTGCGCGCCTTGAGAAGCTGGGGCACCCACAGTAGAATACCTATCACACCCACAATACTCCATATCCCCAAAGAACCGCGCCAGCCCAAACCTCCGTTTAGAGCCAAAGGTACGCTCAATCCGGATGCCGTTGCAGCAACCACATTCATGGATACTGAATACACTCCGGTCATCAGTCCGCTGTTATGGGGGAACTCTTCCTTGATCAGACTGGGCAGCAAAACATTACACACCGCTATAGCCAGTCCCAGCATGGCTGTCCCGGTAAATAAGGCAGTCACTCCCAACGTGGAGCGCACCACAATACCTGCGGTCAACAGCAGCAAGGCTGCAAAAATAATAAGAGTCGACCCGAAGCGGCGCGACAGTTTGGCTACAAATGGCGACAACAGGGCAAAAGCCAGCAACGGCAATGTCGTTAATAGGCCACTCAGTGTATTCGAAATATGCAAAGAATCCTTAATCAAACCGATAAGGGGTCCTACCGAGGTAATCGAGGCACGCAGATTGGCACCTACCAAAATGATCCCTACGGCAAGCACCCAAGGACCGGCATGCCACAAGGATTTATATACCAAAGCTCGTTGGTGTTGCTGTGAACTCATCTCTCCATTCTCCTCCATCTGTGTTATGCTCAAAGGCTCCAACCGAGTGTACGGCTGGAGCCTGAGCAATTTCTATCTCATTAAATTATAATGGCATTTATGTCATATGCATAGGACGGATCGACACAACGCTCCAAACCTTCAAATTCAGCGTACAGCTTCATCGAACAAATAAAAGCTGCCTGAAAGGATGGTTTCCTTTTGAGGCAGCTTTCAGTTCATGACTTAGATGTGACCAGCGCTGCTTAACGTACCAGCCAGCCGCCATCCACCGCCAAGATATGACCGTTCATGTAGTCGGAACCCTGACTGGCGAGGAAAACAACAACCCCCATCAAATCAGACGGATCGCCCCAACGACCAGCAGGAATACGCGACAAGATTTCTTGATTGCGACTTTCATCCGCACGGATTGGAGCCGTGTTTGCTGTAGCAATATAACCAGGCGCAATCGCATTAATCTGAACGTTATGAACCGCCAGCTCGTTGGCAAACGCCTTGGTCAAGCCAGCCACTGCGTGCTTACTTGCTGTATACGGCGGAACGAACTTGCCACCCTGAAAAGCAAGCATAGAAGCGACATTGATAATCTTCCCACTTTTTTGCTCAACCATCACCTTTGCCACTTCCTGACTCAGGTGATAGACGGCATTCAGGTTAATCTCCATGACAGCGTCCCAATCCTCATCTTTGTACTCCAGCAAAGGAGCGCGACGGATCGTACCCGCATTGTTCACAAGGATATCAATTTTACCGAATGCTTTGACGCATTCTTCTACAATCTTTGTAATGGATTCTCTTTCCGTCAGATCGGCCTGATGAAAGACAACCTTCACACCTGTAGGTTCCAGCAAACGTCTGGTTTCTTCATATTCATCATTGTTAGCTACAATGAACAGGTCTGCACCCGCTTTAGCCAAAGCCACGGAATACCCTTGACCCAAACCACTGTTGCCTCCTGTTACAATTGCCGTTTTACCCTTTAGACTGAAAAAATCCAATGAAAAATTGTCCAGACCCATGCCTACGCCTCCATCATATTTTAGTTTAAGATATATTCCTCTAATGAATCCTACAGCGCTGCACGAACTTCCTTATATTTAGCTACATAACGCGCTGCATTTTCTGTGATCAAGTCGTAGCGGCCTTCCTTGGCTGGAGCCGTCAAATTGCCCCCAATTCCCACGGCCACACATCCGTTGCGCAGCCAGGTTTCCATATTATCCAGATCCACACCGCCCGTTGGCATAATCTGCACATGAGGCATTGGACCTCTGACTGCCTTAACAAAGTCCGCCCCCATCGCACTGCCTGGGAACAACTTCACGACATCGCTACCCAATTTCATGGCTTCCTTGATCTCATTCAGCGTCATACAGCCGGGCATATAAGGAATCGCATACAAATTGCATAGCTTCGCTGTTTCTTCTTCAAAAGAAGGACTCACGACAAACTCTGCTCCGGCCAGAATAGCAATTCTCGCCGTCAGTGACTCCAGTACGGTTCCTGCACCAATCACTGCCCGATCCTTAAATTCGTCTCTCAATCTACGAATCACCTGATCCGCATCTGGCGTGGTAAACGTAAGCTCAATATTATCCAAACCGCCTTCAATGCAGGCTTTGGACATTAGATACGCTTCCTCCGCCGTGTTTCCCCGAATGACTGCGACGACACCTACCGAAGTGATATGCTCCAAAACTTTCTTTTTCGTCATGTTCCTGATCCTTTCCACGAATGGATGGCCATGTACCCTCAGCCGCTTGCAGGTCTACGCTCCAATACACTGATCGGATTAACGCAACTCGCTCATGGCAACCTGATCCATGTCTTTGTATGTTTTATTTTCACCGGCCATGCCCCAAATGAAGGTATAGCTGCCCGTAGCCGCACCGCAGTGGATAGACCAAGGTGGAGAAATAACGGCTTCATCATTTTTCATCACCAGATGGCGCGTTTCGTTCGGCTCACCCATCAGGTGGAACATTCTCGCATTCTCATCCAGTTCAAAGTAGAAATACACTTCCATACGACGGTCATGAACATGTGTCGGCATCGAGTTCCACACACTGCCGTTTTCCAACGTCGTCATACCCATAACCAGTTGGCAGCTTTGAATGCCTTCATCATGGATAAAGCGACGCAACGTACGGTTGTTGGCTGTTTCCTGCGAACCCAGACTTTCAGACGGTACATCGGCAAAAGACTGCTTCGTCGTCGGATACGTGGTATGAGCCAAGGCTGAAACGATATAAAATTTTGCAGGCTTGGAGCTGGAATCGCTTTCAAAGATCAACTCCTTGCCCCCTCTGCCTACGTAGAGACAGTCTTTCGTGTTCAGCTCATAGGTTTCACCGTCAACTTTTACAGTACCGCTACCGCCGACATTAAAAATACCCAGTTCCCGGCGCTCCAAAAAGGTTTCCGCCTTGATTTGATCGCTGCCTTCCAGCGCAACGGATTTATTCACGGGATAAATGCCCCCGATAATGACACGATCTTCATGCGTATAGACCAGCTTTACCTCCTCAGGCACAAACAGCTCCTGTATCAAATAGTGCTGACGCAACTCTTCAGTCGTATAATGCTTGGCATGTTCGGGATGAGTTGAATAACGCATTTCCATAAAAACATTCCTCCTGTTTAGATAAACTTTTTTATCAACGGATTGTTATAAAAGCGGTTTCTAACTCTACTTCTTAGCTAGAATTGTAATTATTATCTAAGAGGGTGTCAACCCAAATCTTCACTATTCCTTGAAAAATCCTTAATATTCACGAACTTTTACACTCTTTTTACCTTTTGATAAACAAAATCATATTTTTTTATCTACATTACCCAAAAAGTTTTTAACAAATATATCAACTTCCTCATTGTGAAAAACCGATTTATGTGATAATTTCAATTTATTCAGTTGGTGCATACGCTTACAGATTTAGTTTACTAAATAAAGGAGGAATTTAGAATGACCGCAACATTGGATGCTGTTACCTTCGGAGAACCGATGGCCATGTTTTATGCCAATGAGGCAGGCTCTCTGGATGAGGTGCGTTCGTTCACCAAAGCGCTGGCCGGGGCGGAGACGAATGTTTCGGCCGGTTTGGCGCGGTTGGGACTGCGGGCGGGACTCGTGACCAAATTAGGCGAGGATGCATTCGGCAGGTTCATTGCCGGAGCGCTGCGTCAAGAGGGGATCGACACCCAGAACGTCATGTTTACCAAAAACCACTCCACCGGGATGCTGATTAAATCCAAAGTCACAAGCGGAGACCCGGAGGTCGAATATTTTCGCAGACACTCTGCCGCTTCCACATTAAGCATCGCCGATTTTAACGAGGCATACTTTGCCGGGGCACGCCATCTGCACTTTACAGGTATTTCTGTCGCCCTTTCTCCTGAGTGTCGTGACTTCGCCCGACATGCGCGGCAGTTTATGAAAAAGGCAGGGAAAACCGTATCCTTTGATCCGAACCTCAGACCCAAGTTATGGCCTGATACGCAAACGATGGTGGAGGCGATTAACGAGGCATCTGAGGGTTGCGACTGGCTTCTGCCAGGCATTCATGAAGGTAAAATATTGACAGGCTACACCTCACCAGAGGATATCGCCTCCTTCTACCTTGACCGTGGTACTTCGCTGGTCATCATTAAGCTGGGAACCGAAGGCGCGTATTATAAATCCGCCGATGCAGAAGGATATGTCAAACGCTTCCGCGTGGAGCATGTCGTCGATACCGTTGGGGCGGGCGACGGCTTTGCCGCAGGCGTCATCAGCGCGCTGCTGGAGGGCTTGCCCCTGGCAGAAGCGGTCAAACGCGGCAACGCCCTTGGCGCACTGGCGGTCATGTCAGCCGGAGATATGGACGGCTATCCGACACGAGCTGAGCTGGAGTCTTTTTTACTCAGCGCCAGCACGAATTAGGCAGGGTTTATTCCCCTGCCTTTTCCTATATTGCTGATTCCACATGCCCTGCAAGGTGAATCAGGAATCTTCGAAGATAACTCAAATAGCCCGTATTCACTTATGCACAGCCTGATTAGTACGTACAGGCTTGGGACGCAGAAAGGAATACGGGCTACTTTTATAATGTGATGCCTGATGATGCTCTACAACGTTTTGATGGATTCGCCCCGCTTTAAATCAGGCACAAAGCGGTAAATGATCGGAACCGATTCGCCGCCCTCCTCGATGCTGGACAGCAACGTTTTTGCCGCCTGCTTTCCCATATCCGCAATCGGCTGCGTAATGGTCGTAATCGGCGGATTGTAAATATGGGCAAACTCCGCATCGTCAATTCCGATAATGGACAGCTCAGCCGGAATGCGTATACGGCGGGCATTCACATATTTCAGCACCTCTGCCAGCACGATATCGTTCCCGGCCAGCAGCGCAGTCGGCGGCTCCGGCAACTGAAACAGCTCCTCCAGCGTCTGCTGGATATCCTCCTTCGACACACTGCGCATGTACTCTTCCCGAAAGGGCAAGCCACGCTCCTCCAGCGCCTTTTTGTATCCGCTCAACCGCTCTACCCTTGGAGTAATCCGGTTCAGTCCCAGCGGCAGGGTAATCAGCGCGATCCGTTCATGCTTATGGGCCAACAGCTCCTGAATCGCCAGCTTGACCGCCATTTCGTTATCCAGCAGCAGACTGCGCGTGTTCACACCATCTACCAGACGATCCAAAAACACCAGCGGATACTTTTCACGGATGAGCTGGTTGTATATATCCGCATGCTTGCCTGTCGGGAAAATAATCAATCCGTCCACCTGACGAGCCTTGAGCATCTCAATATACTGGCTCTCCTTGTCCGGGTTTTCGTCGGCGTTACAGATGATTACCTGAATGCCAAAACGCTGCAATTCCTCCTCAATAGCCCGAATGGACTGGATCGACAGCGTGTAATCAATGTTGGCTACAATGACACCCACCATAAACGTCCGGTTCTGCTTCAAGCTGCGAGCCAGTCCGTTAGGTTGATAATTTAGTTCTTGAATGACCTCGGAAATCCGGTCTCTGGTCTGGTCACTCATGTATTTATATCGTTTGTTCAGAAACTGCGAGACTGTGCTTTTAGACACTCCCGCCTTCTGGGCAACATCTTCGATCGTCGGTTTCTTCATGGATACGCTCCTTGTCCCTCATGTACTGCATGCACTGCATTAGTGCAACAAAAGTATATCTTTTTTTTAGTAAATTTACCATACTTCTATTTATGAATACCATGATTATATAATCTGAACTTAAAAGTTACCTATCGTGCCACTGCGCAGACGAATGGTGCTTCCCATCGCCACCGCCCCATTCCGCCTACTCCGTTTTCCATGTACATTTTTTAGATCAGCTTATAAAACTACTATTTACTCTCAGGGCAGCAAAAAGAGGTAGTTCAAGATGCTCTCTTGAACTACCTCTACATAATCATAAATGATTCTCGAATCAGTGTGCCGGCACTGGCGTTGCAGGCTGATCTGGTGCATCGTGCTCGATCAGCGCATGTTTTTCCCACAAACGGCTTTTCCAGCGGACATACATAATGACTGCACGTGTCCATTCATCAGCAGCAATCGCCAGCCACACACCTGCCAGCCCCATATCCAGCTTGAACACGAGCAGATAACCGAGTGGCAAGCTCATGCAGACCATGGAGATCAATCCCATGAAGACCGGGAACTTGGCATCTCCTGCGGCACGCAAGGAGCTAATGATGACGATGTTCGTCGTGCGGCCGGTTTCCAGTAAAATGCTAAGTAAAATCACCTGTGCCCCCAAACGAATAATCTCAGGGTTTTCGGTGAACAGGCTGAGCAAAGGCACGCGGAAAAAGATAATAATCACATCAATAACCACGGTCACGATAAGCGCCCATTTTACACTGCTCATTACACGTTTGTAGGCTGTATCCTTCTGTCTGGCTCCGACCAGCCTTCCGACCACGATCGCCGTACCCATACCGACCGCCATACTGAACAAGTAAATATAGCTCGAAATATTATTGGCATATTGACGGGTTGCCATCGCTTCTGCGCCCAGATAGGTCACGTACAGTGTAAAAATGAGCTGACACGACTGATACAGGATGGACTCCAGCGCGGAGGGTACACCAATGCGCAAAATTTTAGAGATAAACTTTTTGGACAACTGAACGTAATATCTCCACTCGACACGCACCTCGGTTACGCGGTACATCAGCCAAAAGAAAATCAGGAGACACACAAAACGGCTTCCCACCGTAGAAATAGCCGCACCTTCTACACCCAGCGCAGGCATTCCCCAATGTCCGAAAATCAAAACATAGTTACCGATGACGTGAATCACGTTCATCAGCACAGACACATACATCGTTTCCCTGGTAAAACCATGTGTACGAATCGTCGCCGCCAGCGCGTTAATCAATGCCTGAAGGAAAATGGCACCCCCGACGATGCTCATATACGATTCCGCATAAACCAGAATATCTCCCTGGACATTCAGCCATTGCAGCATATGAGTACCAAACACGAGAAAAATCACGCTAAGCAAAAGACCCACCATTAGATTCAAAGTAATGGCCGTACCCGTAACCTGGGCCGCTTCAACAAGCTTTTTAGAACCGATATATTGAGCTACGACGATAGCAGCGCCGTTGCCGATAACCTCCAGTACAAGGATAGCAATTGAAATAATTTGGTTGGACGCGCCCACACCCGACACTGCATTATCAGATACAGAACTGATCATGAATGTATCGACGCTTCCCATTAGCATAAACAGGAACAATTCAAGGAAAATAGGCCATGTCAAACGGAACAAATTCAGTTCCTTGGCTTCGGACAATACCGAACCCTTTTTTAGTGCTCTGGTTGTCATTCATTCACCTTTCTTCATAGATTTATTTAACGATCAAAAGGTATGTTAGCACAGTCATTCTGAAAATACATCCCGTTTGCGTAAAATGATTTGCAAAACACGTAAGAATTCATTTATCACTTTCTTTCAATTGATTATCGAACTTTATTGAAACACAATATGGCAAAAGTAGCCCCTGTAATCCGGGCTTTTTCGACGGAATTATGAGCAGAAGGGTATAATAGAATATGGACCTGTGAGCATTGCCGCTGACAGGCTACGCGGATAGTTGTATCTTCTTAAGCATGATTTGTGAAGTATACTAAAATGTTCCGCCATCAAAGGCTTATATTGCAATAAAGGAGACTTTTACAAATGACTCAATCATTTCAAGCCCTTGTCGTCGATCAGACGCAGGACGGTGAAGTTCAAGCAGAGGTACGCTCTTTGGAAGCTAGCAGTTTACCTGCTGGAGAAGTTTTGATTCGTGTCGCTTATTCCAGCATCAATTATAAAGACGGGCTTGCCGCCCGCAAGGATGGAAATATTGTCAAAGCCTATCCGTTTGTGCCAGGTATAGATTGCTCGGGAACCGTCGTCTCATCAGAGGATAACCGTTTCAGCGAAGGACAAGCTGTTCTCGTTACCGGTTACGGGTTCGGCGTGTCTCAATTCGGAGGATTCAGCGAATATGCGCGCGTGCCTGCCGACTGGGTGGTTCCGCTTCCGGACGGACTCTCGCCAAGAGAGGCCATGATTTATGGGACAGCCGGCTTTACTGCGGCCCTGTCGTTACATCGGCTGGAACAAAACGGCGTTACGCCGGATCAAGGTAAGGTGCTCGTCACCGGAGCAACGGGCGGCGTAGGC
>NZ_ASRY01000122.1 GCF_000520815.1 Paenibacillus maysiensis | reverse complement strand
CCGGCGGCGTGCTTCGGCAGCGTCAACTCCAGCCAGAAGCATAACAATCGCCGTCTTCACATGGCCTTCCGATTCATGGAAGGCTTGTTCAATCTGCTCTCCGGAGGCATCTGTAGCCAGTCCGATAATGCGCTTGGCCCTGTAGATCAGCTTCTCGTTGGAGGGATTCAAATCGACCATCAGATTCCGGTACACTTTGCCGATACGGATCATTGCCGTTGTGGTCAGCATGTTCAGAATCATTTTTTGCGCCGTTCCCGATTTCATTCGCGTCGAGCCCATGACGACCTCAGGGCCGACAACGGCTTCAATCGTCAGCTTGCCGAGCCTGGCCATCGGCGTCCCGTAGTTGTTGCAGAGGCCGATAACCACCGCCCCCCGTTCTCCAGCGCGTTTCATCGCGCCGAGCACATAAGGCGTGCGTCCGCTGGCGGCAATGCCGATGACGACATCGCTCGCGCCGATTCCGACATCGTCGATATCGGAGACGCCCAACTCCTCGCTGTCCTCTGCGCCTTCGACCGGGTCCTTGACGGCCCGGAAGCCGCCGGCGATTAAGCCCTGCACCATCTCGGGGTTCGTCCCGTAGGTCGGCGGGCACTCCGAGGCGTCAAGAATGCCGATTCTCCCGCTCGTTCCGGCGCCGACGTAGAATAGCCTGCCGCCGCTGCGGAACGCCTCCACGATAAAGTCGGCTGCTTCGGCAATCTGCGGAATCAGACTGTGGATTACCTCGGCGACCTGGCGGTCTTCATTGTTAATCAGATGCATGATTCCGGCGGAATCGAGATGGTCGATTGCATTTGTTTTGTCATTGGGCTGCTCTGTGATCAAACTGCCTAAAATATGGTTCATGAGGTTCTTCCTCCTACCAGTCTAGTATACTGAGTATTTTGCATAATCTCCCAAGCCGCAATTCGATCGAATATGCAAAATCCTGTTTCTCTGTATTGAAGCTACAACAGGGCAGATGGGGGTTCGTCCTGTCGCCCGTCCGCCAGTTCGCGGGCCAGCCGCGCCGCCCCGACCGAAGGCGGCGCTCCCCGGCTCCCGTCTACAAAAACCAGCCCGCCGAATGACTCCTGCAGCCTGCCGCACAGCGCTTCGCGGAAGAGCGGCGCGTATCTGAACATTGAGCCGCTGAGCACGGCCTGCCCCTGCTGGAGTGTGGGCGATCTGCGCAGCAGCGCTGCCGCCGTATCGGCGAGCGCTTCGGCTTCGCTTACAAGAATGCCAGCGGCGGCATCATCTCCCTGCGTGGCGGCCTGAACGCAGATTTTGGCGAAGGCGGCAATCTGCGCTTTGCTGTGGGCAGGGTTATAGATGTAACCCTTCAAGTCGGTAATCCGCTGAAATCCATACTCCCGCATAATCATATCGGTCATTATGGTCGGTGGATGAATGGCGTCAAAGCTGCGCATGACCGTTTTCAGCGTACGCAGGCCGACCTGGTAGCCGCTGCCTTCATCGCCCAGATAATGTCCCCAACCGCCGGTGCGCAGGAGGGAACCGTCCGGGAGATAACCGTAGCAGATGGAGCCTGTGCCCGAGATGATGAGCGCTCCGGAACGGCTGCCCAGTGCGGCCATCAGGGCAATCTCTCCTTCGGAACGCACGAACACCGGAAGGACAAGCCCACGTTCTAACAGATGCCGCTGAACAGAGCTTTGAAGCAGATCACATTCTTCCTTGGTATCGAAACCTGACATACCAAGACAGATGGAAGCGCAATCTTCATTTTTTGAATGTAATTGTTCCAATACTTCGTCAATAACTGACATGACTTCTGTAAGCGCTACCTCGAATCCGATGCTATGCGGATTCGAGGGCCCTCCGGTACAGCGGGCCAGCAGGGCTCCCTGTTCGTCCAAGGCGGCTGCATCGGTCTTTGTGCCACCTCCATCAAGGCCTACATACACTTTCATTGATCGATCACCACTTTGATTTTTTTCTAATTATATGGGAAACCTCGTTTAAAGTAAAATAAAATTTCACAAGAAAAATATGAGTTGAAATTTTATTTCACTGCTCATATAATAAATTCAATCCAATGTTTTGGAAGGATAGCAAACCGTTTATGTCATTTAATCTAACATTTAGACATGAAGGTATTTTTCGAACAACATTTGCAAAATACCACTTTTAGGGAGGTGCTTGCTTTCAATGAATGGCGGCTTAATTCGTCTGCGGGAATTGCATGAATCGCTCAGTCCGTCTGAGCACAAGATTGCCGCGTATATTTTGCAGAATCCGGATGAGATGATCCATCTGTCCATTGCCGAGCTGGCTGCAAAAAGCGGCTCCAGTCAGGCAGCCATTGTCCGGCTGTGCAAGACGATCGGATTCAAGGGGTACCAGGAGCTTAAAATCAAAGTCGCCGGCGATTTACAGGGAAGAGATCCAGGAATCGTTGGCTATCAGGAAATTCGTCCGAACGATACCATTGCCGCGATTATGCAGAATGTTTCGAACAATAACATCCAATCGATTCGCGATACGCTGAAAATTCTGGATGAAGAGATGGTGGAGCGGGCGGTGGAGGCGATTGACCGGGCGAAGCGGATTTACTTTTTTGGAGTGGGTGCTTCGAACCTTATTGCAATGGATGCCCAACAGAAGTTTTTGCGGATCAACAAAACGTGCTTTTCGTTCGCCGACCCGCATGTGCAGCTTACCAGTGCCATAACGGCAACCGCTGAAGATACGGCCGTGTGCATTTCGTACTCTGGCGAGACAAAAGAAGTAATCCGCGCCGCGTCCATCGTCAAAGAGAACGGCGGCACCGTGATCAGCATCGCCAAATACGGCAATACCACCTTAAGCCGGAACGCAGACATACCGCTGTGCACCTCCGCCACCGAAAATGAAATCCGCAGCGGAGCGATGGCATCGAGAATTACCCAGCTCAACCTGGTCGATATACTGTATCTCGCCGTCGCCAGTCGGAATTACGAGCAGTCCGTCACTTATCTGGAGAGAAGCAGGCAGCATATCAAACAGCTGTAGCGCCCGGGCAGGGTGCAGCATTGCCGCTCAATAACAAGAACATATGCAAAAGGGAGAGGAAATGATGAAAAAAAGTCTGTTGCTCTGTATGGTTGTTGTGCTGATGCTGATGAGCGCCTGCGGCAAATCAGGCAAGGAAGCCGCAAGCCCGGATGACAAGGATACCGTTGTAGTCTGGACCTACCCGGTACACGGTACATATGAAGATGATCTGAAAGAAATGGTGGCCGATTTTCAAAAAGCGCATCCGAACATTACAGTGAAGACGGAAGTGCTGTCCTGGGCCGAGGGGCCGAAGAAATTTGACGTTGCCTTGAACGCCGGCAGCCCGCCGGACCTGTATTTTCACAGCGTGGACGGCACATATGTCAATACCGGTCTTGCCCTTGATCTTGATCCTTACATGACCGACGACATCAAAAATGATTACCTACCGGGAACGCTGGAGCTTGCGCAGATCGGTGGCAAACAGTACGGGCTTCCGCTGTACCAGTTCCAGTGGGCTTGGGGAGGCAACAAGCGCATTCTGGAGGAAGCGGGCATTGATTGGGCCAAAATCCAGCAAGAAGGCTGGACCTGGTCACAGTTCAACGAGGCGGCTACCAAACTGAACAAAACCTTGAGCGACGGCTCAACGCAATATCCGCTGGTTACGGACGGTACCTCGCTTGATTTTATCGAAATGCTCTCCCGCAACAACAACATGCCTGATGTTCTGGATGAGTCCGGGGCATTCCAATGGGGTGACGAGCGGATCGTCGAGACGCTGAATTTCATCAAAGGGTTGCTGGATAAAGGATATATGCCCAAGGAAACGGCGGCGATCGCCCCCGCCAAACGCTCCGATATGTTCTATGCCGGACAGGCAGCGATTATTTCCAAAGCGATTCCGTATTATGACGTCATGATCCAGAACCGCAACAAGGACATTGATTCCGGCAAGGTGAAAGGTGAAAAAATCGACTTTGTGCTGCTGCCGGTTCCGCATAATGACAATGCTCCGGCCAAGACAACGATGGGGGCGGAAGGCTACATCGCCTTCAAACAGAAAAACGACAAAGGCGAGCAGCATGCCAAAAATACATTCCAAGTGCTTGAATACTTGAGTAATGCCAAAGCCGGAAATTCCTCCAATGAGCTGGTGCTGCCATTTGTGCGCAAATCCCAGGCGGCCCTGTTCGCTGGCAAGGCGCTCGGCTCGGAAGAGACGATCAAGGCATCGGCGGCCATGGCCAAACATATCGTAAATCCGGTCACGCTGAAGCTTGATGCGGCGACTGCCGCCAAAATGAAGCAGTTCAAGGAGCAGGTGGTGACACCAAACCTTCAGGCGCTCTATTCCTCAGAGAAAACGCCGGAGGCCATCGCTGAGGAGTTCAAGAGCAAAGGAACGCAAATGCTCGGCAAATAGACAGGAGGAGAGGAAAAGATGACGACAATCGCGCCAAAGCGGGTGCGCAGTTCCGCCGGGCGGTTATGGCGTGAATACGGATGGGCCTACTTGTTCATTTTGGCGCCCGTCCTGCTGTTTCTCGTGTTTACACTGTATCCGGTCTTCTCCGCCCTGATCATGAGCTTTCAGCAGTACAACATTATGGATTCGACCTGGGTCGGACTGGACAATTACGAGCGGCTGGTGCAGGATGCGACCTTCTGGAAATCAATGCGTAATACGGTCATCTTTACGGTGTGCACGGTGCCGGTGAACATCATTATCACCTTTGTGCTTGCATATCTGATCTACCAGATGAAGACGAAATGGCAGACTTTTTTCAAAGCAACGCTGTATTTGCCGGCGGTAGCTTCCGGGGTAACTATCTCCATCGTTTGGCTGGCTATTTTTGATCCGACCGATGTGGGTCTGCTCAACCGGTTTCTCGGCTGGTTCGGCTTCGACCCTGTCATTTGGCTGGGACAGTCCAAAACTGCGCTGTTCTCCCTGATTCTGATGAACTGGCTGGGCTCGCACGGCGCGGGAATCATCCTGTATCTGGCCTCCATGGGCGGGGTGCCCAAATCGCTGTATGAGGCTGCCGACATTGACCACGCCAGCGGCTGGACCAAGTTCACACGCATTACCTGGCCTCTGCTGAAGCCGACGACGCTGTATTTGCTCGTTACGGGAGTGATTACTTCCTTCCAGGTGTTTATTTCGGTGTACATGATGACCCAGGGCGGCCCCAACTTTGCGACCACGACAATTGCCTATTTAATCTACCAGACGGCGTTCGAATTTTATGAATTTGGCCTGGCTTCGGCCCAATCGTTCGTGCTGGCATTCCTGATTATCCTGGTCTCTGTCATCCAGTTTAAATACTTCTCGAGCGATGTCGAGTATTAGGGCGAAGGGGTGAGCATTACATGAAAACCAGATCAAAAACCGTTTTTCTGGCCGTGGCGGCCCTCATCCTGGTGGTGTGGACAATCGTAACGATCATTCCGATGTACTGGATGCTGATCGGCTCCGTGCAGGATTCGACGGCGACGGCGAGCTTTCGGCCCCGGATGATTCCCGAGGCGCTGTCGTTTGCGCCGTATGACCGTTTTTTTGCCAAAACAGCGGCTTGGCGCTGGCTATTCAACTCCCTGCTGATTTCCACCGTGTTGACCGTAACCAACGTGTTTTTCGCTTCGCTGGCCGGGTATGCCTTCTCCAAGCTGAAGTTCCCCGGCAGCAATGCGATATTCTGGGTGCTGCTCAGCACGATGATGATTCCAGCGCAGGTGACGCTGATTCCGCTGTATATTCTGATCGTCAATGTGTTTAATCTTGGCGACAGCTATACCGCGATTATTCTGCCTACCGCAGTAACGGTCGGCAATATTTTTCTGATGAAGCAATACATGTCTTCGCTTCCGACCTCGCTGATTCATGCGGCCCGGATTGACGCCTGCAGCGAGTTCGGCATCTTCTGGAAGGTGATTCTGCCCATGGCCAAGCCGGGGCTGGCCGTGCTGGCGATCTTCACCTTTGTGGCTTCCTGGAACGAGTTTTTCTGGCCGTTCCTGATAACGAATTCGACGGAGATGCGGACGATCCAGGTGGGGCTGGCTTCCTTCGTCTTTTCCGAATCGACAGACTTTGGAGCGATTATGGCCGGGGCGACGGTTGGCGCGCTGCCGATGCTTATCTTATTTTTCTCGCTGCAGCGGTATTTCCTGCAGGGAATTACCATTGGAGCGGTCAAAGGCTGAAATGGCGGTCAGGCTTTGCTTGTATGGGAGAACGGCATAGTGATAAAACGGCATGGATGCCGCTCCCGGGATTTTGGCAATATGTCCATGTGTGAGTTTTACAGAAGTCCCCGCAAAGTACCCGAATTCATCTTCAGAAGCAAAACCTTCACTTTGTGGGGGAACTTAAAGGGGGGAAAGGCTATGGCACGTGTTGAATTCCGCAATGTGCGCAAACAATTTAACGATCAGAACAAGCAGGCTTTTACAGCGGTGGCGGGTTCCGATTTTGTTATTCAAGATAAAGAATTTGTTGTGTTTGTCGGTCCGTCGGGCTGCGGCAAAACGACCTCGCTGCGGATGATAGCGGGCCTTGAGCAGCAGACGAGCGGCGATATCATCATCGGCGACCGCATCGTCAATAATCTCCACCCCAAGGACCGCGACATCGCCATGGTGTTCCAGGATTACGCGCTGTACCCGCACATGACGATCCGCGAGAACCTGTCCTTCGGCTTGCGCAATCTGAAGAAGCCGAAGGATTATATCGACCAAAAGGTCCGGGAAGCGGCAACGATCCTTGGGTTGGAGGATATGCTGGAGCGCAAGCCGCGCGAGCTGTCCGGCGGGCAGCGCCAGCGGGTCGCCGTAGGTCGTGCGATTGTGCGCGATCCCCAGGTGTTCCTGTTCGATGAACCTCTCTCCAACCTGGATGCCAAGCTGCGCATTCAGATGCGGGTCGAACTGGGCGAGCTTCATAAGCGGCTTGGTGCAACCATCGTATATGTCACCCATGATCAGGTGGAGGCAATGACCCTGGGCGAACGGATCGTCGTCATGAACAAAGGCGTCATTCAGCAGATTGCCTCACCGACGGAGCTGTATGCCAACCCGAAAAATATGTTTGTGGCCGGTTTTATCGGCTCCCCGGCGATGAACTTCATCAATGCCCGCGTGGAGCAGGGCCACTTGTTCGTGGCCGGCGGAGAATTCGCGCTGCCGCAGGATGCCGCTGCCGGACTTCAAGGGTATGAAGGCGACGAGGTCATTCTCGGCATCCGCCCGGAGCATATTTACGGCGAGGACTTTGCGCCGGGAGTTACGGCCGAACACCGGCTGAATGCGTATATCAAGGTTGTGGAGCATCTTGGCTCCGAGAATCTGGTCTATTTTCACGTAGGCGAAAGATTGGTTACTGCCAAGGTGCACCCGGAGACCAAGGCGTACAACGGGCTGGATAAGCCGTTTATTCTCGACCTGGCCAAAGCGCGTTACTTCGATCCGCTGACAGAGGACAGAATCCTCTGGTAGCCTGACAACTCGGCAGCCGGTAAAAGCAAGCTGGACTGCCATGATAAAAGGGGGAGACAATCATGCGCAAGCTGAATGATGTTTTGGTTCGCACAGGAACAGAGGCGTTCAGGGAGATTGTACCGATTACACTGCTCAGCCTCGCCGGCTCGGCCGTGCTGGTGCCGGTCGTCCTGTTCGCGCCGCTTGCCTTTGCGTTTATCCTGATTCCGCTCATTTATATGCCTTTGGTGTTCGGCGCGTTTTATGCCTATCACCGGAGAATGGAGGGGAACAAGCTCACGGTGCGGGAGATGTTCCGGGGGGTGTGGCGCGGCTTTGCACCAGCGGCAGTATTCGGGCTGCTCTGTTCGCTGCTGGTGCTCATTCTGTGGTCCACCTGGTGGTATTACGGAGGATGCGAAGGGATGCTGAGCCGGATGATCGCGATCATCCAGACGTATTTTGTCGCCATGGTATTGGTCTCCCAGTTTTATACGCTCCAGCTTGTCATCCAGCAGAAGCTGGGCATCTTCAAGGCGATGGGAGAGAGCGTAAAGCTGTTCCTGCGCCATCCGGCCTATACGATAGGTGCTTTTTTTCAAGCACTGTGCGTCGGCGTGATGCTGGCCGTCACGGTTGTCGGTTTTGCCGCTTTGTACAACGGCGTGCTTGCCGTTTACCTGCATAAAGCGGCTTATAATGTGCTGCACCCGGATGAGGACAACGAAGCCGGGGAA
>NZ_ASRY01000121.1 GCF_000520815.1 Paenibacillus maysiensis | reverse complement strand
TCCATTTGGAGAAAAATTTCGAGTCATAGGTGCCATCACAATACGATTAGATAGTTTGAGATTTCCCATTTCGAATGGTTTAAAAAGAGCTGCAATAGATTGAGAATTATTCATAAAAAAACCTCCAAGTTTTATTTAAAGAGAAATTAATTCAAAATTTGCATTATCCCTTTAGGGAATGTTTCTTCTGCCTCTGTTTTTTTCTCATATAGACTGTACCAAGCCTCCGCTACCTGATCTGGATCAAAACCTGTACCCTTTTTGACCAAAGGACTAATGGATAAATGGCCAACATATACCCCCTTAGACTGCAAACGTTCGTGCAAATTAAGGATATAGTTTCGCAATCCTGACATGGCTATACCTGAATTTCCGAACATATGGCTGGGACTCATTGCTGAAAGATCGCTTGTAAAAAGAAGTGCTCCTTGACCTCGTTCAGTCATTTCTGGAATGACTTGTCTTGCAGAATTGATGGCTCCGATAACCACATTGTTGAAGATTTCGGTAACGCTCTCTTCTGTCGTATCCAGAACAGGTGTTACAGAGGTATTTCCATTATGGGGACTAAACTCCAAGACATCTATTGTGCCAAATGTATTTCTAATTTGTCCAAATGCCTTTGTTAGCTGCGTTTTGTTGGTAATATCAGCTGCAAATCCTTGAGCTTCAATTCCCAGCTTGTTCAGCTGCTCCGCATATTGATCAAGCTTCTCCTGAGTTCTTGAAACCATAGCAATACGGAATCCGTGCTTTCCAAAAGTCTTAGCCAGCGAGAAACCAAGACCAGGCCCAGCACCAATTATAACCATTGTTTTCATTTAATAATCTCCTCTTGTTAAGACATAGTCCACAATGTTAGTACAAATTTTAGTGACATTTAGACTGACTTTGTTCCACCATTCACTGCTTTTAATTAACTACGAGTAGGTAATTGAAAGGCATTGACCACTATTGTCAATGTACTAACGCTAGCAGGACAATGTTGTACTGGACTTTAAAATAAATTGATCTCGTTTTATTATTCAATTTATAAATTGAATAATAATCCAATTCATCAAATCAGTCAAGTTTTTTTGATATATCAAGGTTTCCTTTCTTGTGTTCATTAATCGTATATTTTTTCCACGTCATTAGCTCCTTTTCAGAAGTGATTAGATTTCCATTAAATAGTACGTATAAATTTATTTATATGCTCAAAATAAATACTATTCCTATAAAATTTATCAATTTATATTATTTTCACTTGACTACAATCAGGGACATGATAAAATTTTATTAATCAATTGATTAACATTACTCATTACCCTATCCTGAACATAGGGGTTATAAATAGGAAGAGAATTGAGGTTGAGAATCATGGAAGAATTATTGAACTCTGCGAAGTTATTTAAGGAAGATCTCTATAAACAGTTGGCTAGAATCGGTAAATGTTTGTCTAGTGACAAGCGTCTGGAAATTATGAATGTGTTATCACAGGGATCTAAAACTGTTGAGAACTTAGCTACTTGTACAGACATGAATGTCGCAAACGTATCACGTCACCTACAAATTTTACTGGATGCAAAGCTAGTTAAATTTACAAAAAAAGGGACATACGTCATCTACTCACTGGCAGATCCTGAAATTATTGATTTTCTCGCGTCTCTGTGGCGAATCAGCGAAAAACAACTCCCTGATATTGGAAGAATGAAGGATGATTTCGCAAATAACCTCGATGACATTCAAACTCTTACAATGGATGAGGTTATGCAAAAACTCAATGCAGATTCCATACTACTTGTAGATTTACGACCTAAAGAAGAATTTGATATGGGGCATATTGCTGGAGCGATTTCGATACCAATGGAAGAGCTAGAAGCATCTTTACGCGAATTGCCAAAGGGTGCAGAAATTATTGCTTACTGTAGAGGTCCGCTTTGTGCATATTCAGCGCTAGCAGCTCAAAAATTGCAAGAAGAAGGATTTACAGCTTATCGTATAGAAGAGGGCTTGAATGAGTGGCAGAAACATTTTCATTTAAATTAAAGTCAGTTTTTCTTGTCCGCTTCGTAGCTAACAGTTAAATAAATAGCCTTTATAAAAAAGACTTCAAGGCTGATCTTTGAACTGTGACCCTATTTGTGGACACATAAAAGAAAAGAGTTAGATTATGCTGTTAATAGATGGTTCCTGTATTCATCAGGAGTCATCTTTTTTAATGTCCATTGATACCGATCGGTGTTGTAGTAATCCATGTATTCATTAATACGTGCCCGTAACTCCTGGAAAGTAACGCTGTCCCTATACTCGAGTTCATCCTTCATATGACCGAAGAAAGACTCCATGGAGGCATTGTCCCAGCAGTTGCTCTTTCGCGACATGGACTGCTGGAAGCCTATCTCTTTAACTCGAGCTTGGAACCTCGGATTCGTGTAGTGAAAACCTTGGTCAGAATGGATGATGGCTTCGGGGTGAATGTTGCCATCCAGTCGTTGAATCAACCTGTCCAAGGTTCGATCTACGATCGTCATTTCTAAGGACGAGGATACATAATGAGCAAGAATCTGTTTGCTTGCACCGTCCTTTACACAGGACAAATACGCGCATTGCCCCTGACCATAGTGCATGCATGTGATGTCTGTGAGAAAGACTTTCTCCGGCTCGCCCTGGTCAAACTGACGTTTAAGGTGATTAGGGAGTGTCTGGTGCTCTTGTGTGGCCTTTGCAAGCTTACGGTACGGATTGGCCTGTCGTATCTTGGCCACTAATTCGTATTTACGCATGATACGGCGAATTTTCTTATGATTCATGATGACGCCACTCTTATGCTCCAAGCACATTTTTAAAACAAGTGCTCCCACTTTCCCATTACGTTTTTCAAAATGTTCCCTGATGAGTAACAGATCCTGTTCGTCCGCTTCTTCTCTAAGCTGTCGTGCTTGTTCAGCGGCTAACCACCGGTAGTACCCGCTTTTACTGACATTCGCCATCTTACAAAGATGATGAGTCATCTTCTCAAGTTGATGCTTACGGATGGTACGATTAATGAGTTCGAAGCGCTCAGAGGGTGTCAGCGTTGGTTCTGCTGGGCTTGTCTCTCGAGCGCCTCGAGCTTTTTTAGGAAGTCGTTCTCCGCTTCCAGAAGCTTTATACGTGCCTCAGCTTGTGCAAGCTTCTTCTCCATCGACTGCTCTGCTGCGGGCCTTCCCGTGCTGCCTTTTCCTCGTTGCTCTTCCAGAAGACCTGCTTCACCTTGAGAAGCCAAGGTTTTTCTCCAACGTTTTAAGCATCTATTCGGATTCTCCCGTCCGATCATATCTAAGTTGAATCCTGCCTCCCTGAAGATGTCCGCAGGAGTTTTCCCCTCCTGATAGGCCTTTAGAGCTGCCAACTTGAATGTGGGTTGGTAAGCAATAGAACGCTCTGTAATATGCAATACGTTAGCATGATCCTCCATCTGGCGGATCTGACTTTCACTAAACCTTTGTTCACCGGTAGACCAACGGTTCCCCATTTTGTATCTCCAACCTTTCATGTATATCGATTATAAACGCAAAGAGACCCGAGAGAGGTCACTTTTTTTTCAAAGTGTCCATCTTTCGGGTCACAGTTCACTTGCCGGCTCTGAAAGTCTTTTTGTGATCAAAAAGATAAAGCGATCTGATCTACCTGGGGCGTGTAATCGTTTTATTTTGATGGAATTGAGGTAAATACTGTTTATGTGCCTCAAGAAGCTCACCAACAGCGCTTTAGCCACATCACCACTTTGTACAAGTGGGTTTATTGTAAAAGTATGTAATGCTGTAGCATAATCACCAGTAACTGCAGCTTTCGATGGTCAATTCCTCCATAGATTTCATTATTTGTTGCAATCCCCGTTATGTGGTTGAGAATGATCCGACCGCTTTTATCATTTTGGAAAATAGGTTGAATAACACCAACGATAGACCGAATGCGCTAGAATACACATTAATAGAGCGAAATTCAACATAAGTAGGAAACAAAATAAGAACCACCTGTTCATCTCGAACAAGTGGTTTCAAGCGCTGTTACACGTCATATTAGTTTGATTATCACTGTAAATATTTAGAATTAAATTGGTCGTAAAATCGTCATGTAATTCTTCACAATGGAGTCGTAGTACCCTATATCACCAGATGATCTAGACAACAACTGGGCACCTTGAACAAAAGCAATTAGTGCTTTTGCCTGTTCCAGAGAACCACCAGAAAAAGTGAACTCTCCAGATTTTTTTCCTTGACCGAGTACATTTTCAAGCCAAGCTGTGTTCGCGTCAAAGAAAAGATTCAGTTGATTGCGGATTTCCACTGGAAATGAATTTAATTCAGCTGCCATCATCGAGCATAAACAAAGTTTGGTGCTATTCTCCAATGTTTCGCGGTACAAAGCAAAAAAGAGCTCGATTTTTCGAGACCAGCCATAAGGCCCATTACTAATTTGCTGCAGTTTATCCATAAAATCTTTGCGATATTGGATAAGGACAGTTTGTACGAGATCTTGTTTGGAAGGAAAGTGATAATGTATGCTAGCTTTGCGAATACCTATAGCTTCTGCGATATCCGCATAACTAAAACCGTTATAGCCTCGTTCCTGGACTAATGTGAGTCCGATATCCATAATGTCTTGTGATGTATTTTTCTTCGTATTCATAAATGAAATTTACCATTCAGTAAAAACACTGTCAAGGTGTTATCCTCCTTTTACATTTGAAAGAAAAGGTCAACCACTGAAGTGGTTGACCCGAAATAATATATTATCTAAGGCGGGCAGTAACCCCGCCATCCAGAGGAAGAACAACCCCAGTGATCCATGAAGCTGAGTCACTTGCTAAAAACAGAATTGCTTCAGCCACATCTGCTGGAGTTCCATTACGTCCAATCGGATGGAATGCATTAAAGGTTGGTAGTACTTCAGCAACTTCTTTTTCTGTCATAAAGCTGTTGTAGATTGGTGTTTCAACTACAGCAGGTGCTACTGCGTTCACTCGAATCTGATCCCCAGCGAGTTCTACCGCCAAATTTCGAGTCAAAGCATGACGTCCGGCCATTGCAGCTGAGTACGCAGCTGAAGGTGTTGATTCCACCGCTTGTATTGCCCACATCGAACCTGTATTTACGATGGCCCCTCCCCCTCTTTTCTTCATTTCAGGAATGACAGCTTGAGAAGGATAGAACGTCCCCTTCACAATGGTGTCCAGGTAGGATTGCAAATCTTCTGGTGTATGTTCAAGCACAGGCGTTGGAACAAATTTACCTGTGTTATTTACCAGAACATCAATTCCTCCAAATGCTTCAACAGCGGTATGAACCAGTTTTTTCGAGGTTTCAGGCAGACTGATATCACCGGTTACAGCCAGTACTCGCTTCCCTGATGGATCAATTTCCAATGCCGTTTGTGTTAATACATCCTCTCGACGACCGTTGATAATTACATTGGCCCCTTCTTCAAAGAATCGTTGTGCCGTTTTCTTCCCAATGCCCGTTCCTCCACCTGTTACAATCACTGTTTTGTTTTCAAATTTCATTACTGACATCTCCTTTATCCATTTATGATTCATTTCTACTCTGGCTATCTATCCGATTGATTTAATTCTACCTACTAGTTGGTAGAATGTCAAATGAGTTTATTATTTTCCTCATAGTTATCGATCACAAGTTTTATGGGACAAAAAAGGAAACCGTTTTTTTAGTCTCTCAAATCAAGAAGAGCAGTGCTCATAAAGAGAGCTGCCCAAAGCTTATTATGGCTTCATCTTCTTGTGAAACGATTGGATACATTTTGTCAATTTGTTCTTTCAACTGCTCAAAGCGTACAAAACGATCGGCTCTGAGATATTCTTTGCTTTCAATCATCAAAAGCATCGTAGGAACTGTAAAAACCAAAAATCTTGCCGCTACCGCTTCAACCTGATTGGCATTGATATGACCCAGTTGGATCTGCGGATAATGCTCAAGAAGATCTCTTAACTTGGGTAAGATGGAGTGACAAACACTACACTCTGGTCTAGATATATAGAGGAAAGCCCATGTATTCTTCTCCATAAACGCTTCAATACTATCAAGCGAAGTTAATTCGTGAACCTCTTTCATATCCTCCACCCCCTAGATAATCGATTTTTCAATCACATTATTTTACCCTTTTGTTTTGTCGTGATGAACGAATCAACTGAATGAGCGTTGCCAACACACCAAGTAAATGCTCTTTAGTGTCCCTTGGACTCTAGAAATTTTTCACTATCGATGGCCGCCATAGCGCCACTGCCTGCAGCCGTGATGGCTTGGCGATAATGACTATCCTGTACGTCACCGCAAGCGAATACGCCGGGTATATTTGTTTCAGTCGTACCTGGAGTCGTCAGAATATAGCCATTCGCATCCGTAGTAATTTGTCCCTTCAGAAAGTCGGTGTTCGGATGGTGCCCAATGGCTACAAACACCCCATTGGCCTGAATGACTTCCTCATTCCCCGTTGCATTATCCCGGACTTTCAATCCGGTTACTCCATGATCGTCAGTAATGACTTCAAGCGGGGCCTTGTTGAGTGCCCATTCGATTTTTTCGTTAGCTCTTGCTCGGTCTTGCATGATCTTTGAAGCTCTCAGTTCGTCACGCCGATGAACCAAGATGACTTTGGAAGCAAAGCGTGTCAAGAAGTTCGCTTCTTCCAGCGCGGTGTCACCTCCACCGACTACAATCAATTCTTTATTCCGGAAAAAGAACCCGTCACATGTCGCACACGTGCTGACACCACGACCGATATTCTCTTGTTCGTTAGGAATTCCCAGGTACTTGGCACTCGCTCCAGTAGAAATAACGAGCGTTTCGGTTACGATCTCACCCTTCCCTTCCACATGCAATGTAAAGGGCCGTTTAGACAGATCCACTTGATTTACCCAACCGGTATAAAATTCAGCTCCAAACCGTTCCGCTTGTTTTCGCATATTGTCCATCAATTCAGGACCTAGAATACCTTCTGGAAATCCAGGGTAATTTTCAATTTCCGTCGTTGTCGTTAATTGCCCGCCAGGCTCAGGTCCTTCAATAACAAGAGGGTTCATATTAGCACGCGCCAAGTAGATAGCTGCAGTCAGTCCTGCGGGGCCTGTTCCTATGATAACCGATTTATACATGTTCAATTCCTCCATTTATATTGTGTTATATTTCTGTATTCAATTGAATAATTGAATTATAGTGCTAAATGTCCCGTTCGTCAAGATAAAATTTCTTTCTATGACTCATTCCATGTGTGCGTAAAAAAACACAGTCATATCGGACTATGCTTTTAGCGAGGCGATCGTATGGAATCGATCATATTATCGACTATAATGTTTCATGAGTTCAGCCACTGCTCGCTCCGCTGATCGAAGCGCACCTTCCAGGTGCCCTCCCTGCTCATAAGCAGTTTCAGTGCCAGCAAAATAGATTTTCTCTCCCCAACTATTGGCGGTTATAGGACCATAACTTGGGTAGTCGCGTAGTGGTTCCGCATCTTCTTCAACAGCCGTTGCTGCATCACTGGACCAATCCTTATATAGAAGTGCGCGCACATTTTCCGCAGACGGTCCGAAGAGTCGGGTCAACTGTTCCACGACGAGTTCGAGGATTTTTTCTTCCCCAAGATCTTGACGAGTTTTTGCTGGTATTCCAAAGAAACCAAAAAGTGCACCTGCGCCTGTATCAGGGGATGCATCATGGATTTCCTGCAAAGGGCCTGCCCAGCTCGACACGAAGCCAGAAAGTCCTTGTTCACGCCAAAATGGACGATCATAAATTGCAACGGCTTTAGCCTGTCCCGCCATCCATGTAGGTTTGTTAATTAAGTTAGCTCTTAGAGCAGGAGGAAGTTCAGGCCTAAAAGTAACGTTTTGCGCAACGATCCGGGGTGGCAGTGTGATTATGATTGCACTCGCACGAATACGTTCGCCGTTAGCTTCCAGACTAAACATTCCATTTTCCTCCTGAAGAATCGCAGTCACTCGCGTATGAAGCCGGATCGTCTCTGGAGGTAGCGTGGCGGCAATCCGGTCGATGAGGGACTGAACTCCTCCAACAAACCGGAGCGATCTTTCCATTGCTCCTTCAGGCAGAATGTGTTGCTGTGCGGGTTCGTTTGGGGATCGCTCAGAAAGCATACGTCCCGCGCTATATTGCTCAAATGTCTTTAAATCAAGTTCCTCAACCAGTTTGGTGATCGTCCGCTCATAACGCGGCCAGAACCATGTCGGTCCTAAATCGAATCTGCCGAGATCTGGCCTGTCGGCTACCTCGTTACTCAAGACTCTTCCACCGATACGATCTCTAGCCTCTAATATGATACACTTGACACCTTGTTCATTAAGCAAGGATGCGGCACGAAGCCCGCTTAGCCCTGCACCAACAATAATCACTGGGTCATTACCATTCATTTGAAATTCCACTCCTGCACCCCTTCGTCGATCCGGTAAGCAGTAAATCCCTTTTGCTGTATACGTTCCACGGCCTCCGTTGTATTCACACAATAGGGGCCTCTACAATAAGCTGCAAGCTCTACATGCTGTGGCAGCGTTTGAAGGTATGCATCGAGTTCTTCCATCGGTACCGATATTGCGCCTTCAATATGCCCCGCCTCATATTCGTCTTTAGGACGAAGATCCAACACAATAATCGTGTTTGCGACCATTCTCTTAAGTAACTCTTCTTTAGAAATCGTCTGAATACCTTTATATTGATGTAGCAGGTCTTCTTTAATACGAGGTATTTCGGAAAGCCGATTCTCACAGAGCTTCCATAAGACAATTAAAAACTCGTTCACTACAGGATCTTCTAGGCTATAGATTGCGTAGGTTCCCTCTTTTCTGAATTTCACCAGTCGTGAATCCAACAAGATTTGAAGATGCCGCGATACGTTGGCAACACTCATACCGGTCTGTTGAGCTAAACTATCGACAGATTTAGGGCCGTTCGTAAGCAAATCCATGATTTCAAGTCGCTTATCACTGGACAAACTTTTTCCAATGCGAGCATATTGCTGATACAGTCTTTCTTTAATGGATGGTTCTGAATGTGAGTGGTTCATAAGATCCCCCCTTTTCCATTTCCATTGAAAATCGGCAATTACTTATTCAAAGCATTGCCGATTTCATTCTATTCAATCCAGTTTAATTACTAGCGAGCTTTACGATTTTTTCTTTGAGTACGTGCTTTTGGTTAATTCCCACCATCGTATCAACCAGTTGGCCATCTTTAAACAAAAGCAGAGTCGGAATACTTCTGATGCCAAATTGCGAAGCCAACTCTCCTTCTTCGTCGACATTGACTTTGGCAAGTGTTGCTTGTCCCTTCAGCTCATCAGCTAATTCCTCAACAATCGGAAGCTGAACTTTGCATGGCCCGCACCAAGGTGCCCAGAAGTCAACCAAAGTTACGCCAGATTGAATTTGGTTATGAAATGTTTCTTTCGTTAATGTTGTTGCGCTCATAATAAAAATCTCCTCCAAATATATTTTATTTTTCGCTAAAATCAATTGTTCAATTAATTAATTGAATTATAATATAAATAATAGTCTTCGTCAAGCCTATTTTAAAATTGCAACAAAATTCACGACAGCTGTATCGAAATACGCGATATCACTCAAGGACCTTGCCAATGACTAAACGCCTTGAACTAAAGCGACCACGATCCTTGCTTGTTGTTGCGTGTGATCAGGAATCGGAGGACTCTTCTTCATTCCGCAAGTACATTTTCTAGCCAACTATCTTAATTACGAAAAAAAAGATTCAGTTCGTCACGTATTTCTTAAGGGAAGGAGTATAATTTTGCAGCCATCATCGAACATAAGCATAATTTGTATCTGTTATCTAATGTTTCTCGATACAAGCCAAAAAATCCATTAAAATAGGATAAACCCATTAAAGATCGGCCCAGGATGCGCAAATTATCTCAGGCGAGCTGTAACTCCACCATCTACTGGCATGACGACACCTGTAATCCATGAAGCTGAGTCACTAGCAAGGAACAAAATGGCTTCCGCTACATCCTGAGGAGTGCCGTTCCGTCCAATCGGATGAAATTCATTAAACGTCGGGAGCACTTCAGCTACTTCCTTTTCACTCATAAAGGTGTTGTAGATCGGTGTTTCAACAACAGCAGGTGCTACAGTATTTACTCGAATGTGATCACCGGCGAACTCGATTGCCAAGTTCCGAGTCAAGGCGTGCCGTCCTGCCATGGCGGCGGAATATGCAGACGAAGGTGTTGCTTCTACCGCTTGAATAGCCCACATCGAGCCTGTATTAACGATTGCCCCTCCCCCTCTTTTTTTCATTTCAGGAATGACGGCTTGAGAAGGATAAAACGTTCCTTTCACAATGGTGTCCAGGTATGATTGCAAATCATCTTGCGTATAGTCCAAGAAAGGCGTCGGGTTAAATTTCCCCGTATTGTTCACCAGTATATCTATCCCCCCGAAAGCATCAGTAGCTACTTGTACCAATTTTTTCGATGTTTCCGGTAAACTGATGTCACCTGCCACGGCCAGCACTTTTTTACCAGATGGGTCGATCTCTAACGCCGCTTTCTTCAGGACGTCTTCGCGGCGGCCATTGATAATTACATTCGCTCCTTCTTCAAAGAAACGTTGAGCTGTTCTTTTTCCGATCCCGCTTCCTCCACCTGTGACAATAACCGTTTTGTTCTCAAATTTCATTTTAGTCTTCTCCTCGATTTTAATTTAGTTTGTAAAGAATTATACCTACTAGTAGGTAGTTTGTTTGCTCAAAAAAGCACCGCATGGAGATGAAGAATAATCAGCAACAGTTTATTTAAACCAATCATTTGATCCACCAACTTGCCGTCTTTAAACAGCAGCAAAGTTGGAATACTTCTTAGCAAACAATTACTATATTGTTCAATTGATTTATTGAATTATAATGCTGATTCTCTGGTTACGTCAAGTCTATTTTAAATTTGTCAAAAGCAGGTTCTGTCTTAAGCTTGAACAGCCCTTTCTTATTCCTATCGTCAGTACTCACTCGCATACTGGCTGTGGAATATGAGCCTCGATCCCAAGAACGCGGTAATAAATCCTCTCATATTGAGCTGTAATTAGATCATTGCAAAACTGCGTCCTTGTCCTGTGCAGACACGCTTCCCAGAACTTGGTGTATAGCCGCTCATCGCGGAGGAGCCGGATGGCGTGGTCCGCCATCTCATCAGTATCGCCAACTGGAGACAAATAGCCAGTTTCTCCGTTCGTGATTAGCTCAGGAATTCCTCCGACAATTGATCCGACTGTCGGGACACCGCATGCCAAAGCTTCCAGTGCGACCAAACCGAAGCTCTCCATCTCGGATGGCAGAAGCATCAAATCCGCGATCGAAATGATATCAGCGACTTCATCTTGCTTACCGATAAAGTGCACCCGATATATCCAGTAGCTTTCTCGTTTCTCGAATCAGATCGTTCGAAACGGCTGTCACGGCATCACTGGAGTTAATGGCCAGACGGATTAAATCTTTGTTTGCATCGTCCTTGGCGAGCACGGTAATATCCGTTCCGTGCAGTGTCGTTACGGTACGCTTCACACTGGGCCGTTACAAAGGCGCATATGACAGCAGTATTAGACTGATTTTTGAATTGCAAGCAGTATGGTGAAGTTGTTGCCAATTTTCACAAAGAATCGAGGTCAACAATTATAGAGGACATGCTAAACTCTGCAAAGGTATAACTGGGGCTATATCAGCCTCCATGCCACTGTAAAGTGAACTGGAGTCTTTTTTTGTTTATAATGAAAATTCAAAAACGAATACTCTATTCTTATATGATACTCATATTCTGTATTTTATACATTGCTTCTTCAAAATTGGACGCAGCAATAATACCTTCTGGTATAGGTCTACTATCTCTATTTTACCAAATACCTCTTATTCCGATAGATTCTCACGTATTTCTCGGCTTAGAGTATTTTGCTTGCTCACTGGTAAAAATACCATTAGGTTCTAAAGTAAGATTTTTAACAGCCTCGCAAAACAAATAAATCATCACTATTAGTTACAAAGTAGATTGGTAGACCCATATTTTTCATAAATATTTTTGTGTCTTCATAGATAGGTGGATTGCACCAATGTTCAACCATTAAATTGCATACCTCGACCTGTCGGACTTGCTCGAAATATGAACATTCCTTATCTTGATTCTAGCATATGTATAATAAACAAAGACGATTGGCCAGATAAAGTATGTAAGAAAGAGCACACCAAACCTGACCAATTCTTTATTTTGTATGCATTTTTCATAGTCTCTCTTTTGAGGCATTTTCAACCATGACACTCAGTAGATTTTTAAAAGTTTGAAGATCCTCCTCGGAAATACTGGTTATCATATCGTCTTTAAACTTTTCGGCAACTGGCAGCAAATCGAGATAGATCTGTACTCCCTTATCTGACAACCCCAACTGCTTAACTCGCTTATCTGCATGGGTGCCAGAGCGATGCAAGAAACCCTCGGATTCTAATTTTTGAACCAATCTGACAACGCTGGGCTCTTTTATAGACATTTTATCTGCTAGTTCCCTCTGAGTAATGGATCCACTAGTATAGATGTAATACATCGCAATCCATTGGCTCCTGGTCATGTTATACGGCCGAAATTCCTTCTCCAATGCTTCCGCGAATATTTTTGCACTACGGTTTGCAATAAAGACAATACAGTCATTTAAAATTAAACAATGATTACCGAAAACAACTTTCTTTCCACGATTAAGGATAACAGCAGGATCAGTCTCCCGAGATACGTAGATACAGTTTATCCTTGATGCAACGCCCCAATTCCTAACCCGAACGCAGCTTCATGAATCACTTCCCCGGTAGTTGGATGGGCGAAGATCGTCTGTGTAATCTGTTGTTCGGTAAGCCCATTGGCAATCGCAAGAGTAAGGCTACTAATCAGGGAAGACGCATCGGGACCAATGATAGACCCTCCAACGATCTTTCCGGAGCGATTATCTTTGATCAGTTTGATAAAGCCTTCCGGTTCATTCATGGTTAGCGCCTTTCCGTTACTTGCAAAAGATACCTTACTCACACGATGGTCCATTCCCCGCTCCTTACATTCATCTTCCAACAGACCAACGCTGGCAATCTCAGGAGAGGTAAAGATTACATTCGGCACAGCGGAATAGTGCATACCTTGGGATTCACCAAGCAAGGCATCTACAGCCGTAATACCCTGATGTGAAGCAACATGGGCAAGTTGTATAATGTTTGTGACATCGCCAATCGCATACACATTCTCTACGTTCGTACGCATTTGTTTATCAACGGCAATACCTTTACCACGTTCATTCAGTTGAATACCTGCTTTTTCGATATCCAGCCCGTCTAGGTTAGGCTCGCGCCCAATAGCAACCAACACCTTTTCACTAACAAGAAGATGCTCACCCTCGGTATTCTCGTAGGTTACAATTGCCTGGCCATCATCAGCACGTTGGATTTTAGATACTTTGGAGTTGGTGTGAATATGAATCCCTGCCTGCTGAGCCAAATACTTAATTTCTTCTGAAATATCGCTGTCCAGCATCGTGAGCAGACGGTCCATAAATTCCACAACATGAACTTCAACTCCTAGGTTACGGTAAATGAAGGCGAACTCCATACCGATAACCCCGCCACCGATGATAGTTATGGTCTTTGGCAACTCTTCGCAGGAGAGTGCTTCCGTGCTGTTCATTACAAATGGCAGATCAATTCCTGGGATGTTCACCTTGGAAATCTTGGAGCCTGTTGCCACAATGATATTTTTGGCCGAAATATGGTAATTATTCTTGCCCGCTACATTCACTGTATGCGCTGAAAGGAACGAAGCGTGGCCGCGGACAACCTGAACATCGTTCTTTTCCATTAAATAACCAACGCCGGAGACCAATTTCTCTTTGACTTCATCTTTACGACGAATAACCTGCTTCATATCCACTTGAAGATCAGTTCCTGTTTTTATACCAAACAAAGAGGAATTCTTTACGCTATGACAGATTTCAGAAGATTTGACTAGGGATTTCGTAGGGATACAGCCCACATTTAAGCAGGTCCCCCCTAATTCTTCTTTCTCAATCATCGCTACCTGAAGCCCTTTTTTCGCTGCATAAATAGCGGAAACGTAACCTCCTGGTCCTGCTCCAATGATAAGCAAGTCTGTGTTTATAGCATGAGTTTGTTGAGTAGTAACTGATGGCTGTTGCTTAGATGATTGGGCAGGAGCATCCACCTGAATCGGATTTACCTCAAACAAAACTTGATTCGAAGCAATCTCGCTGCCTTCTTCAAATAATATCTTGCTTATAGTCCCCTCTTCTGCAGCTTCAATCGATCGATTGCCTTTTCCAGTTTCGATCTCTACCAAGGTATCTCCCACCGATACCTTGTCGCCAAGCTTGACATTTACCTTTCCTGCTTTCCCTTTTTTTCCACCGGGAATCATTGACATTTTTATTAGTTGTGCCACAACAGTTGGCTCTTGTTCAGATGATGCAGCAGGAACTTCCTCGAGGATGGGCTCTACTTCAAATAAAACTTGATTCGAAGCAATCTCGCTGCCTTCTTCAAATAATATCTTGCTTATAGTCCCCTCTTCTGCAGCTTCAATCGATCGATTGCCTTTTCCAGTTTCGATCTCTACCAAGGTATCTCCCACCGATACCTTGTCGCCAAGCTTGACATTTACCTTGCCTGCTTTCCCCTTTTTTCCACCGGGAATCATTGACATTTTTATTTCCATCGTTATGCTCCTTATATACTTGAAGGGGCACATAAAGAGCCCCTTCAAGCGAACGTATTAGTGTCTGACTACGCCTGCTTTTACCAACTTCACACCGTTAGCAAGACAATCCCCAACAGGACATGTCTTCTCGATAAAGTCTGCAAAAGCTTCCGCCTTTTCCTGGCTTTCGTTGGTTTTGAAATTCATGACAAAACGAATTTCTTGGAATCCACTTCTCACATCCGCAAAACCCATGAAGCCATCCGGGTCTAAGTCTCCTTCAAGTTCAACATAAAATTCTTCGTAGTTAAAATCATTAGCGTCTGCAAATGCAGCAGCTACAATGGACTGACATGCACCAAGTGCACACAATAATACCTCAACGGGATTCATACCAACATTGGTTCCACCCATATCCTCCGGTTCGTCTATAATGATTTTGAAACCTCTTGAATTCGTTTCAACTTGCAATCCATCAGGTAGTTTTTTAGCTGTTGCTTTAAAAGTAGTTAACATAAATATTACCTCCTCATTAAGTTTGTGAAAATAATAACATGATTTTTGTCGAATATCAATAGTTAGCTAAGTAAATATTATTGTGATATAGTGAAAATTATCTCAAAGTCTGAATTCTCTTTGAACTTAAACTTCCATTTTATATTTTTTCTGACCCAGAGTTTCCTTTTTTCTTCTTGGCTCCCATTTCACCACAGAGGGGAGATAGTAAATTATGAGATGGATAACGAGGCTATAAATTCAGTAGAAAAAGCATTCAGCAGTTACATCAAAACCTGTCTTGCTTTTATTTTGGCAGTTCGTCGCTTTGATCTTAATCGTTAACAATAAAACACAAATAAGCCATGCAAAGAATCTTCCGCATGGCTTATTTGTGTTTTACCGTACCTTGCTGTTATTTTAATAATTTGGATCATACTTGATGTCAGTCGCGGCGATCTTTTGGTGATATAAAAGGGCTGCGATATCTAGGAGGAACGAGCAGTGATCGCAGGCCACTTCTAGGAAAAGAAGGCACTACGCCGGATTCGCTTCCACGATCTCCGTCACAGTTGTGCCAGCTTGCTACTGGCAAATGGAGTGTGTCTAAAAGAAATTCAGGAATGGCTCGGCCGCAGTCATTATTCGACAACGGCCAACATCTACGCTCATCTGGAGTATCATTCCAAGATACTTCAGCCTAGGTCATGAGTAACAGTTTGAGTCTGCAACCAACATAAAAAGGTTCGCAATTGCCTGAGCAACTACGAACCATATCTCTAAGGTATAATGCGGTCGAGAGGACTCGAACCTCCACGGGGGGTTAGCCCACACGGACCTGAACCGTGCGCGTCTGCCAATTCCGCCACGACCGCATATATGTTGTCGTTTGTCCTCGAAAGATCAATCTTTCTTAGCGACAAGATAGATCATACCATGCTCATAAGAAGAAGTCAAACACTTTATATTTTCATTCCCTCTTGATAAATTAGGAATAATACACTAAAATAAGAACATAAGTTCCTAAGAACACTAGTTCTTTTTGTTCAGTCAAATATGGATTATCATCACATTTTCCTAAGGCGGTGAATGGTTATGATCTCTTCAGTTACTACTCAGAATGAATTGTCTCTTGTGAAAAATCATCTGCTCCTTACCTTTATTCAAAAGGTATTTGAGCGGGACAGTCTTATTCTTAAAGAAAGCGGTATGCTGAAAACGCCTGATCTTTATGTCGAAATGGTTAACGCAGGAATAGATCGTACCGGAATCTTACTATCTGACTGTACTTGCCAATAATCACTTCAATAATTTGGAA
>NZ_ASRY01000120.1 GCF_000520815.1 Paenibacillus maysiensis | reverse complement strand
TGCGGTATCTTCCTTGAGCAAATCATCCATTAGAACCAAGGTAGGACGATGATGCTTATAGTGAATTCCTCGAAGTGAACCGTCAATCCCACGAATCATAATGCAGGAGTCCAGCCCACCTTTACTCTTGAGCCATATTTCATTGTTGTTCCAGCGGCTCCCTTTACGAATGCCGAAATCCTCAATCAGCATCTGATTTGTTTCTAGCTCATCTTTGATCATATCGAGGAAGGGCAATGCAATCTGCTCTGTTGCTGATATAATCAATGTAAACTGTGATTTATCATAAAGTGTGGCATATAGCGGAAATAAAAAAGAACTGATCGTTGACTTTCCATGCTCCCTTGGGAGTCCGAAAGCTGTAATCAGTCCTGTATTTGCAAGCATATGTTTTAATTCCGCGAATAGCTCCTGATGAAACTGTCCAAATGCTCGATCAAAATATTTAGGGAAATAGGCTAAGGCAAAGAATTCAATATCCATCTCCCCGATAAGCTTTCTTAGTTCAGAGAAAGAGAACGTTTCGATCAGTTGTTTCATTTTCGGTGGTTTAAAATGCTTCTCCATATACTGCTTCAGCAACTCGGCCTGACGCTCAGCTTCTTGCTTTATTGTTTCAATCGGTATAACTCCTTTCTCAAATTTACTATAAAATCATCACAAAAATTTCTGCACCCTTTGCTGGCGGCTCTGTTTCTACATATAGAAGACCCCCTCCCATCCACGACAAAAAGAGTGGCTCATCACCACTCGATATTTGCCAAGGCTAGTTCCATATCCTGCTGTGTTGTTAGGGTATAGATATTGGTCGTTGCTACGTGATCATGTCCAAGGATTTGCTGGATGGTCGTCAATGGAGTCGTTTTAACCAACTTATAGCCAAGCGTATGTCTGAGCATATGTGGCGTCACCTTTACATTGACCCGATCCCCGTATTTGTTCAGGATCAGGTTGATCGCATTTCGTTCCAATGCTCCACGCTGGCCAATACATAGATATTCTGATTCCACTTGTGGCCTGACTTCGAGATATCGGGTAATGGCTTTTCGTACATCCTTATTCAATGGTATGGTTCGATAGGCATTTCCTTTGCCAAGTATCCTCAATAAACCTTTGCGTTCACTTATCTCAATATCCTTCAGCTTGATGTCAACCAATTCGCTTACCCGTATCCCTGTTCCCAGCAACAATTCAATCGTACAGATATGCATACGATTGCCCATACGGTGAATTTCATTCCGCAGCTTC
>NZ_ASRY01000119.1 GCF_000520815.1 Paenibacillus maysiensis | reverse complement strand
AACACAATTGGAAATTCTGGTCCAACAGCACGTCGGCAAGCTGCGATAACCTCACTAGCAAAGCGTGAACGCTTGACAATATCGCCACCGTATTCATCGGTACGCGAGTTTGTTTTTTCCCAGAAGAATTGATCAATTAAAAATCCATGGGCTGCCATAATCTCGATGCCATCAAACCCAACTTTTTTAGCATTGACTGCTGCCTGTGCGAAAGCCTCAACCAATTCCGAAATTTCTTGTTTTGAGTAATCATTAGCGTTGCCTCGTGCACCCATATGCCACAATTGGGAGAAAATTTTCCCACCGGCCTCATGTACTCCATCAACTACTTTTGACCAACCCTTTAGCGCCTCTTCTCCGTATATGTGTGGTACGTCCTTCTGCCATGCTGGCACCTCGGATGCAACATCAGGATGGTTGATAAACGTACCCTCTGTCAGAATAAGTCCAACACCATTTTCAGCTCTATGACGATAATACGCAGCGACATCCTCCCCTGGCACTCCATTTGGAGAAAAATTTCGAGTCATAGGTGCCAT
>NZ_ASRY01000118.1 GCF_000520815.1 Paenibacillus maysiensis | reverse complement strand
TGATCCGAGCGAAGCTCCACCATCGGCGGCCGCTCTACACAGCGGGCAAAGGCGTGCGGGCACCGTTCCATGAACGGACAGCCGGACGGCGGGTCCAGCAGGTCCGGCGGCGTGCCCTCAATCGGCACCAGCCGCTCGCGGAAGCCGTTCGTGCGCTGCGGCACAGAGCGCAGCAGGCCCTGCGTATACGGGTGGGCCGGACGATAAAAGATATCGTCCACGCGACCCTCCTCCATCACCATGCCGCCGTACATCACGATGACACGGCTGCACACCTGAGCGACGACGCCCAGATCATGAGTGATCAGGGCAATCGCCATGTCGGATTGCTGCTTCAACGTCTTGAGCAGCTCCAAAATTTGCGCCTGGATCGTCACGTCCAGCGCCGTGGTCGGCTCGTCAGCAATCAGCAGCTCCGGGCTGCACGAGAGCGCCATCGCGATCATCACCCGCTGACGCATCCCCCCGCTGAATTGATGCGGGTATTGGTTCATCCGGCGTTCCGGCTCGGTAATCCCCACCTGTCGCAGCAGCTCCACAGCAGCTTTCGTGGCCGCTTCCTTGCTCAGTCCCCGGTGTCTGCGAATCACCTCGACCAGATGATAGCCGACCTTCTTCACCGGATTCAGCGAGGTCATCGGGTCCTGAAAGACCATCGCAATCTGGTTACCGCGTATTTTGCGCCATTGCTTTTCCGTCAGAGCGGTCAGACTTTCTCCCCGGTAACGGATGTCGCCATTCAGCCGTTTGCCCGGCGGGGCAATCATGGACATGATCGCTTTGGCTGTAACGCTTTTACCGCTACCGGATTCTCCTACAATTCCTACCGTTTCTCCAGCATCAATACGAAAGCTAACCCCTCGAACTGCCTGATTCTCCCCCTCACGAGTGAAAAAGGAAACCTCCAGCTGTTCGACAGACAGCAGATGTTCAGTCATTGTGTTGTCGCTCCTTTCTGTCGCTCCTGGAGCCATTGGTAATGGATCTTGTAGCTGCGAATCATCGTTTCACCAGCTTGGGTTCAAAGCCTACACGCAGCACGTCCCCCAAGACATTAAAGCTCAGCACGGTCAGTAAAATAAGCAGCCCAGGGAATAAGGCCATATATGGAGCCTGTGCAATATACCCTTGAGCATTATTCAGCATACTTCCCCATGTCGCGTTCGGCAGTTGCACACCAAAGCCGAGGAAGCTCAGTGAAGATTCCATCATAATCGCCGAAGCGATATTGTTCGTCGCCCCCACGATAATTACCGGAATCAGGTTCGGGACAATGTGCTTCAGAATGATCCCGAATGTGCTTTGTCCCGAAGCTTTGGCATACAGCACATATTCCCGTTCCCGCAGCGTCATCGTCTCTGCTCGGACCACCCGGGCAATATTCATCCACATCAGCAGGGCGATAATGACAATAATATTGCCGACGCCCGGCTTCAAAAACACACTCAACAGCAAAATAACCAAAAAAGACGGAATCGACATGATCAGCTCCAAAATCCGCATAAGTAAATTATCGATCCATCCTCCAAAATATCCGCTCACAATACCTACCACTGCACCGATACTGGTCGCAATAATCATGGACGCAAAGCCTACCAGCAATGATACACGTCCACCGTACAGTGCTCTTGTAAAATAGTCCCGCCCATAATCATCCGTGCCAAACCAGTGTGCCGCTCCCGGCGGTTGGAGACGCTCCAGCACGTTCAGCTTGTTCGGGTCCTGCGGCGACAGAAAAGCGAAGATTGCCCCCAGCGAGAATACGATCAATAGTATGAGGGCGGCGGCGCCCATTTTGCTCGTCATCAGCTCGATCCCGATGTTGCGCCATTTGCTCCGATTCATGAGTTCACCTCGTTGATTTAATTCTCGGGTCCGCGATGCTGTATAAAATATCTGCTAGCAGATTGCCCAAGATCAGCAGCAGGGCGGAAAACAGTGTAATGCCCATGATAACGGGATAATCCATCCCTTTTACCGCCGTCATGCCCAGCGAGCCAATACCCGGCCAAGAAAATACCGTCTCGGTTACGATGGCTCCGGCTACCAGATCCGCAACCGACATACCAAGCAGCGTAATGATAGGCAGCAGCACATGCTTGAGCACATGCCGAAATAAAACCAGTCGTTTGCCAGACCCGAACGCATATTGAATCTGCACGTATTCTTCCTTGAGCTGCGTAATTGTACTGGAACGGATATACCTCACATACACAGATAAAAACCCGAAGGCCAGCACAAAACACGGTAAAATCCCATGCTTGATCACATCCAGCGCCGAGTCCGTTCCAATGGTACGCATCCCTGTACTCGGAAGCCAATGCAGATAAATCGCAAACAAATAAATAAGTAAAATGCCCAGCCAAAACAAAGGCACAGAAATTCCGATGTATGACATCAGATTAATGAGCTTGTC
>NZ_ASRY01000117.1 GCF_000520815.1 Paenibacillus maysiensis | reverse complement strand
CGGTGCCGCTTGTCATTCCGCTCTCAGCCGCCTCGGCCGAGCAGCTTGATTTGTCGGTTGCGAGACTATCCGGCTGGTTGGGAGAGCATGAAACGGCAGCGTTATCCGACATTGCCTATACGCTGCAGTCGGGCCGAGAGGCTCTGGAAGAGAGACTTACCATAGTCGCCGTAAGCGTGTCGGAGTTAAGAAACAAACTGCAGCAATACAACCGGGGAGAAGGCGATGTCGAAGGCCTTTACCGGGGTAGTGCCCGAACCAGATCCAAGCCGCGCAAAATTGACGGAGCGGACCCTGTGACGGCAGCCAAGCGCTGGGTGCGCGGTGACCTGGTGAACTGGGGTTTCCTGCAACAGGGTACCGAGCGCAAATTGCCGCTGCCCGGATATCCGTTCGCCAGGATCAGCCACTGGCTGGACGATAAACCTTCTGCTGTGCCGGAGGTTTCAG
>NZ_ASRY01000116.1 GCF_000520815.1 Paenibacillus maysiensis | reverse complement strand
TTACATTTCATGGAACTGATTTTGAGCAAGTACAGTTAGAAAATGATATGCGGTGCGGAGCTGATTTTCCAGTAGCTGCCGACCTTTTCAAAATTTACGGTGATTTTCTCGTTCGCCTGCTTGGTTCCTGCCGGATAAGGCACGGTCAGCAGATAGCTGCGCTTAACGGGGGTCATCGTCACCATTTTCGCCGTAGCCCGGTTGAACTCTAGCAAATTGCCACCGTCTGCGTTCAACTGAGCTAGTCTGCCATTGACTTCAACGAAAAATTTACCGACAAATTGCTCACTGGCCTGCTTGGTGTAGGCCTGCGTCAGATAGCTGACCAGCTTGGTCTTCGTACCGATGTCCTCGGACAGATAGCGGTAGCTTTTGCCGTTCCACTGGAACGATTCGCCCACCGGGCTACCACCGCTGATCGCGTACAGATAACGCGACTGCGCCTCCAGCACAAGCGGAATGGCGCTCTCGTGATTCAGCTTGTCCAGCTGCGTTGGTTTCACGCTGGTAGCCGCGGCTGCTGCTGGCGCCGAAGTGGACGGCTGCTGCG
>NZ_ASRY01000115.1 GCF_000520815.1 Paenibacillus maysiensis | reverse complement strand
CAAATCCTTTTCCGCTAACCCTTTGTATTGCCGAACGACCTTGTTCCTGACCGCTTCGATATGTATTTCTTCCTTTATATAGCCCTGCTGATGCATCCACTGTGCAAATACATTGATACTGGCGATCTTACGGTTAATGGTGAGTATCGCTTGGTTGGTGCTTTGCAGAACCTTCTTGTACTCTACTCCATCCAATTCAATCCATTTGTCCAGTCCATATTCCGTCTTGCCCCGATACCAAGCTATGAACTGCAATACGTCCCGAATATAGCAGGAAACCGTATTTTCACTCCGATCCTTGCTC
>NZ_ASRY01000114.1 GCF_000520815.1 Paenibacillus maysiensis | reverse complement strand
TTAGGGGGGGAGCCGTACCCGGAAGACACGTTTGCGCAGATTAGCGAATTAAAGGAAACCTGCGATCAGCATGAGATCGATTTTCATTACTGCATCAGTCCGGGGAATGACCTGAGCTTTGGCAGCGATGAGGATTTCCTCAGTTTGACGGAAAAGCTGGCGGCTGTGATTGCCATTGGCGTGCGCCATTTTTCCATATTAATGGATGATATTGATTATGTGTTAAAAGGAGAAAATCGACATTTGCTGGGCCGCTCGGGCCACGCTCATGTCTTTTTGACGAACAAGGTGCATGCATGGCTGGCGGAGCGGTTGCCTGAATTTACGCTGACGGTCTGTCCCTCGGAATATTGGTCGTACTGGGATACCGAGTACAAAAAGGATTTCCGTGAGCGGCTGCACCCGGAGATTAAGGTGTTCTGGACCGGATACTTTGTGTTTGCTCCGCATATTGGCCGGAAGCACGCTGCCGATAATCATGCGTTCTTTGGGCACGAGCTGTGGCTGTGGGATAACATTCCGGTGAATGATTGTGACCGTGACCGCTTATTCCTCGATCCGCTGCGCGGGCGGTATTCCGGGCTTCCAAACTGCGGACATACCGGTATGGTAGCCAACCCGATGAATCAGTGGGAATGCTCCAAAGTGACGCTCATTACGATGTCCCACTACATGTGGAACAGTGAGCGGTACATGCCGGAATTTTCTTGGGCTTGGGCTGTGCGGGAGTTAGCGGGGGAGCGCGCGGAGGAACTGATGTTTTTCTGCCGTCAAAACAGGAACAGCCGACTGGGCGGCAGCACGTATGAGGACGTGGACCTTGCTTTGCAATTGCGCGATATCCCGGCGCTCGATATGTACTTTGAGCGGCTGCTCCAAGCCGTGAGCGTCCTGCGGCAAGTACCCGCTGATGATCTGGCGGCAGGCTTCGTAGTACAGGCCGCGCCGTGGCTGGAACGCGCCGAGCTGGACACTGATCTGTGGCGTACGCTGCGCCAAGCTGTGGTCAGCAGCGAGCGGCAGAGCGGTGCGCAGCAGGTCGAGGAGAGCAGTACGCCGCAGGAAGTGGTCGGCAGGCAATGGCCTGTGCCCCTGACGGACGAAGTCGTGGTGGAACTCCGGCGCTGTATCACTGCCTGTCTGGAGACGGAGGCTCGGCTCGGCAGTGATCCGGCGATCCGTGCAGCCGAGCGGTGGGGCTACGTCGGTCAGGATGAACAAGGCAAGTATCGACTGATCTTGTGAGCATTTGCTGATGGATCAAGAAACCAAGGCAGCATAGCTGCCCTGAAAATAACCATTTGCCGTTAGGATAACGGTAATTTTCAGGAGAGGTGGATGTGTGTGGTGAAGCCAAACACCCGTGTGCTTTTTGTACCGCTGGATGAACGGCCCTGTAATTATGAATTTCCTTATTTGCTGGCGCAAGGCACAGATTTGGAAATCGAGCGTCCCCCGATGGAATGGATGGGACAAAAGAAAATTCCCGGTGATACGACCCAACTGTGGGCTTGGCTCGAAGAACGTGCAGCGGGAGCCGATGGAGCCATTATTGCGATGGATACGCTGCTGTACGGCGGAATCGTACCATCCCGGCTGCATGGAATGACAAGTGAGCAGGTCGGTGACAAGGTGAATCGACTTCGCAGGCTCAAGCGGCTTTATCCGCAGATGACCTTATATGCTTTTCAACTGATTATGCGTTGTCCGCAATATTCTTTGGCTGACGAAGAACCGGATTACTACGCCGATTGGGGACGCGAGATATTCAGGAAGGGCTTTATTGAGCATCGTCAGGAGCTGGGTATTGCCACGGCAGAGGAGCTTCTTGAATTATCCGACATCAACGAACGTCTGCCTGTAGAGATACTGGAGGATTACCTGGGACGTCGCCGTGTGAATCTGGAAGCTAATGAAGCCGCACTGGAGCTGGTAGCAGAGGGTATCATTGATTTTATGATCATTCCACAAGATGATTCTGCTCCCTACGGCTATACCGCCAAGGATCAGCAGCAGCTAAGAAATCGTATTTCCGATCTTGGGCTGGATTTGAGTGTGTACATGTATCCGGGGGCAGACGAAGTGGGCTGTACGCTGCTGGCGCGGTGGGTGAACCAGGCGAAGAATGCTGTGCCGCTTGTCTATCCAAGGCTGTCCGCTTTGCAGGGAGCATTCGTGATTCCGCTTTTTGAGGATCGTTATTTTTATGAAACGTTAAAATATCAGATTATGGCGGCAGGCGGATTGATCGCGTCTTCAGCGGCAGAGGCTGATTTGATTTTGTTGGCTAACACGCCCGGAGACACGATGGCAGAAGCATCATCTCAACAGCGTGCAATGGCCGGATATGATGTATACCGAAACGTGGTGGAGCTGGTCGAATACGGCGCCCATATGCTGCGACATACAGGTAAAAACATTGCAGTGGCTGATGTAGGCTATGCCAACGGAGCTGATCTTAAGCTGCTTAGACTTTTGAAGCAAAAAGGGCTGCTTTTTGAGCTGGCAGGTTATGCAGGCTGGAACACCAGCTCCAATACGCTGGGAACCGTCATTGCCCAGTCCATGCTGTATAGCCACTACGGGCCTACAACAGAGCATCTGGATTTTCTGGCGTTGCGTTACGCCGAAGATGCATGTTATTGCGCTGTGGTGCGTACCGCCATGAATAATGGAATTGTGGAACAAATGGGCTTCGACAAGTTTATGCTCGATGGACAGAGAGGTTCGGTTGCTGCGGTCATTCGCGGACGACTGGAGCAGGCGCTCGACGAATATGTAAACGGGCCGGAGGGCCACGTGGAAATTACAGATTGCTATATGCCGTGGAACCGCACCTTTGAAGTCGGATTGACCGTACGGCATCATGTCGAAGAGAGAGGGTGATCCCAATGGGAATGGAAGCTGTATTATCAAAAGTTCAGCACGGCCTGATCGTATCCTGTCAGGCGCTACCCGATGAACCGCTGCACGGATCGGATTCCATGGTCAAAATGGCACGCGCCGCTCAGCAGGGCGGAGCCGTGGCCATTCGCGCCAATGGCGCAGCAGATGTGCATGCGATCAAACAGGCGCTTTCCCTGCCAGTCATCGGTCTGATCAAGCGGGATTATGATGATTCCGATATTTACATTACGCCCACCCTCCGTGAGATGGAGGAACTGGTGGACGCGGGCGCGGATATCATCGCCCTGGATGCTACATCACGTCCGCGCCCGGGGGGATGCAAGCTGAAGCAGCTCATAGATTACGCCCATGGCCATGGAGTGGTTTCCATGGCGGATATATCCACACTGGAGGAGGCGCTTCATGCCGCTTCCCTCGGTATAAGCTGCGTATCCACAACGTTATCCGGTTATACGCCATACTCTGCTCAGATCGATGGACCCGATCTGGAGCTGGTTCGGAGAGCGTCAGAGCTGGTTCCTGTGCCTTTAATTGCGGAGGGCAAAATCCATGAGCCGGCGCAGGTGGAGGAAGCATTCCGGTTGGGCGCGTATGCAGTGGTTGTAGGCTCGGCGATTACCAGACCCCAATTGATTACGCAGCGGTTTGCCGATGCCGCAAGGAAGGCAGTGAAATGCATCTATGGAGATGACCGACCGAATTAATACGTACTTTCCTTCATTAACAAAATCGGAGCAAAAGGTCGCTTTGTGCGTACTGGAGCGCCCGGCAGATATCATATATTTCTCCGTGACGGAATTAGCTGATTTTGCAGGTACAGGCGAGACGACCGTCATGCGCTTTTGCCGGAAAATCGGTTTTAAAGGATATCAGGATTTTCGACTGTCCCTGGCGCAAAACCAGACTTATCGCAAAACCGATACGGGTGGGGAAAACACCTACCCGGACAACGAACATGATATTACCCGCATGGTGTATCACAATATGCTCGATATTTTGCACTCTAGTATGGGACTGCTGGACCGTTCAGAGCTTGGACGTGCGATAACGTGTCTCGACCAGGCAGGCTATGTTCAATTTTTTGGTGTAGGTGCTTCGGGGATTTCTGCGCAGGATGCCAAAAACCGCTTCTTACGAATCGGGCGGCGCGCCGAAGCCGTGGCAGACGGACATATCCAGTCGATGATGGCGGTGTCCATGAAACCCGGAGATGTGGCTATCGGTATCAGTGTATCGGGAAGTACGCTGGATACGAACGACATGCTGCACAAAGCCAAGCAAAACGGCGCGACTATTATCGCGATCACCAATTATGCAAAATCGCCCATCACCTCCATTGCGGATATCGTGCTGCTCACCGCAGGTAAGGAAGCTCCGATGGAGGGCGGTTCGATTGGAGCCAAAATCTCGCAGCTATTTGTCATTGACCTCCTCTGCGAAGGGCTTGCTCGTAAGCACACGAGTCATACCAAAGTGATGAAGGAAAAAACAGCGAGGGCGGTCATTGAACGAAGCTATTGAGGTTTTAAAGCGGAGAACTGGTCTATTAGGCTGTGTCCAATCGTTAGTTATTGTTGTGGTATATGACTTGCTATTATAGAAGCTTTACGTAAAAGAGCGTGTTTGTAGATATCGTTTGGCAACAAGGAGGACGCTGTAGTGGCAGATGCTGTGAACAGAGTCATAGGGATCGATATTGGAGGTACATCAGTGAAGGCAGCCGTAGTGGCACGGGATGGTGCGGTGCTGGACGAAATCCGGCTGGATACGGATGCTTCTCGCGGGCGTGATTGGGTACTCTCACGGGTATCCGAAGCTGTGGAAGGACTCAGCACCATTGGCAATAACGATATCGGCGCTCTGGGGATTGCTACGGCTGGCAGAGTAAACGTGGAGAGCGGTGAAGTCGTGTATGCGACGGATAATCTCCCCGGCTGGCAAGGTACACACTTGGTAACATGGGCGAGGGAGAATCTCGCCTTACGTGCTGTTGCTGACAATGATGCGAACGCCGCTTTGCTAGGAGAAGCATGGCAGGGGGCGGGGAGGGGCAAGCGACGCTTGATCATGCTCACCTTGGGAACAGGCGTCGGTGGCGCATATATGGAAGATGGTTTGTTGTGCCGAGGGGCTCATTGGAGCGGCGGCGATTGGGGGCATAGTATTTTATTCCCAAGAGGCCTTCCTTGCAATTGTGGAAAAAAGGGCTGCGCCGAGCAGTATGTATCAGGTAGCGCACTGTTACGCCGGGCCAGAGAATACACAGGTATACAGTATCGCTCGGGAGTCGAGATCATGAAGGAGGCCGCTCACAGTCACCCGAAGGCGCTTCAGGTACTGGACGATTACACCGCAGATTTAGCCGTACTTCTGGTCAATATCTCGGTCACCCTTGATCCCGAGGCTATTATCGTAGGCGGAGGGGTAGCGGACGCGGGAGAAGTCTGGTGGCCCTTGCTGGAAAAGCATCTACAACAGCTGGGAGTCCAAACGGAAGTAAGCCGGGCGTTATTGGGTAATCGCGCTGGCATCATCGGTGCGGGACGGCTTGCTTTTGAACTAGTAGATTCCTAGAACAAGCATGAAAGGGGAACGAACCATGACGCAAAATCGGATCGATACCGACATTGTTGTGATTGGCGGAGGTTTGGGAGGAACGTCGGCAGCTCTTGCGGCAGCGAAGGCTGGCATGAGAGTCATCGTGACGGAGGAGACGAACTGGTTGGGAGGACAGTTAACTTCACAGGCCGTCCCCCCGGATGAGCATCGATGGATCGAACAGTTTGGCTGCACAGCAACATACCGTGAGTTCCGTAATCGTGTACGTGACTATTACCGTCAGAACTATCCTTTAACGGAAGAAGCCCAAAATGACCCGATTCTTAATCCCGGCAACGGTTGGGTAAGCCGTCTGGCTCATGAACCACGAGTAGCTCTGCGGGTGCTTGAGGATATGCTTGCTCCCTATTTGAATACGGGGCGTGTTCGCGTATATTACCACACCGTGCCCATAGCTGCTCAAACGGATGGGGACTGCATTTCTTCCGTAACTGTTCGTACCTCGGATAGCCTCGGTGATGGGTGTGGGGTTATGGTGCTGCGCGGAACGTTTTATTTGGATGCCACAGAGTGCGGGGATCTTCTTCCGATGGCGGGGGTGGAGCATACGAGTGGAGCAGAGTCGCGGGATGATACAGGTGAGCCTCATGCTTTGGAGTACGCTGACCCTATGGATATGCAGTCTATCACACATGTAGCAGCCGTAGATTACATTCCGCATGGAAGCTTCATTATAGAGCGGCCGCAACAATATGATTTTTGGAGAAATTATATTCCTTCCTTTTCCCGTTTCCCGATTTTGAGCTGGTTTGCTACGGATGCGGATGATACCAGCAAACTAAAACAGTTCACTTTATTTCCTAACGAACAGGGCATTGTATCACTATGGGATTACCGTCGCATTGTGGACCCTTCTATATGGAGCAAACCATTAAATGATGGAGAGGTAACTCTTTTAAACTGGGCACAAAATGATTATTACCTCGGTCCGTTGATCGGTGTCACCGCTCAGGAGCAGGAAAGACATAGGGAAGGAGCCCGAGAATTGACCCGTTCTTTAATCTATTGGCTCCAGACCGAAGCACCCCGGTTAGATGGAGGATTCGGTTATCCGGGCATTCGGCCCCGTGGAGATTTCCTTGGTACCTCAGATGGTCTGGCTAAAGCCCCCTATATTCGCGAATCGCGTCGAATTCAAGCGAAGTATACGATATCAGAGTTCGATGTAAGTCGTGAGCTTCGTGGAACGGATGGGCCCAAACGATACGCGGACAGCGTAGGTGTAGGCAGCTATCATTTGGACCTCCATCCGACCACTGTATCTCAGCGGACATTTTACATTCCTAATTACCCTTATGAAATTCCGTTAGGCTCCCTTATTCCGGTGAGAGTGCGTAATCTGCTTCCTGCATGTAAAAATATAGGGATGACTCAAATCGCAAATGGTTGCTATCGGCTGCACCCCACGGAGTGGAATATAGGTGAATCAGCGGGTAGTCTCGCGGCTTATTGTGTCTCTAACGGAGTATTTCCGATAGAAGTCAGCGAATCGGCAGAGCATCTGGGGCGTTTTCAGAGCAGGCTTCTTTGCCAAGGTGTGGAGTTACACTGGCCTGCGGAAGTATTTGAACCCGAAGGAGTCACCAGCTAAAACGTGAGGGGCTACTGCCCCTTGGCTGACTTTGATCAAGGTCAAAAGATGATTTTAATAATTAATAAAAAAAGTACTTGCTAAGTTGCTTGGATATATGATATATTATTTGAGCTGACAACAAAACAGCTGTTTCAAAAATGAAAAGCTTGGGTAAAATAATCTTTATAAAAGAAGAAAAATAAAGCTTGCATTTCTGAAACGAACATGATATGATCTTATAGCTGCTGAAAAAGACAGCGAAAAAGAAATGTTTGATCTTTGAAAACTGAACAA
>NZ_ASRY01000113.1 GCF_000520815.1 Paenibacillus maysiensis | reverse complement strand
GGCGGCGCTCCAGCAAAGCAGCGAGCCGCAGAGCAGCGGAACAGCCAGCTTGCCTAGCTGGAGACCCATTAGCTCGGTGGTCAGGCAGGTACCAATATTGGTGCCGAGGATGATGCCGAGCGTGCGGCCGTAGGTCAACAGCCCGGCGTTGACCAGTCCGATGGTCAGCACCGTTACAGCGGTGCTGCTTTGCAGCAGGGCGGTAATGCCTGAGCTGAACAGCATGCCCCGCCAAGGGGAAACGGTGGCCCGGTTCAGCCAGCGGGTGAGGAAGGGGCCAGCCAAATGCCGGAGGGCCGCCTCCATCAGCTTCATCCCGCCCAAGAAAATAAGCAGCCCACCGCACAGCGGCAAAATAACATGAATAAACACGGGCGTAGCCCCCTTTCAAAACCATTTTACGTTGGTGACCAAGGACGCTTATGTAACAGCCTATGATCTGACGTGGACAGCCATGACAAGCATGACCGAGCTGTTTTTTTACGGAAAACGAAAATTTTATAGAACTTCACAAGCTTTAAAAGTGTGGTCGATATAAAGGCGGGCAGTAGCGGAGCGATTCATTTGAATCTGAAGAAGCGTAGCGTTCGCCTTTGCAGGGGGATTCTTACCATTTAAATCATTTATAAAATCCAGAGAATCCCCCTGCAACAGCGATCGTAAGATCAAATGAACCGCGGAGTCGCGCCCCATCGAACACCACACTTTTAACACTTTGAGTAATCCAAGAATGGGAGTGAAGGACTTTGCCTTCAGTAATATTGGAACGCAGCCGCAAAAAAAGGCTGGAGCACGCGCACCCCTGGGTGTTTAAAAATGAAATAGCCAAGGTGGAGGGTGAACCGGAGGCAGGTGATCTGGTCAATATCGTAAACCATCAGGGCCGTTATTTAGCGACGGGTTACTATAATCCAGCCTCACAAATTACGGTGCGTGTGATGTCCTACGAGCCGCTGGAAGCGATGGATCAAAGCTTTTTTGCCAGACGCTTCCGCGATTGTCTGGAGCACCGTGAACGTTTTGTGACCGGGGGAGACGCGTATCGGCTGGTATACGGCGAGGCTGATTTTTTACCCGGGCTGATTGTAGACCGTTTTGGTGACGTGTTGGTCGTACAATTATTAACGCTCGGTATGGATCGCCGCAGGAAAGAAATCAGGGATGCACTCGTTGAAGTGATTGGTCCTGTCGGTATATATGAGCGCAGTGATGTGTCTATCCGCGAGTTGGAGGGACTGGAACAGACCAAGGGGCCTTTATATGGCGACTGCCCGCGTCATGTTGTGGTAACGGAAAATGGCTTGCATATCAAGGTTGATATCGTTGAGGGCCAGAAGACAGGCTACTTCTTCGACCAGCGTGAGAATCGTGCGGCGATTGCGCCGCTGATGACGGGCTGGGGAGGACGCAGCGGAATTACGCTACAGGAAATAGCAGCAGAGCAGGGTGACGGTGGCACAGCGGTCATGAAGCCTGTGAACAAAAGCGGCAAGGTTGTGGAGTTCCCATACTGGGATGGTGCAACCGTGCTGGAGTGCTTTTCACATACGGGAAGCTTTACGCTCAATGCCTGCAAATACGGTGCTAAAAAAGTAACTTGTCTTGATATTTCCGAGCACGCGATTGAAAGCGCACGGGATAATGTCAAGCTGAACGGCTTTGAGGAACGCGTGGAGTTTGTCGTGGACGATGCTTTCCAATATTTGCGCAATCAGGTTAAAGGTGTAGAGGAACGCACCGCGCGGGCCGGGGGTAAAGGAGATACTTCCAAGCCGCTGACAGCAGGGGGCGGACGTACCTTTGATGTGGTGATTCTTGATCCGCCAGCCTTTGCCAAAACCAAGAATGCGGTCAAAGGAGCTACGCGGGGATATAAGGATATTAACCTGCACGGGATGAAGCTGGTCAATGAGGGCGGCTATTTGGTGACTGCGAGCTGTTCATTCCACATGCGGCCGGAGCTGTTTCTGGACACGATTAAGGAAGCGGCGGCAGATGCCGGAAAAATCCTCCGTCTGGTGGATTGGAGAGCGGCTGGCAAGGATCATCCCCAAATTTTGGGTGTGGAAGAAGGACATTACTTGAAATTCGCCATTTTTGAGGTGCGTAGTCGGACACAACTGTAGAATTTATACACAGTCAACCGCCTTATAAGGTAGCTGAATAAGTAGATTAGCTCGTTTTATCCATAGATCAGTCCTGTAGAGAAGGCATGCACCAAGCCAACCTGCGGGACTGTTTGTTTTTTGAGGGAGGATAAAATGCTACAAGATGGCAAACGTACGTTCTTTTCTCCCTTGCCTCATATGCTATACTGTTGAATAGAATGCTGTTCGTTGGAAAGGAGGCCGCATCATGTCGGTCCGTTTGTTAATTGGCCGCTCAGGCAGCGGCAAAAGCACGTTAATCCGCCGTGAAATGACGGCTATGCTACGCGAGGAACCGCTAGGCAAGCCTATGCTGTTACTTGTGCCGGAGCAATCGTCATTTGCTTCCGAGCATGCGCTGCTTACAGAAGCCGGATACGGTATTCAGGGGACGGTGCGCGCTCAGGTCATGGGATTCCATCGTCTTGCCTATTTGGTCATGCAGGAAACCGGGGGTTCGGCGTTGGTACCTGTGACGGAGGAAGGCAAGAAGATGCTTTTATATAAAATTATTCGTCGTCGCAAGGATGAACTGAGTTTATTTAAGGATTCGGGAGACCAGTTGGGCTTTGTGGATCGGTTAAATACGCTGTTTACGGAGCTAAAGCAGTACGGGAATGATACCCGGTCTGTACCGGAGCAACTGGAGCGAATGAATGCGGCGGGGGAATCGACTCCGATTTTGCGCGGTAAGCTCAAGGATATCAGTTTGATCTATGAGGATTTTGAAAGAGAGCTGGCGCTTAAATATATTGACGGCGAGGATACGCTGCGTATGCTGGCGGAGCAGATTGCCGAATCTTCCATTGTACGTGGAGCGGATATTTGGATGGATGGCTACCGCAGGTTTACGCCGCACGAATACAAGGTGGTGGAGCAGCTTATGCTGCACGCTTCTTCGTTGACGGTCGCGCTGACCTGCAACCGCAGCTACGAGAGTGGACAGCTTCCGCATGAGCTGGATTTATTTCATCCTGCGGCGGCTACCTATGTAAAGCTTAAAGGGATGGCAGACGAGCTGATGATCGATACGCAGACACAATTGCTGCGACCTGATCCGCTTCCGAGATTTAAGGACCGTCCGGCGTTGGCGTACCTGGAGGCGGATTTTGAACGGCGTGCGGGGTATCGGAATCAGGAACGATCTATGCGTCAGCAGCAGATACGGGAGCAATGGAAGGATAAGCAGCCAGAAGAAATCAAACTGTATGCGGCAGCGAACCGACGTGTGGAGCTGGAGGGTGCAGTGCGCGAAATGCGCCGCCTGGCCCGAGATGAGGGAGCACGTTATCGGGAAATGGCGCTGTTCGTACGCCAGATTGAGGATTATGAGCCGTGGGTGGAGCCGATATTCAAACAATATGAGGTTCCGGTATTTCTGGATCAGCGCAGAAACGTATTGCATCATCCATTGGTGGAAATGATTCGGGCTTCGCTGGATATCGTTCAGCGGCGTTGGCGGTACGAGGATGTATTTCGTGCGGTCAAAACGGATCTTCTGTTGCCCCAGGATGGGCGGGTCAGCCGCGAGGATATGGACCGTCTGGAAAACTATGCATTGGCCTGTGGAATACAGGGAAGTCGCTGGACTGACGGACGGCCTTGGCAGGCGGTACCTAGCCTTTCGCTGGAGCTGGAGGAACAGGAGCGAAATCGTCAGCGGGACGAAACGCTGGATCTAATGGAGCTGTGCCGCGATGTGATCGTGACGCCTTTACGTGCGTTTGAGAAACGGCTGGGTAAGGCCCGGACTGCGCTTGAGAAGTGTGAAGCCGTGTACTTGTTGCTGGAGGATGCGGAAATTGGGCATAAGCTGGATGACTTGATCCATCAGGCTGAGGAAGCGGGAAATCCCGAGCAGGCGAAGGAGCATCGTCAGGTATGGGATGCGGTGCTTGAGCTGTTGGATCAGATCGTCGAAATGATGGGTGACGAGAAGCTGGACACTTCTTTGTTTGCGGGTGTGCTGGAAACGGGGCTGATAGAATACCGCATGGGTCTTGTTCCTCCAGCTCTGGATCAGGTGCTGGTCGGAAACACAGACCGTACACGTATAGCCGGTATTCAGCATACCTTTGTGCTGGGTATGAACGAAGGTGTAATGCCGGCTGTATTTCATGAAGACGGTGTGCTGAATGAGCAGGAACGGACCGCCTTGAATGAACGGGGCGTGGAACTGGCGCCGGATATGACAAGACGTCTGCTGGAGGAACGTTTTCTCGCGTATACCGCGCTCACCTCAGCCGGAAGCAGTCTCTGGATGAGCTACGCCGTGACCGACGAAGAGGGCAAGTCGTTGCTGCCGTCAGAGTTAGTACGCCATGTCCGTCAACTGTTCCCTGCTCTGGAAGAGCACCCGCTGGCTGCCTATCCTTTGCCTGGGGACCCGTGGACGACGCAATGGGAGTATGCTTCCCATCCGTCCGAGGCATTGCCGCAGCTGATCGCGCAATTCCGGCAATGGCGGCATGGTGGAGAGATTTTATCTCCCTGGTGGGAGGTATACAACTGGTATGCGGGCCAGCAGGGGCGTGAAAAGGACAAGCTGCGTCAGTTGCTGACCTCACTTTTTTACGAGAATCATGCTGAAATGCGGAAGGAAACGAGTCGTCGTCTGTACGGCAGCAAGCTGCGTACCAGCGTATCCCGTATGGAACGTTTTGTCGCCTGTCCATTTTCGCATTTTGCTTCTCATGGTCTTCGCTTGAAGGAGCGCCAAATGTATCGGCTGAAAGCACCGGATATCGGGCAGTTGTTCCATGCGGCGCTCGGAGAGATGGCGATGAATTTACGTAAACGAAACGTGAGCTGGGGTAGTCTCAGCACAGAGGAATGCCGACAAGAGGCGGAATCGACGGTGGAGCGTTTGGCTCCCCGCCTGCAAGGCGAGATTTTAATGAGCTCCAAGCGGTACGGGTACATTTTGCGCAAGCTGAAAGATATTGTGAGTCGGGCTTCGCTGATTTTGGGTGAGCATGCGCGTAGAGGCAGCTTTGAGCCACTGGAGCTGGAGCTGGGTTTTGGGCCGGGAGAAAAGCTTCCTCCTCTGACCTTTCGACTGGACAACGGTGTGGTGATGGAAATCGTCGGACGAATTGACCGCGTGGATGTGGCAGAGGGAGAAAAGGGCTTGCTTTTACGTGTTATTGATTACAAGTCCAGCCAAAAGGATCTCAAGCTGCATGAAGTGTACTATGGCTTGTCCTTGCAAATGCTCACGTACCTGGACGTGCTGCTGAATGCGGCGGAGGAATGGCTTGGCGAGACGGCTTATCCGGCGGGTACGCTGTATTTTCACGTCCACAATCCGATGTTGCAGTCGCCGAATGGTCTTAGCGCGGAACAGGCCCGTCAGGAGCTTCTAAAACGCTTCAAGATGAAAGGGCTATTGCTCGCGGATCGGGATGTGGTTGGACAAATGGACACGGCACTGGACAAGGGGTATTCCTCCATTTTGCCAGTTGCGGTAAAGGCGGACGGCAGCTTTTACAGCAGTGCGTCTGTCGCTTCGCCGGAACAGTGGGATAGCCTGCTGGCTTCGGTGCGCGATAATATCCGAACGATTGGGACACGCATGACAGAGGGCGACGTGGCGATTGAACCTTATCGTATCCAGCAAGAGACGGCATGCACCTTCTGTTCTTTCAAACCTGTTTGTCAATTTGACGACAGTCTGGAAGGCAGCGGCTACAACCAATGGGGGAAACTCGGCAAGGATCAGATCTGGAATCTGCTCGGTCATACACAGGAAGGGAAAGGAGGAATGAACCCATGATAAGTACATCAAGCACCAACGGCATACCCAAGCCGGAAGGCAGTATGTGGAGTGATGACCAGTGGCGTGCGATTTCCGAATCCGGCAACAACATGCTGGTAGCGGCAGCGGCGGGGTCTGGTAAAACAGCGGTGCTGGTAGAGCGCATTATTCGTAAAATCGCCGATCCCCGGCTCGGTTTCAGCGTGGATCGGCTGCTGGTAGCGACCTTTACGAAGGCTGCCGCCGCCGAAATGCGCCAACGTATCCGCGAAGCCTTGGAACGTGTGCTGGAACAGGAGCCGGATAGTGAGCATGTACGTCGCCAGCTATCGCTACTAAATCGAGCCTCGATAACGACGCTCCACTCTTTTTGTATGGAGGTCATTCGCAGGCATTATCAGGCCATTCCCCTTGATCCCGGTTTTCGGATTATGAATGAGCATGAGACGGAATTGCTGCGGCAGGAGCTGCTGGAAGAACTGTTTGAGGAAAAGTATGAGGCTAACGATGAAGGCAGCACGTTTCGCAGACTGGTGGACTGGTTTAGCGGTGAGCGTACAGATGATGCGATGTATGTGCTTGTTCAGCGCTTGTATGATTTTTCGCAAAGTCATCCCTGGCCGGAGCATTGGCTGAGGGAGACGGCAGCAGCGTTCCGTGTAGAAGATGTGACGGCTTTGGGAGAAACTCCTTGGGTCCGCAGCATTTTGGCGGATGCGGCACTTTCGCTGCGTGGAGCAGCAAGCCTGCTGGAGCAGGCCTATGAGACGGCTATGCAGCCCGGCGGCCCTGCGCCCTATGCAGTGACGCTGCAAGAGGATGCGGCGATGGTGAAGGGACTATTGCAGGAGCTGGAGACACAGCCGTGGGCATCGCTGTATGATCACTTTCAGATCGCGGCCTTTGGCAAGCTCAAGCCGGTCAAAAAGGATCAGACCGAGCCTGCATTGCAGGAGCGGGTCAAGGCGCTCCGTGAGGCAGCCAAAAAAATGATCACGGATATGAAGGCTTCCCTGTTCGGCAGGAGGGCAGAAGCCTATTTGGAGGAACTGCATGGGGCGGCTCCTCTGATGGACGAACTGGTGGAAACCGTTATTTTATTCGGTGAACGATTTCAACAGCACAAGCAGTCCAAAGGGATGGTGGATTTCGGGGATTTGGAGCACTATTGTCTGAAAATATTACGTCATCCCGACTCCACTCCGCACAGACTGCTGCCTTCGGACGCTGCGCTCGAATACAAGGAGCAATTCGACGAGGTGCTATTGGATGAGTATCAGGATACGAATACGGTACAGGAGGATATCGTCAGACTGGTATCTCGTGAAGAACCAGGTAACCGTTTTATGGTAGGGGACGTGAAGCAGAGTATTTATCGGTTTCGGCTGGCGGAGCCGGGGCTGTTTTTGAACAAATATCAACGGTACGGCATGCAGGAACAGGAAGATGGCTTTTTAATTGATCTGGCGCGTAATTTCCGCAGTCGGGTGGAAGTCGTCGATGCGGTCAATCTGGTGTTCCGGCAAATCATGAGCGTGGATGTGGCGGAAATCGAATACGATGAACGGGCATGGCTGGCGCATGGCGCGTCTTATCCCGAGCAGACGGAAAAGGATGCCACATCTCCGTACGCACCTGAACTACTGTTAATTGATAAAGGCGGGCGAGGTCTTTCGGAGGCTTCGGAACTGTCCGAAACGGGTGATGAATCCGCTTTGCAGGAAGGCGAATTGGCTGAGCTTGCGGAGCTGGAAACGGCACAATTGGAAGCCCGTGCAATCGCGCAACGGATTAAGGAGCTGACGGGAGATACAGGCCAACCGCTGTTGATTTATGACAGAGGGTTAAAAGCGATGCGTCCGGCAGTCTTCGGTGATATTGTCATTTTGCTCCGTTCAGCAAGCGTATGGGCACCGCTGATTGTGGAAGAGCTGCGTCTTGAAGGCATTCCGGCATCCGGGGAGCAGACGACAGGCTTTTTCAAAGCAACGGAAGTTGAGGTGATGCTGTCTCTGCTGCACATTATTGATAATCCGCAGCAGGACATCCCGCTGGCATCTGTGCTTCGTTCACCGATTGTAGGCTTGACCGAGGACGAGCTGGCACAAATCCGGCTGGAGAAGCCGGACGGACTATTTTATGGCGCTCTGCTTGCGGCGGCTGAGGCTGACCCTACACAGGATAGCGAAAATGGAACGTCCAGCGACATGCTGGAATTGGAGCTTTTCGCAGGAGATTTGACAGATGCATCTGATATGGATGATAGGAATAGCGGAAATACGTTGCCTGCCCGACTGCGTTCATTTTTGCACGATTTGGAAGCGTGGCGGCAGGAAGCAAGACAAGGCAGCTTGAGTGCATTGATTTGGCGTTTGCTGGAGGAAACGGGATATCTGGATTGGGTAGGTGGATTGCCAGGCGGCTCTCAACGTCAGAGTAATTTACGGGCGCTGTATGACCGGGCGAGACAGTATGAGACTTCAACCTCTAACCGGGGACTGTTCCGGTTTTTGACCTTTATTTCCCGTTTGCGAGAGCGAGGCGGTGATTTGGGTTCATCCAGTGGCGGTACTGAACCCGATCAGGCTGTGCGCATTATGACGATTCACAAGAGTAAAGGACTAGAATTTCCTGTTGTGTTCATCGCCGGAACGGCTAAAATGTTCAATCAGCAGGATCTGAATGCGCCGTTTTTGATGCATAAGGAGCTGGGGTTTGGTCCCAAATATGTGGAGGAACAAAATCGGGTCAGCTACCCGACGCTGCCTAATTTGGCGATCCGTCGACGCTCCCAGCTGGAGCTGTTGGCTGAAGAAATGCGGGTGCTGTACGTGGCGCTTACGCGTCCACGTGAAAAACTTATTATGACCGGAACGGTGAAGGATCTCGCTGCACGCGCAGCGGGTTGGGCACGTGCCAAAGAGCATACGGAGACCGTTTTACCCGATTATATGCTGGCGGCAGGCCGCAGTTATCTGGACTGGGTAGGTCCTGCGTTGATCCGACATCCTTCTGCTGCTGTACTGAGAGAAGCGGCAGGGGATCAGGAGGGGTACCATCATAGGCTGGAATATATGCCAGGCGGGGATTGGCTATTCAGAATCGTAGCTTCGGAGACTCTTTCCGGCTCTCGTTTGAATTTGAATTCTGAGGAAGAGACCGTTAATGAAGAGCGTCAGCAGAAGACGGAAGCATTGAAAAATGCCGAGCCGATCGATAAAAGGTGGCTCTCATCCGACTCCGCATCGGTTAGTCCAACGGATATTACAACAAGGGTTGATTCAGATATTGCCACTGCACTTTCCTGGTCCTATCCGTATGAACGGGCAAGCAAGACGGCGGCGAATACAACCGTCACCGAAATGAAAAGATGGCTGGCGATGCAGGAAGCTGGATCGGAGGATTGGCTGAATCTGTCTTCTTTCCAGGTAGCGGAGTTACCAGAGGAGATGGAAGATTCTCAGACTGGGGGAAATCGACTACACTTGCGCAGACCCAAATTTATGGGCAATCGGCGATTGACGCCGACGGAACGTGGAACGGTGTACCATACGTTGTTTCTCCATTTGCCGCTGGATGGTGTGATGAGCGCCGAGGTGATTGAGGAAACGAAGGCACGTCTGTTAAACCAGCGCTTATTGCTGGATGTTCAGGCGGAGGCATTAGATACGGATAAAATATTGCGCTTTTTCACCGGCGAGTTGGGTCGCAGATTGCTGGAGGCCTCCCACGTTCAGCGTGAGCTTCCGTTCACCTATACGATAGGAGCCGCTGATTTTTGGAGCCGCAGCTTGCCGTCGATGCTGTCAGCACAGGAAACAGAGCCGGGAGCCGCCGGGGAACAGCGGGAAAGCATGACGTCAGAGCCTGGCCACGATGACAGAGTGCTGATGAATGGGATTATTGACTGCCTGTTTGAAGGGCCGGAGGGGCTGGTTTTGCTTGATTACAAAACAGACCGGGTTTCCGAATATAGGACGGTGCCTCATTTAACGGAGCAATATCGTTTTCAACTGGAGCTGTACGCCCATGTGATCGAAGATATTACAGGTCAAAGGGTTGCTGAAAAGTGGTTGTATTTTCTGGAGGCTGGGGAAAGTGTGCGATTGTAGCTATTTAAAATTTAATGGACGAAATAGATAGGGAGAGAGGAGGAACAGCATGCGGATTTTGCATACGGGAGATTGGCATTTGGGGAGAACGCTGGAAGGGCGCAGCCGTTTGAAGGAGCAGGAGGCGTTCCTGGAAGAATTGGTGAAAATGGCTGACGATCAGCAGGCGGATCTGATTATGATGGCTGGAGACGTGTACGATTCGGTCAATCCTCCAGCCGCTGCCGAGCAGCTATTTTATGAAACGTCTGCCCGTTTAACGGCTGGAGGAAGACCCTTGGTCGTTATTGCGGGTAATCATGATCAGCCGGAACGGGTATCCTCGGTTACGCCACTGGTGAGCCAGCGCGGAATTACGTTGCTGGGGCTGCCCAGCGGGGAAGCAGTGCGGATTCGCACACCGCGTACAGGAGAAATGGCGTGTATCGCAGCCTTGCCTTATCCTTCGGAGTCCCGCCTAAACGAGCTGTTGTCCGAGGACGGAGACGAAACGGTGCTGCGAGAGGCATACAGCCGCCGTGTGGGGATGCTGATGGCACAGCTCGGTACGGCGTTTCGGCCTGACACCGTTAATCTGTCCATGAGCCATATTTATGTGCTTGGCGGGCTGGAGTCGGATTCGGAGCGTCCGATTCAGGTCGGGGGCGCGTATACAGTAGATCCGTCTGCACTAAGCATCGGGGCGCAATATACGGCTTTGGGGCATTTGCATCGTCCTCAATACGTGAAGGGCGATGGGCTGATGCGCTATAGCGGATCTCCGCTGGCTTATAGCTTTTCCGAAGCAGGGCAGGCCAAATCGGTCACGCTCATTGACGTGGTCGCAGGCAAGCCCGCACAGGTCGAGGAGCTGTATATTACGAGTGGACGGCCTTTGGTGAAATGGCGCGCACGGGGAGGTCTGGAAGAGGTGTATCGCTGGCTGGACGAAGGGCTGGATGCGGATGCTTTTATTGATCTGGAAATTACGCTGGAGGAAGCGATGTCTCTGGGAGATATTCAGCGGCTGCGTAAAAGCCGTGAAGGCATCATTCATATCCGTCCGATGTATCCTGAAATGGCTGCGGCACAGCTGGAGCATCAGCGCTCAGAGCTGCCGGTTCACGAGCTGTTTCGGGCTTTTTATCAACGGCAAACGGGCGGCGCACAGCCGGATGACGGATTGGTGCAGCTATTTTTGGAGTTAGTGGAGCAGGATGATGCAAGGGACCAGCCCGAGGAGGAGGATGTATGAAACCGATTCTTCTGAAATTGGCGGGGTTGCAAAGCTACCGGGAGTCGCAGGAAATCCATTTTGACGAATTAACCGAAACCGGGCTATTTGGAATCTTTGGCCCGACAGGCAGCGGGAAATCGACGTTGCTGGACGCGATTACGCTGGCTATGTATGGCAAGGTGGAGCGGGCGGTAAATGGGACACAGGGCATTATGAATCATGCCGAGGACACGCTGTCCGTCGCGTTTACGTTCGAATTGATGTCAGCCCAAGGGCCTCGTCGTTATCGTGTGGAGCGCCGATTCAAACGGGCTGGAGGCGTATCGGTGAATAATACGCTTAGCCGATTTATCGCGTTCACGGAGGACGGCGAGGAAGTGCTTGCTGACAAGGTGCAGGATGTGACCCGTTGTGTGGAGGAGTATATCGGCCTGAAAATGGACGATTTTACACGGGCTGTCGTATTGCCACAGGGGAAGTTTGCCGAATTTTTATCATTAAAGGGCAGTGAACGCAGACAGATGCTACAGCGTTTGTTTCATTTGGAAAAGTACGGAGATCAACTTGCGCAAAAACTTAGTCGTCGTGTGAAGGACAATGACGCTGCATTGAAAGCGCTGGAAGCGGAGCAGCAAGGTTTGGGCGATGCAGGTGCCGAAGCGCTTGAACAGGCAAAGCAACGTCTCAAAGAGGCCGTGGCCCATGCAGAGGCTTCGCGCCGCGAGCTGGAACGGGTGACGCGCGAGACGGAGGCACTGAACAAAATCCGTGAGCTGGTTATGGAGCGCAGCCGCCGGGCGAACGAGCTGGAACAACTGGCGGCATGGGAGCCGAACATTGCTTCACTGGAGCGTAAGCTCCGTCAGGCCTCCGCAGCCGAGGCATTGCTGCCTGCGCTGACAGATTGGAAGGAAGCTGCTGCTGAAGCGGATCAGCGACGGAAGGCAGCTGAAGAAGCGGCGGTGCAGGCGACATCGGCGCAGGAGGCTGCGGTTTTGTCTGTGCAAGCCGATGAGCAGGCCCGGCAAGCTTTGAGTGCGGAGGAACCGAAGCTGTTGCTTCGAATCGACCAATTGGAGCAGGCGCTGCAACTGGAGCGTGATACGGAAGCATTGCAGACAGAACGGAACCGTCTGGCGGCAGAGCTTGCGCAGAGTGAGCAAACCCTTGCTACATATGCTGAAGAACTCGCCAAGGAACAAGAGCTACAAGCGCGAGGATCGAAGCGGCAGCAGGAGCTTCAACAGGAATTGAAGCAAAATGAAGTGCGTGCAGATGAACGACGAATGCTTCAAGAGGCTGTGCAACGGCTACAACAGCTGGAGACGGCGGATGAGCAGCTGCGCGAAGCAGAGCAGGAATGTGTCACACAGGAGCAACGGCTTGCCCAGGCTGATGAACGTCTGAAGCTGACGGAGCAGGAGACACTTGAGGCGGAGGGACGGCGTTCCGCCCTTGCCGCGCAGGCAGCTGAGGGTATTGAGGCGCTGCTAACGCTGGAGGCAGAGATCACCGC
>NZ_ASRY01000112.1 GCF_000520815.1 Paenibacillus maysiensis | reverse complement strand
GTGACTTCCCATGTGCAGCCTGTTTCCTGATTCAAATACCACATCTTATCACCCTCCAAAAATAAAAATAGGGCATCCAAAACGGACACCCCGAACGTGTTTCTTCTATTACAATGTGTTGTCATATCATCCATTTTCAATTATGACTTATTGGCTGTGAGTACAGCGAGGGCTTCAGGCTTGATACATTTGGCTCCAAACACCTGTAAACCTTTCACCGCATCTGAAAATTGTTTCTCTGGTCTGAACGCCTCCACTGAATCCACTTGACCTGCAAACGAAATGGCGCTCTTATGACCCGCAATAATTTTATACTTGGCTCCTGTGGTATTCGGCACATTGTTGGATTTATATACCGTCATGCCATCAATATCTCCGACATAACCTGTACGGATAATGTTCGGGTCTTTGGTAAAACGTGCATCTTTCAGCAGCAAGCCATAGTACCATGCGGGAACCACCACAAATCGTTCCGTTTCAGGCACATTGTTCTCATCCAGCAGCACGCCAAGATCAATCAGCAAATCATAGGCTGTATCTTTGGTTGGAACAATAGGCGCAGTATCATTGCCCATCGTATTCTCAGCTTTTACCTCTGTGTAAAATCCAGCAAGATACTGATCCACCACATTGGCGAGTCCATACGAAGCTTCCACGATTCCACCATCCAGCAAATTCACATTCGCTTGTGCAGCATCTACATCATCGACTTGAAAATTAAAATACTTCGCCTGATCAATCACCAACGTTTTTTGCGTAGCATCCAGTTCCTGTGGATTACCGATTCCTGCAGCTTTATCATAATTGCCAATCGTCACCGCTCCAATCGAATTGATTTTTACTGTGGAGCCTTGACCTTGAATCTCACCTTCGTAATCGATGTTGACCACATTACCGTACACCAAATTCTTCTTCAAACTTTCATTTAAACGTGCGCTCCAAATGGTAGGAATAAAATTTTGTACTGACATATCTAATCACCCTGTCCTTTTCTATTGATTATTATTTGTTTTGTAATACTTGTTTGACTTGATCCCAATGCTGATTAATCTCGTTCGGGGACATTCCTTTAATCGAATCCAATGTGAATGTGTTACCTGTTGAACCAGCCGGAGGGGTATATCCATCCCCTTTGAGCCGTTGCTCGACTTGCTGTTGG
>NZ_ASRY01000110.1 GCF_000520815.1 Paenibacillus maysiensis | reverse complement strand
CGCAGGCCGCGAATACGTGGCGCCGCGCACCGAACTTGAGGCGAAGCTGGCCGCCATTTGGCAGGATGTGCTTGTTCGGGAGAAGGCGGTAGGCGTAACGGACAACTTCTTCGACCTCGGCGGACACTCTCTGCGGGCGACGACGCTTGTCAGCAAAATGCATAAGGAGCTAGGCGTTGAATTCCCGCTTCGCGACGTATTCCGCTACTCGACGGTTGAGGAAATGGCCGCGGCTATGGAGCGGCTGGAGATCGGCTCGTTCACGGCTATTCCGGCTGCGGAACCTAGCGAGTATTATCCGCTCTCTTCCGCTCAGAAACGTCTCTATATCTTGAACCAGCTGGAAGGAGCCGAACTGAGCTACAACATACCGGGAGCTATGCTGCTCGAAGGGGAGCTCGACCGGCAGCGGTTTGAAGAAGCGTTCCGCGGGCTCGTAGCTCGTCATGAAACGCTGCGTACCGGTTTTGAGATGGTAAAAGGCGAAGCGGTTCAGCGGATTTACGAAGAAGCCGCCTTCCATGTGGAATATGTGCAGATCAGCGGGGAGCAGGCGGAAGAAACGGTGCGCCAATTCGTTCGTCCGTTTGATCTAGCGAAGCCGCCACTTCTGCGGGTAGGCCTTGCCGAACTGGTGCCGGATCGGCACATTCTAATGTTCGATACGCATCATATCGTATCTGACGGCGTTTCGATTGACGTACTGATCGAAGAGTTCGTCCGCTTGTACAGCGGGGAGCAGTTGGAGCCGCTCCGCATTCAGTACAAAGATTATGCGGTATGGCAGCAATCGGACGAGCAGAAAGCTCAGCTTGCCAAGCAGGAAGCCTACTGGCTCGACATGTTCCGCGGAGAGCTGCCGGTTTTGGAATTGCCGACGGACTATCCGCGCCCGGCTATGCAGAGCTACGAGGGCCGCACGCTGCAATTGTTTATGCATAGCGAGAAAAGCGAGGGTCTGAAACGGCTTGCAGCCGAGAACGGCGCAACGCTTTACATGGTTCTGCTTGCTGGTTATACAATATTATTGCATAAATATACAGGGCAAGAAGACGTGGTGGTCGGTACGCCGATTGCGGGAAGAAATCACAGCGACGTTCAGCCGCTGATCGGGATGTTCGTCAATACCCTGGCCATCCGCAGTTATCCGGCTGCCGGTAAGACGTTTCTTGACTACTTGAAGGAAATCAAGGAGACGACGCTGGGCGCTTTTGAACATCAGAATTATCCGTTTGAGGAACTGGTGGATAAGGTGAACGTGGCTCGTGATTTACGCCGCAATCCGCTGTTCGATACGATGTTTGCTTTGCAGAATACAGAGAATTTGGAAATCCAGCTTCCCGGACTCCATTTGTCGACGTATGCCAGCGAAGAAATTGTTTCTAAATTCGATCTCAGCTTGGACGTCACGGAGATCGAGGAAGGCTTGGAATATCTGTTTGAATACGCCACTGCTCTTTATAAAACCGAAACGGTGGAGAAATTGGCCGCTCACTACTTGCAGCTGCTTGAATCCATTCTCCGCAACCCGTCGGCGACTATTGCCGAGCTGGGCATTTTGACACCGGCGGAAAAAGAGCAAATTCTCGGCGT
>NZ_ASRY01000109.1 GCF_000520815.1 Paenibacillus maysiensis | reverse complement strand
GCGTGCGGAGCTGAAAAAGCGCGAGGAATACGCTCCACGTGCTGGAAAGCACGCAATATGCGGATGAAGTTCGTGCAGATGGGCGCGAAGCAAGCAATCTTGGAGCTACAGGTGTACCTTTCTTTGTCATCAACCGCAAATATGCGATTTCAGGTGCACAATCAAGTGAAGTGTTTCTGGAGGCGCTGCAAAAAGTATGGGACGAGGAACATCCGCTGATGACGTTAGATACAACTCTAAACCAAGAATCAGGCAATGTTTGCGAGGATGGTTATTGTACGCCAAAAAACAGCTGACGGAGGCGCCATTAAAGTAATCGTAAAACAGCGGCAGTCTAGGACTTTATTTTCTCGTCCATAGCTACCGCTGTTTCTTTTACTGGAGCTCTTTGGGATTTAATGCTTGGCGAATCAGTTGATTGAATTGACTCATATGGTGATCGAAACTAAATTGTTCGTCAGTGGCTGTACGTGCAATAAGGCCGTCAATCAGCGCATACAACCAGAGAGAAAGGGTCTCCACATCATAATCTGGATCTACTTGTTTTTCATGAATAGCACTTGTAAGCAGATTCTTGAATGATTCGCGCATGATGATATCACTTTGATTGAAGACATGTCGCACACCCTTATTGCGTGAAGCTTCAGCCAAAATTTCGATCCATAATCTCTGGTCCATAGGATATACGGGATTACTGACACAACTAGTTATAATCGTCAGAATCTGTCCGAGAGGATCTTTTTCGGTTTCTTTAAATTCCATTTTGGCCAAGGCATGGCGCTGTTCTTCTTCCACCAATGCAATAATAAATGCATCTTTACTTGGAAAGTGGCGGTACAGATTCCCTGCACTCATTCCTGCTTCTTTTGCAATTTCGACAATGCCTGTTTTGTGAAATCCATTGCGTGAAAAACATCGAACAGCAGCCTCGATGAGCAAGCGTCTGCTATCGTCTTTTTGTTTCATTCGTTTCGATTTAGGCGGTTCAGAGTTATTCATTGTACTTCAAATGTACAGGGATACCTTCTTGGCTCTTATCCCTGCAACCTCCTTGTTTCTCGAAATAATGTACATCCATCATACCATGTACATTACCATAGTCTGCATTTGGATTAAAGTGTATTAAAGACTGGACGCTCTTTATTATCAATATCTCCAAGCAGAGGTAAACGAGACAGCATGTTCGCCAAGAAATAAGAGTCCCAAGGGAAATGTTCGGTGATCCCTAGACCGACTACATCATAGGATTTGGCTACATCTTGCAAAACTCGGATAATGGTTTCCATACTTGATCCTTGTGGGAAGCTTTTGGTGTATTCTTCGTATGTTCCCGGATAAGCAACCAGAATAGAGCGGAATTCTTTCATATCCAGTACATCCAGATCAAAATGAATAATAATCTTGGACGGTTTTTTCTCAGCTAGCCATTGGAGCACTTTAGAACTATCCTTCTTAATTTCATCGGGACCTACAATATCTAATTTCATGTTTTTCATGGGCTCTGAGTGAAGAGCATCGATCATGTCGTTCAATCCTACATATAGGATTTGTTCAGGTTTAAAAAGATGAGGCACCTCTGCAACAAATTCCTGATCACCTACCCCAAGCAAATTGGCAAGAACATGAGCATGATGGTTTTCAAAGTCTTCAGGGATCGAGACATCAGGGTGAGCATCTACCCATAACAGAGCAACATCTCCATCATATTTCTCATTCAAATAAGAAAAAGGAGCAAGTTCTACACTGCAATCCCCTCCAAGGACAACGATACGTTCAGGGTTATGTTTATGAATTAGACTTTTGGCTGATCTAGCTTGTTGTAACACGGTACTTTTGGCAATTATACCTTGTTCTTTTTCTACATTAGGGTTCATATCGACGGGTACTTCTTCAAAAGGACCATTAGACTTGGGAGCAAGCCAGTTTAACAAGTGAGCTCCCAGAACGTAAGGAGGATTGTTCCCTCCTTGCCATTGAGGGAATAACAAACGCAGTGTACGGCTTGTATCCATTTCATTCATAAGACATTTCTCCTTTTATTTAAGTTAGTGATCGTTCATTCACTGAAAATGATACAAGATTACTTTTTATATTGCAAACCCTAAATAACAGGGAATGCCTATTTGAAATTATGCTGATTATACAATGACAATCATGAAATTCTAAAGGAAGCTTTTTTATCTTTTATTATTTTTGACACTCTTGATCAATACTATAAAGAAAACAAAAGAAGTGTATAGCAAATGAGAAAATTTTTTTTGGATATAGATGAACTAGATCGGATCACATTTGTAATGGCTCCCCAAAGGTCATTTTTATGAACGCTATTTCGAAGAATACTTAGTAGACTTAAAGCTTAACTGGACTAGAATAAGTTCTATTTTGTATCACAGCATTGAACTTGATAGTTTAGAGGACTACAAAAAGAAAGTACACCAAAACCGGATAAGCGCCGAAGACGAGCAGATCTACAAGTGCCGCGCTCAAGCCATTGAGCGTAGCTTGCTGATGCCAAAAATCTACACGGGTACCGTCGTTGCCGAATGCGGGGCAAAGCCAAAATGCAGCAACAGGCGTTGATGACAGAATGTGAAGAAAATAGCCCGACATTTAGTCCGAAAGGGAGCCTGCCTTCTCCATTTGGGCATGAACAACAGAAAATTTTCCCTCACTGGGCGTGGCTTAGAAATAGGCTTTCTCAACTTAAAAATTATTCCACATTGGTTGATGATTTTTGGGACGTTTAATGGGTGAACCAGAGTTGTCTTTAATAAATTTTCCACTAAACAGCTTTGTGAAAGATATCTTTCATGATACAGTGGAAAAACGGTGTAGTTTTACCGCCGCCATTTTTTTGAAAAACGGAATTGTATGGAGTTCTGTACGATAATAAGTAAGCATTTTAAAAACTTTCTTGAATTAAACTGAGGTGCTCAATGAATCGAATTTTACTGGTTGAAGATGATGATAATTTGGTGTTCGGTATTGAATATACTTTAACAAGTGAAGGATATGCCGTTGTTCTTGCCGGTAGCTTGGAAGAAGCCAGAAAGGCATTAAAGACAGACAACATCGATTTAATTTTGTTGGATATAAATTTACCTGATGGTTCAGGGTATGACCTGTGTAGGGAAATCCGTGCATTATCTCAGGTTCCCATCATTTTTTTGACAGCTTTGGATGAGGAGACAAATGTTGTTGCTGGTCTTGATTTGGGAGCAGATGATTATATGACCAAACCGCTCCGTACCAAAGAACTTCTCTCTAGAATGAAAGCCGTATTAAGGCGCAATCATAAGCCCACGGATGAACCGAATAGATGGATATCCGACGATATTGAAGTTCGAGTTCTAGAAGGAATTGTTCTTAAAAACAATCAGGAACTTTTATTGACGGGGCTGGAATATCGATTGCTATTGATGTTAATGACTCACCCCAAGCAAATTTGCAGCAGAAGTATCATCCTTAACAGTCTGTGGGATATGTCAGGAGAATTCATCGATAACAACACCCTTTCAGTTCATATCAGAAGGTTAAGAGAGAAGATCAAGGATGTTCCTGCGGTACCGAGATACATCATTACCGTTCGAGGAGTCGGATATAAATGGAATGCAGATATTGTAGGGAGATAAACCATGAATGAATTCGTCCGTAATCCAGAGTGGAAGTCTATTACTGTTAAAGCGATCGTATTACAAGTTATGTTAGCGGTAATCATATTCTTTTATATGAGTTATCAAGTCAGTCAGATCAATAAGGCCGTGGTTAATCAAAATGCTGCATTGATTGGTTATGTTTTGAAGCAAGCTCCTCAACTAGAAAATGAAATTATCCACTTTATCACTCAGGGTGCACAAGAAGATGAAATCGTAGAGGGAAAACGCAGCCTGGCTCAATATGCATATAAGGAAGATATGCCCGTAAACGATCAACCTGTACTCTCGGATAACGCCTTACCCATGAAAACGGCGACTCAGGTTTTGCTTTATAGTATTCCATTACTGCTGTTATTGGGATGGGAATACCGCAAAATATTTAACAAGATTCGAACCATAACCTTTGCAGCGGAGCAGGTTGTTGAACATCAGTTTGATCAACCGCTTCCCGAGAATGATGAAGGAGACTTTGGCGCATTAGGACGAAACTTTAACGCGATGGCCGAAAGGTTACACAACAGTCTTCGGCAACTCCAACAAGAGAAAATGTTTCTACGCAACCTGCTTTCCGATATTTCGCATCAGCTCAAAACGCCACTAGCAACCCTCATCGTTTTTAATGAAAATTTGCTAAATGATCCTCATATGAAGGAAGAAATGAGAACGAAATTTCTGGATCGAGGCCGTCAACAACTAGAGCGAATGGAATGGCTGATTATCAGTTTACTGAAGATGGCACGGGTTGAAGCCGGAGCAATAACGTTCCTGATAGAACGCGTTCGAGTAAGAGAAATGATCGATCATGCTGTACATTCGTTGCGAATGTTATCCGAGCAAAGGAAGCAGAAGATTCACATTCATGGTGGAGAAGATATGTATGTTTGGGCGGATGAAGAATGGCTAACAGAAGCCTTGATTAACTTGATTAAAAATGCACTGGAACATACGCCACTAGAGGGAGGAATTGATGTTATTTTAGAAAAAAATTCATTATTCCAGACAGTAATCATTCGAGATCAAGGAGAAGGCATTTCCCCAGAAGATTTGCCTCACATTTTTGAACGATTTTATAGAGGGAGAAGAACGACAAAGCCACAAAGTCTTGGCATTGGCTTGTCCTTATCCAAGTCTATTATTGAAGAGCAAGGCGGTATGATCACCGTTGTAAGTCAGTTAGGGCTAGGAACAGAATTTAGAGTTTCGTTTAATAAATGGGATAGTAGAGGAAGCTTACAATAGAATACCAATTGACGGAATAGTGTACGTTGCTGTATGTCCAGTTTACGGATCAGTTCAGGTTCTACCCTGAGCAGCTCGCTATTTTTTTGTCGAACGATCTCTGCTGCTTCTGAGTATACTTCGGCCAATCCACTCAAAAAGTACTCCAACCAAACAGTTATATCTGCATCATTTCGACCAAAATAATAGTTATGGGAAAGCTTCATCTGCAAAGCACGGTAATAATCATTTAGGTTTCGATCGTAGAAATTTTCCAAAACGAACAATCCTTTCAGACCATAACCCCCTCTACGCAAAATGTACGTAGCGATCATACGAGCAGTTCGTCCGTTGCCATCCATGTACGGATGAATAGTTAGAAACTGCCACATGGCTGTTCCTGCTTGAATTGGAGCAGCTAAATTCACATTATGCGGCGAATTAACCCATGCAATCAAGTCTTCCATCAGAACGGGAACATCTTGAGACTCCGGCGGGAGATAAAAACCTGCTTGATTGCGGTCGCCGACTTTATTTTGTTCATTACGGTATTCGCTCAGTCTAGGTCTGCGTCCATGTACTACTTTGATGATAGCATGTAGTTTTTTAATCCATTCTTCGGTGATGGGCAGTTCACGCTGCTCCGACTCATCTAGAAATTCAATGGCCTTCATCAAGCTATAAACCTCTTGCTCTTCGTCGTTTTTACTAGATTTATAAAGAACCTTCCGCTTTGCTTCATTGTCCAGTGTGTTACCTTCCATTTTGGTTGAAAGTAGTACAGTCACCTCTTGCGCTTCTTTTTTTAATTCCTCAAGAATCGTTGCCGGAAGTGGAAGCTGTTCTACAACTACGCTGGAGCGTTCTATTTTCAGTAAATCATTAATCATCGACGACGTAATGGTATATCTCGGTTTAAACATTATAAAACCTCCTTCTCACTGATTTATAACACATTTGCCGCTAAATTACCGCAAATCAATATATTTATGTAACTGTCCCTTAACGATTTCAGGAAAAGTCAAAAAAGTATAGAAGCATTACGGCGGTTGCGAGCGGAGCGGGCAGAATTGTTCTGAAGAAGCGAAGCGTTCGCTTTTGTCCCGGATTTTAACCTTTACAGGTTGTATAAAATAATAAAAATCCGAGGGCGATGGCGATCGGAAGAACAATCTGTACGCGCAGCGCCTACCAACCGCAAGAAAGCTTCTCATACGTTTAGGTAAGGTTTTACATTATAGAACCTTGGTCAAATTTTCGTCACAGTTTTTCCATTATTATAAGGCTAAGATTCCGCTTATTCCTCTCGACGAGTATCCTGCGGTATGTTATGATGATACTCTGATAACGTGTTAACGAACTAAAGCGTTTGCCGCCTGTCCTTTAGGATAGGGAAGTTACCATTGCTGGAGGGAATAAAATGAGAAAAACAGCCATGTTCACAATGATGATTGGATTGATTATGATCGTTTTAGCCGGATGTTCCGGCGGTAAAGATAACAGCAAGCTGATCATCGGAATTGATGATAAATTTGCACCGATGGGTTTTAGAGATGAAAATAACGAGCTGACCGGATTTGATATTGATTACGCCAAGGCGGCTGCGGCGCAGATGGGTAAGCAAGTGGAATTTCAGCCCATTGACTGGTCTACCAAAGAATCCGAGCTGAACAGCGGCCGTATTGATCTGATTTGGAACGGATATACGATTACGGATGAGCGCAAGGAAAAAGTGCTGTTTACGAAGCCGTATCTGAAAAATAGTCAGGTGATCGCGCTTCCGGTCAAATCCAATCTCACGAGGCTGGACGATTTGGCGGGCAAAAACGTGGGTCTTCAAACATTGTCCTCGGCAGCCGATGCACTAGATGCGAATCCGATCAAGAGCAAGGTGAAGGTGTCTGAGTATCCCGATAATGTGCTCGCTTTGACCGACCTGAAAACTGGACGTTTGGATGCGGTTGTCATTGATGAAGTGGTAGCCAAATACTATATGTCCAAAGAGCCAGGAACGTATAAGCTGCTTGATGAATCGCTGGCCCCTGAGGAGTATGGCATCGGCGTGAAAAAAGGGAACGATGAGCTGCTGACGCAATTGCAATCTGCTTTGGATGAGCTGCACAAGAATGGCAAAGCTGCTGAGATTTCGAAAAAGTGGTTTGGTGAAGATAAAGTTTTGAATTAATACGTAGCGTATTGAACTAAGGGTTTAGGAGTCGAAGGTTATGAGTATGGATTATATTTTACGAATTATGAAGCCTATGCTCGAAGGGGCGCAGATGACGGTTATTTTATTTTTTATCACGCTCATCTTGTCCATTCCGCTGGGATTTATCGTTACGTTGCTAGCGAAAAGCCGAATTAAGCCTATTGCCTGGCTGATGCATACGTACATTTATGTCATACGGGGCACACCGCTTTTGCTGCAATTGCTGTTCTTTTGCTTTGGTCTGCCGATGTTGCCTGTGATCGGGGAGTATCTGGTTCTGGACCGGACAACGGCTGCGTTGCTGGCGTTTGTGCTGAATTATGCGGCTTATTTTGCTGAAATTTTCAGAGGCGGGATGTTGTCGATTGATAAGGGGCAATACGAAGCTTCACAAGTGCTGGGCCTGAGCAAGTCGCAGACGCTGATTAGAGTCATTGTGCCACAAATGGTACGGATTGCTTTGCCTGCGGTCACGAATGAGGCGACAACATTGGTCAAGGATACGGCTCTGCTATACGCGGTAGCTGTACCGGAACTGCTGCATTTTGCGAATACGGCTGTGAACCGTGATTTTACGATTGTGCCTTATTTTGTAGCGGCTATGATCTATTTGTTGTTGGCTTTGGTGCTGACGCTATTCTTTAGAGCGCTGGAAAAACGTTTTAAATTTGAGTAAAAGGAATGTCGGGATATGAACACTAACGCAATTGAAGTAACCGATTTGAAAAAATCGTTCGGCAAGCTCGACGTTCTGAAAAGAGTGAGCTTTAATGTTAAGGCGGGCGAGGTTGTAGCTGTCATCGGTCCTTCGGGTTCAGGAAAAAGTACCATGCTCCGTAGTTTGGTACACCTGGAAGATGTGACGGGCGGGACGATCCGCATCCATGATAAAGCACTGGTGGAAAACGGTCAGTACGCTCCAGCAGGTGACATTAAGGGCATTACTACCGGGATGGGCATGGTGTTCCAGCATTTTAATCTGTTCCCTCACTTGACGGTGCAGGATAATCTGGAGCTGGCTCCGAAGCTGGTGAAAAAGGTTAGCAAGGCTGAACTGCGTCGTCAAAGCGCTGAGCTGCTGGCTAAAGTCGGCTTGGCGGATAAAGCGGATGCGTATCCATCCCGGCTGTCGGGTGGACAGAAGCAGCGTGTGGCGATTGCCCGGGCAATGATGATGAATCCCGACATTTTGCTATTCGACGAACCGACCTCGGCCCTTGATCCCGAGCTGACGGGCGAGGTGCTGCGTGTTATCAAAAAGCTGGCTGAGGAGCATATGACGATGGTCATTGTGACCCACGAAATGAACTTTGCGAGAGATGTGGCGGATCGTGTCATTTTTATGGACAATGGAGAAATTGCGGAATCCGGTACGCCGGAGCAGATATTCGGCAATCCCCAGCTGGAGCGGACAAAGGTGTTTTTGAATCGGGTGGAGGCTTAAAAAAATAGTTGTTCTCAGGGGAGACGCTGCGCGTGCAGATTGTTCTTCCGATCGCTCACGCTTCTTCAGAACAATTCTGCCCGCTCCGCTCACCGACCAGCTGTGCAGGCAACATGTTTTTAAGCAGAAAGTGTAGGGCAGGTATCAGGTCGTTAAGCTGACCCCGCCGTGGTCAAGGAACAACTGGCACAATACCAGTGGCAGAAGCGAAGTAAAAAGATTTGTATAAAGCAAAGCACTTCAAGGCAGAAGGTCAATTTTGCCGCTTGAAGTGCTTTTTCTTTTGAAGTCATCCGTTAAATCTTCCCATCATAATTGGTGCGGAACGCACTCGTTTCATGGTTTATTAATATTCGCAAATTCCTTCTCCCCGCTAAATATTTCAATCATCGTTAAGGCCCCCGTTCGATACCCGTGGATAAATGCTGCTGCGGAGTGCAGGGAAGTTGACTCGCTCAATAAATCAAACATGACTTCAATTTGCTCAAAATCGACTTCTGGTAATTTATTTTTCAATATCTCCATAAGATCACTAATCTTTTGATTCACTTTTTGAGACTCAGGTTCGGTTGACTTTATTTGTTCACTAGGACGCCAATTCCCATAATACATATCCTCCAAAATCATTTTCATTATGCCTCCCTATGAATACTATTGTGTTAAGTCTTTGTCCTCACGTAAATCCATCACCCAAGGCAAAGTATACGGCATAAGTAAGCTACATGTTGATATTTATGCGCTTTTCGCATAGAGTTTTTTAGTATATAAGCTAGCTAAAGATGTACATGAGGTGCCACTACGCGCCACTACGCGGTCGGATGGTGCTTCCCATCGCTGTTGCGCCCAGATTTCTTAATTAAGCTAAGAAGGTTGAAATCCGGGCACAAAGGCGAACGCTATCGCTTGTACAGCACCATTCCGCCCACTCCGTTCTTGTTCAACTTGGCTTATTCTTTAGTTCATTTTAAATAGATAAAGCAATAGACCTTGGCTAACTTCTTACGTATTCCCGATATGAAAATGGGAACCTGGACGTCCCGAGTGTTGTCTTGATCAAATTGGCGGATTTCCACAAAGTGAGTATCGACTTTATTCTTGATCAGACAGATAATCCTAAACGTTACAGGTAAAAAGGCATAACATGCAAAATAAAGCTCCCGTGATGATTCACAGGAGCTTTATTTCTGGAATTATTCATTAAATCGTCCCATCATAACTGTGTTGTGGTACTTACCGTCGGACAGAATTTTGTCCTTTTTTAATATACCTTCGCTCTCAAACCCCAGTTTTTTATACAGTGCAATGGCCTTATGGTTTGTTTCTAAAACATTCAATGCCATTTTTTGAATGCCATTGGAATCAGCCCAGTCGATAGATGCTTTCAGCAGATTTTTCCCCATACCATATCTCCAAAATTCTTTACATACGCAGACTCCAAATTCTACTTTATGAGCGAATCTATTTAAATAAATTCCTTCGCATCTTGAAAACCCCACGATTCGTTCACCAACTACAGCAACTAAAAATAAATTTCTTGGTTTTACAGTGTCCGTTTGTATAATCTGTTCAAACCCCGATGTATCTATAAATGCCTCCCCTTGCTCTCTATCCAAATTTTCTGTTTCTCCATCAATCTGTAATCTTAATTCAGATAAATCTGCCGCATCCTTGTCGATTGCCGATCTAACGGTATAATTTAGCCCATTCACATAAAATTCTTGCTTGTTAATGATCATGAAATATTCCATTCATATTGAGTTGATGTGTTCGACTTGTTCTATTTTTTAGTATAACTTTTATAATGAAAAAAGGAGCAGGAGGGGCTCCTTTTTCTTTACAAATCAAGAAGCTACAAGCCCTCTTTCCGCTCGGCTAAAAGCTTTCTAGAGGAAAGCTCGCATCGTAAGCATAGGCTATCCCCGGATTTTACCCTTTATAGATTCTATTCAATAGATAAATCCGGGGATAACAGCGATCGGAAGAACAATCTGCACGCGTAGCGCTCGCTGCCCACCGCCGTAACTCATCCCACTATAGGTTGAAATTATATATAAATCGGTTGAAAATGTTGATTTTACCAATGGAAAAGGATTTGTACATTGGAGTTGTAACGCTTACATTGCCGATTTTTACTGATAGTGGTTAAACAGGACGTGTATGAGCAGCTATATCAAACTGGCAGTTCAGGTTTGTATGAATGATATTTAAGATGTTTCGTGAGAAAAAAGTAATGTTTGATTTTTAGTCAGTTATGATTTATGATGGAAGAAATATTGGATGATGCTGGAACAATCATTATGGTTTGAACTGATATATTTATAGTTTATTGCGCGTGAAGCACACGGGCTGTTTCTTCCTTATAGGGGAGAGGCAGCCCTTTTTTGTTGAGATTTTGGGGAAATGTAGTGCGGCTTTTTTAGAATGCTTGATATTAGAAGTTTTTCTTATAGATTTTGTGATAGAGAAACCATATAATATATAAGTTGTATCCATTATTTTCCGAAAGTGGGGATGTGATAAGTTCGTGGGATTAGGACTGATAGTACATAGTTTATAGTTTAAGCAGACAAAGGGGATAGAGAGATGAGTATGAAAAAATGGATGTTGAGTTTGACCGCAGTCACATTGCTATGGGGAGCAACAAGTACAATTCCAACGACGGAAGCAGCAAGTAGCTCCAAACCGATTGAAGTATTATTGAATGCGAAAAAAATACAGTTTCCGGACGCTAAACCATTTCAGGATGATAATGATTATGTGATGGTTCCTATTCGTTTTGTATCCGAAGCGCTGGGGGCTAAGGTAGGCTGGGAGAAAGCAGGCGGTCAGTTGGCTGTGTCGATTAAGAATGACGTGCATTTGGTCAACATGACGGTGGGACAGAACACGGCTACCGTGGATGGACAGAGTAAAACATATGAGACGAAGATTATTTTGAAGCAGAACCGTACTTTTGTACCGCTACGGCTGGTAAGTGAAGGCTTAGGTCAGACGGTGGAATGGGATAAGATTAGCCGTTGGGTTTGGATTGGGAAGAAGGAAATTGTAGCGCTGGAGAATAAGGGACTTCAACCTGCGAGCATTGAACCGTATAAAAAAGCATTTGCGACCAATTCGTATCTTCTGAAAAAACCATACGGTGGAACTTACGATAAAGTAGTGATTTTTAAGCAATCTGATTTACCGATAAAGCTGCTTAGAGATATTTATTCTGTTGAGCCATACACTAACGCTAAGGGGACACCTTACTTGAAAGTGAGAGTGAAAACTGAGTCTACAACGGGAAGTATTTTCTTTATAACGAAATCCAATGAAACAAGACACCGATATGCTGTTGATCAGTTGACCACTGATAACGGAGATGGAACAAAAATGCAGTATTATCCGATCTATTCGTCGTCAGATGAATTGTTTCAAGGTGATAAAAATTACAAATCATTCAAGCTACAGGACGTTCAATATATTGGATTTCCTCTTGCATCGGAAGGTTACATCCCAATGATGGTCAACCCGTGGAAAGGTAATTAAGCGCATGAAGAAGACACAACGCATTCTGGCCGTATTGCTGGTGGGAGTACTGCTACTGTTGCAGCTCCCACCTTTTTCTTTTTCTACGAACAAGGCGGCAGCCGAGTCGGAAATTACACCACTGTCTTACTTTGCAGATAAGAATGATCGTTATTTTGTCGGCATGATGTACTTTGACATGTGGAGGAACACAGGTGGGGAATGGGTGACCCAAAAGAAGGAGCCTAACAAGCATATGCATGGTGAAGCCACGTTCAAGTACAAATTCCAGTTCCCGGGACGTAAAATAAAGAGCGTTGAAGCTTCACTGTATGAGCCGGAGAAAAATCAAGATAATCCTGACTATATCGAATATTTTAAGAAATCTCGGCAAGATGACTATTTGGATTACTTGTTTCCCATGAGTATTGGGACGACTAATAATGATATTCAGCCTTTCCAAAAGCAAGGTATTGGAACTGAATCTACTGTAATTCCTATTACTGTTAATATGATGCTCGATGCTGATAGTCCTAAAAATATAAAAGATGAATCTTGCCCTAACTGTGTTGAAGAAGTTAAGGCTTGGCGTATTTTTGTACCTGTCTTGTTTAAAATTCAGTTAGACGGCGGCCTGACCGTGAAGCATTATACCGAGACAGGAAAATCGCTTGACAACGTATTTCCACCACGCCACGAAGACCTGAAAGTTGGTCAAACGTATGATTTTACTCCAGGAAGTGATGAAAATTACGAATACGTGGGCTACAAGAAAAGCTCCACCGGGGCGCCTCCAAGTGGCAACATTACGCCCGGTCAGCTCCCGGCATTGACGTATGACGGCAAGTTTGAGCAGTACACGGTCAATCTTTACTACAAAGAGAAGGAGCCTCCTCCAGACACGAAATGTACCCGACCTACGCCTAGCGGTAGCCAGTCGGACAAATACCTTGACCCGATGGTTTCTGCGGTCATAAAGGCCGACCAGCGAGGCGCGTCACGCTTTGATGTAGCCAAGGGCATCCCGACCTCTGAAAGCCTGTATGGAAACGTGCTGGCCCGGAATTACCTGTTTCAAAACACCTACCAACAGCTCAAGGGCGAATGCACCTACAACGTCAAGCTGAAGCGCACGTATGATCTGGAATGGGAAGATATTAACGATACCCGGCACATGAAGGTCGTGGAATATTACAAATACGAAATTGTAAAACCGTACTCCTACTGGACGATCGACAACCTCGAGGTGTACGGTATCAAGAACGCGCAGCTACGCAACTATGCACTGCCGGGAGGTAGTATTACGATTCCACCACGGAATTACACGCCGCCGTCTGTAGAATCAGCGAACAACGGAAAATACTATCCGGCTCCTTCGCCGGGGATTATCGATGGGGGTTCACTTTATATTTATGGCGGCAAGAGTATGCCGAAGGTGCCCAATGAACAAAGGTCACTGGAGCCTGTGGCCCAGAAGGCTACACCAGACGTAGAAGTGGAAAACGATACTGTGAAATTCAACGGTCAGACGATCATGGAACATCAGCGTGTCAAGGAAAAGGGCCCGACTCCTGGCAAAATCCCTGAACCCGTAAAAATCGGTCCGGATACCCTCTATAGCCCGGGCCATGTGATTGAAAAGCACAAGATCAATAGGCCCAATACGCCTAGTAGCGGTGATATCACCTATGCGATTTTAAAAGGAAATATCAATGGCGGTGCAGATAAGACTTTGCCGATCCAAGGGATCAACACCGTGACCGTCCATACGCCCGTGGTGAATCTTTCAAGTGTGTCAGACGATGCGGCCCACAACCAGAAAACCCAACCGACGAAAGGCCGATCGGCACTCATTCTGGAACGTCCTTTCCGCGTGACGATTTCAACGGCGGGTCCGCATCTGAATATTCCCGGCTATGGTGATCGGGAGTATGCCAAATATGTGCGAACCAAGCAGGTGCGATTTCCGTTTGATGTGTACGACAAGGGGAAAACTCAATTCTATCCGCATGGAACCTGGATCGACATTCCGGTAAGGCAACTGGACACAGACTTCTATTTGCCCGTATGGGTGGATGAAGGGAATTATACCGTTGAGTTTCGTACGATTGCGGAAAACGCACCGGACGGGTTCACTGAGCAGCGTCATGCCAATACGGATATCGAGCATCATGTCGCCAATGATGTGGTAGAGATCGAGGTCATCGGACGGATGTATGATTTTCATATCACGGATATTGCCGACTACCATTGGGAGCGGGTGTTCCGACAGCGCAAAGGAAGTCCGGTGCATAGCGGACTGTCCTATTGGACGGGACTAGGGAACATCGACGGATTGCCAAGGGGGAATCAGGAGCCGTTTACCTTGCCTGTCCGTCCTGGCAGTCATCCGCATGAAGGCTACCAAAATGTGGCGATCAAGACAGGCTACCACTTCAAGTTTGACCTCAAAACCAAAGGGAATATGTTCAGCCCTAAGGATGGTATCCGCATCACGCCATCATTCTATTGGGTGAGCAAAGATGGGCGTCAGCGAGAAGAGGTGGAGCTGTATACACATGCGGGGAGCCGCAAGTTCATCCGATTGGGATCGGCGGAGGATCGGGAGAAGCGATATGTCATTTTAAATGAGAGGCTGCGCAATGTACCGACAGAGGAAATGCAGGATACAGCAGCCTATCAATACAAGCATGAGCTGAGTGAAGCACAGCGGAGCCAGTCGACGCTGGAACGCTATGTTTCCTTGTATGCCCAGCGTATCATGCGCAGCAAGACGTGGATCGGCCGTTACGATTGGCTGGTGCTGCCTGCGGCGGTGCGTACCTTGATCGGTCCCAAGACGGACCTGCCGGATGGAGTCGATGTCGACCGTGCCAATGCGTCGATTCAGCGCTGGTATGGCGAATATAGCTTGCCTGCTGATGTATACGTGGTTCCTAAAGGGACGGATTTACGTGAAGAAAGCCGTCGCCGGGAGCTAAACGAGCATGCGAGCATATTTAAGAAAACGGGCTACATCATTGTTAACTTCAATTTGGAGTCGCTCCGTCAGGGGGATACCGAGCATCCACATTTGCAGTATATTAACGGCCCGCTGCTGAACCAGTGGCAACTGGAAGGCTACCGGAGAGAAGTAAAAGACCCGTATGGACATACCTTTCTTTTACAGGATGGGGATGTAGCGTTTTATCATGCGGATCAGTCGAGCCGGGATGATTTTAGTTCCTTTGTTCCACATTAAGAACCCAAAAGAAGCTCACTTGATGGGAGATGCTTTTCATCCTTCGGTGAGCTTCTTCTATGCAAGCTGAACTAAAAAATGTACAAGTAAACGGAGTAGGCGGAATGGTGCTGTACAAGCGAAGCGGTCGCTTTAAAAGCGAGTTTCTTTCGCCCGGGCGTTGAAATTTGATGCGATGACGGGTACAGCTATGATTTCGTTGGGGGCTTTGTGCGGATTTACCGCTGGTCTGCTGAATCCATTTAATGTCGGCTTGGCACAGGCGATTGCGCAAATTCCTATTTTTTCAGGGCTGTGGCTTCGTGCCATCCTGTTGGTCATCTTGATCGGCATTACTCGCCAGACGACAGTGCTTGCTTTCCAATTGGGAGATGGATTTTCAAATATGATTTTGCCTACTTCCTCAGCCTTAATGGGGAGCTTGGCCGTATCGGGTATTCCGTATCAGAAATGGGTTCGTTTCTTTTGGCCGCAAACAACACGGATTTGTGAAGAGAAATCCCCGGATATTTAAACGCCTTTGGGAGAACTGCAAAACTATAATAATAAAGAATTTAAATTTTGTAAGCGCAATCATCTTGGCGTACTTGCTTGTCATCACAACACAATTGAGGAGGACGACTTGGATGGCTCAAAGGAAAGGCGCATGGCGAAGGGGGAGCTTGACCGCCGCGTTGGCAGCGATGCTGGCGATGACGGGTATGACTGAAGCGGTGGCTGCGGAAGACTTGCCCGAACCGACGACGCTACAGGCGGAATCAACAATCGCTGCTGAACAGAACCGTAGCGGCAGCATCCAACTGGAAAAGCTGGATCGGGGACTGATAGCTGCGGTGACGCAGGAGGGGGTATTTTTAAGCTGGCGGTTGCTGGCCCAGGAAGTGAAGGGCTACGGCTCAACAGGGCTGACGGGAGCAGACTTTAACGTATACCGTGACGGCAAGAAGATCGCGACGGTAACCGACAGCACCAACTATGTTGATAAGGAAGGAACCGGAAATGCAGTGTACAGCGTGGCTTCGGTCGTTAATGGGCGGGAAAAGGATCGCAGCGCCAAAGTGACGCCGTGGCAGCAGGGTTACTATGAACTTCCTCTCCAAAAGCCTGCCGATGGAGTAACGCCAGCAGGTGAATCCTATACCTATTCGGCCAACGATATGAGTGTGGGGGATGTGGACGGAGACGGGCAATATGAATTTTTTGTGAAATGGGACCCGTCCAACTCCAAAGATGTATCTCAAAAGGGGTATACCGGAAATACGTATGTCGATGCATATACGGTCGAAGGCAAGCTGTTATATCGGATTGACCTGGGTGTGAATATTCGATCAGGTGCGCATTATACACAGATGATGGTGTACGATTTTGACGGCGATGGTAAAGCTGAGCTGATGTTCAAAACGGCTCCGGGTACCAAAACGATTTCTTTTGATAAGAAGGGCAAGCCGAAAAAAGAAAAATATATTACCCTGCCTCGTGAGGATCGTAAAGCAGGGATTACGCACAAGGACGATTACCGTTTAAGTCGCTCGGATTATTATGAGCATGTGGTGAACATGTTTATGAACTGGACGAAGCATGAAGAAGTGGTCAAGGGACAATGGCCTGCTACGCTAGAGGAATGCTTTGGTATCGCTCCGAAGTATAATTATCCGTTATCTCGAAAGGATGCAGAAAGCCTGACAGACTACTTTATGGATGTATATGCGCCTGCACGGAGCGGCAAAAACAAGCTGAGAGAGTTCGAAGGCTTCATTGTGGATGGACCGGAGTATTTGACTATTTTCAAAGGAAAAACGGGGGCTGAGCTGGATACCGTCCGCTATGAGCCGGAGCGTTATGACGATGGGCTCAAGTGGGGCGATTACGCTATGGCCCGAATTGAACCCGCCAACCGTGTGGACCGCTTCCTGGCAGGAGTGGCTTATCTGGACGGACGCAAGCCTTATGCCGTATTTGCACGCGGCTATTATACGCGTTCCACGCTGGTCACCTACACGTGGGATGGACGCCATCTCCAAAAGCACTGGATGGTGGACAGCGGCTGGGCGCCGATGACGAATCCGTTTAACGACAGTCCGCACGGGCGTGACGGAACGGACTCGCAATTCGGTACTTTGACCACACAGGGAGCGCATTCGTTTAGCGTCTCGGATGTGGACGGTGACGGAAAGGACGAAATCGTGTACGGCGCCGCCACGATCGACCATGATGGCAGCTTGCTGTACAGCTCGTTTGATGTCATGCCTCCTGAAAGCGCGATTCCGGGCCAAACAGCTAGACTGGGACATGGCGATGCGCTGCATGTGACGGACATTGACCCGGATCGACCAGGTAAGGAAATCTTTATGGTGTATGAGGGCGGTATCTATGCTCCTTATGGTTATGCTCTAAGGGATGCCAAAACGGGCAAAGTCATTTACGGAGGATATTCCGGTAAAGATACAGGCCGGGGAATGATCGGTGATATAGACCCTGAACAGCGAGGGCTGGAAACCTGGGCCATGGGCTTGTGGACTGCTACGGGTAAACAGCTCGATACGAAGATGCCGGGCACCAATATGAATATCAAATGGGCCGCCGATATGACCACCCAAATCGTAAACGGAGCGATTGACGTGACTCCAACCATTGAGGACTGGAGACGGGGCACACTGTTGACCGCAACTGGAACTAAAACGAACAATTATACGAAAGGAACGCCATCGCTGGTTGCGGACGTTTTCGGAGATTGGCGCGAGGAAATGCTTGTCCGTACAGCGGATAGCTCGGCGATCCGTATCTATGTGAGCGCCGAACCTACAACACATAAATTATACACGTTGATGCATGATCCGCAGTATCGGGCGGACGTGGCCCGCCAGAATTCGGCCTATAACCAGCCATCCTATACAAGCTTTTACCTTGCATCCGATATGAATTGGGCGAATGTGCCGATTCCCAAGCTCTACACGCCAAGAGCTTTGATGGAGGAAGAGAGCAGTGATGAGGTGGATGAGGCAGAGGCAGAAGATACAGAGACAACGGAGGTAGAGATAAAGGAAATAGATGCGAAGGAAATAGAGGTAGAGTAAGACTAAGACTTTACCACATAAAATTAGTTAATGGGTTTAGAAAAAGGGCAAGCCTCTCAAGTATTTAGACGCTTGCCTTTTTGCGTTTTTAAAGCATTAACAGCAGCATAGAACGCGGAGCGTCGTTAGAACACCTCTTTTACTCCTACCCTTCTATTTGTAAAGCTGGAGTGGACTCTCTAAATATCGGCTCTGTTTTGATATGCGTGATTTGATAAGGTCGGGAAGGATCTTTGACCCGTGCCAATAGCATCTCAGCCGCCGTAATGCCCATCTCGTTATTGTAGATATGGACGGTAGATAAATGAGGCTCCACAATCCGGGATTCAGGAGCGTTATCAAACCCAAACACAGCAATATCCGCAGGAATTTTCAAATTTTTATTTTTGAGCGCTTTCATGACACTGACGGCAATAAAATCATTGGCGCACACGAACGCAGATGGTAGCACCTTCATGCCCTCCAATTGTTTATCCATCCAATCCGATTCGGAGAAAAAATTTCGGTCCTGATCGACGATACAGCAAGATAAATCCACATCTAGACCCGCTTCGATTAAAGCTCGGTTATATCCAATCCACCGCTCGTTGAAGCTTTTGCAATGCTTATAATTCCCAGCAAAACCGATCCGTGTAAATCCTTCATCAATCAGGCTTTTGGTGACAGAATAAACGCTATGTTCATTTTCCATCAACAATAAATCCGCTTTCAAATCAAGGTGAAAAATGTCCACAGAGCAATCAATAAAGATCGTGGGCAGTCCCAAATCCGTAATGAGCTCACTATATTGTGGATCAAACATTTCAATAAAAATGATTCCATCGACCTTGGAAGCTTCAAAATTGTTAGGAAGTGTTCCTGCATGTACTTCATTTTCCCGCACAATATGAATCGACAGGTTATATCCTTCTGCACTTATTCTTTTCTCCAGACCACTGATGAGGAAGGAGCCAAAATGTGAGCTGTTCGGCAGATTGCATGTGAACAGGGCAATGTTACCTTGATTTTTCGGGATGATGCTCTCCGTTTCCATATAGGCAAATTGCTTATATTTGAGTTCTATGGCTTTTTTTATGACCTTGTTCCGAGTATCAACCGGGATGCTGTCATTACCGTTAATCGCTTTGGACGCGGTATTTCGGGAGATTCCCAAAGCGTCAGCAATGTCTTGAATGGTGACTTTTTCTTTCTTCATAGACAGGTTCCACCTTCACTAATAAATGGATTGCTTGAGAGATACAGTTGCCTCTTACGGCTCTCCGTTCAGACCTTAATGTATCTTAAATGTATAATAGTTCGCATAAAATAGCAACTTTTACATTACAAATGAACAAACAATATTTACATTTGGAAGATTTATTTGATAACTTATATTTATCTTCATCGAATCGACAAATGAATTTAAATTCAATTTTATACATTTTATATTACAAAATAATAACTTATTAATAGTATTTTTTAGTCAAATGTAAATAAATTGTTTTACAAAAATCATTGACGAATAACATTTTGATTTGGTAAATTGAAGATGGAAATTGTAAGCCCTTTCAAATTTGTTGTACAGACGGTTTATTACAGATTGGGGGAATTGCGAGTTTTTCTCTAAACCTTTATACGCTGAAACGAGACGTTCTCCATGACGATTTAAACAGCGGATTTTCCAGTTATTTTGTAGTGGATGCGCGGTGTTGATCCGTACTAGAAGGTAGGGGGTTGGGGATGAAGGTGGAGTTTACAAACACGCGAACGAACCTGACCGATTGGCAGATTAAGGGACAGGGGCACATGGAGGATAACGTCCAGGGTCTTTTGCTGAGGTCGGAGCCACAGGAAATTGTGATGGCTATGTCTGGGACAATGTCAAAGGATTTTAGTTTTGAAGCAGATGTTATGGTCATAGACACACATGCAGATGCTGCGCTTGTATTCCGTTCCAGTGAGGATGGACGCTCCTCCTACATGCTCCAGATCGCGCCGGATGCCGGATTGTTGCGATTGCGGGATGCTGTCGGAGACACTGAAAGACTGAAAGAGGAACGTCGGGTAGATTTTAAAAAAGGAGATATTTATCATCTCAAGGTGAGCGTGGAAGGATCTCATCTTCAGGTGTACTGGGATGAGGGCTATAGTCCAATCATGGATGTAGTCGATACGACGTATACAGCAGGATATTTGGGGCTGAATGTTTGGAATGGCTCGGCCTTGTTTCAGAACATTCAGGTTAGTGATATGGATACCAATGTAAGTGAGCCGCTGCTGATCCGTGGAAAATGGGAGCCTGACCTGAGGGGACAGAGGGCTGAGGGAACAAGTGCAGAAGGTGCGTTGAAAATATATGGCTCCGCAGCTACAGACTTGGTACTGGAAGGGAGTATGACGCTGAATCCTTCTGAACCGGGAATGGAGGCAGGATTATTTTTGAGAGGGAGCCAGGACGGAAAGGATGGATATGTTGCTTCTGTGCAAGGCGAAGGCAATCAGGTTCGTGTACAACTGAAGAAGGCGGACGGAACGGTGATTACAAGGTCGGCGCAGACGTATCCGGGTACAACGGGCGGCAAACACAGTTTGGAAATCAACGCACATGGAGAGCGGATTCGCGTATTTATAGATGGCTATACTCCTGCGGCGATTGACATTGTGGATAATAGCTATTCCAGTGGTTTTACAGGCATGAAGGTAGCTGGGGGGACAGCTTATTTTCAGGATTTCTACCTCACCCCGGCCCCGGATTACTATACAGAAAAGTACCGACCCCAATATCATTATTCCCCTGCCAGAGGTTCGGCCAGCGATCCGAACGGATTGGTTTATTTCGAAGGCGAGTATCACCTGCTCCATCAGGATGGAGGGCAATGGGCACATGCGGTCAGCACCAATCTATTGGATTGGAAAAGGCTACCGTTTGCATTGGAGTGGAATGATCTCGGCCATATCTGGTCCGGCTCGGCTGTAGCAGACCTAACCAATGCCTCCGACTTATTCGGCGACTATGGCGGAAAAGGACTGATCGCTTATTATACTTCTTTCAATCCCGATCAGTCCAGGGGCAACCAGAGAATCGGTCTTGCCTACAGCACGGACCGGGGGCGTACATGGCAATACCCGAAAGACCGTCCCATTGTGATAGAGAATCCGGGCAAAAGTGAAGAAGACCCTGGCAACTGGGATTTTCGTGATCCAAAAGTGGTATGGGACGAAACCCATCAGCGCTGGATCATGGTCGTGTCAGGAGGCGATCATATCCGTTTTTTTACCTCCACGAATCTAATAGATTGGCTATGGACGGATAATTTCGGCTATGGCGATTATATACGTGGCGGGGTGTGGGAATGCCCGGATCTATTCCGGCTTCCGGTAGACGATGGTAACACCTCTAAATGGGTGCTGATGATTAGCACTGGAGCCAGCACGAACACTCAAGGCTCGGATGCAGAATATTTTATCGGTGAACTGACGCCTGATGGCAAATTTCTTAATGATCTTTCGTCTGGGAATGTGTTAAGAACCGATTGGGGAAAGGAATTCTATGCCTCTATGTCCTTCTCCAATGTACCCGACGGGCGGCGCATTATGCTGGCATGGATGACGAATTGGGACTACCCGTTCAGCTTTCCGACCTCTCCCTGGAAGGGGCAGTTTAGCATCCCGAGAGAGTTATCGCTAAAAACAACCCGTGAAGGCATCCGTTTGATACAGCATCCGATATCTGAGTTGACTTCGCTGCGTACTGGTTTATTTTCGCTAGACAACCAGAGCGTCACGGAATCTTCTCCGAATGTACTGGAAGGTTTGAACGCAGGTGCCTATGAGATTGAAGCGGAGTTCGAACTGCCTTCCGTTGGGGTTGCATCGACTTTGGGGTTTTACGTATGGGATGGCGGTGAGCAAAGAACGGTAGTCGGCTATAAAACAGACGTACAACAATTGTTTGTAAACCGTGCTGATTCAGGGCTTACTGATTTCTCCAGTCTGTTTTCAACGCTTCATGAAGCATCACTTGCACCCGTCGGAAATCGAATCCAAATGAGAATATTCGTGGATGAATCCTCGGTCGAGGTGTTTGGGAATGACGGAGAGGTCGTATTTTCGGATATTATCTTGCCCGATTCGGCGCGAAGAGGGATGAGCTTTTTCGTCCAAGGCGGTGAGGTCAAAATCGTTTCCCTTCGTGTATATGCGCTACGAAACAGCTGGAGGCTGCCAGATGCTTCGTTCGCCAGAGTGATCATGGATCACACGTATGTGGAGCTTGCGAGGGAGCAGTCAAAGCGTTTGTACGCGAGTGTGGAGAATGAGCCTGGGGTAAAAGAAAACTTGTTGATTTGGGCCTCCAGTAATGTTGGGATTGTAAAGATCACCGCATCTGAGGACGGAAGTGCACTAATGAAAGCGAGTTCGCCCGGAGAAGCTGTTATTACAGCTTCCGACTTGGAGGGTAAGGTGCGTGGCAGTACCTTGGTCAAAGTGCACGGCGGGGTGTTTCATACCAACCTGACGGGCTGGAAGCCGGATGTTACCGCATCGCAGTGGATCGTGACAACGGATGGGATACGTGGAAGCTATATTATGGATGCGAATTACATGGCCAGTGAGCAGGCGAAAGATTTCACGTATGAGGCAGATGTGAAGCTGTCTGAACATGGGAGTGCAGGCTCCATGCTCTTCCGCGCCAATGCTGACGGATCAAGCGGCTATTACCTGAATGTGGACCCCAATATGAAATCCATCCGTCTGTTTTATAAAAAAGACGGTCGATTCGAGGATCAGCAGGTGCTTGCCAAGGTCCCGAGGTTTGTTCTGCCGGAAATGTTTCATCATATTAAAATCGTGGCAGAGGGCCTGCGCATTCGCGTTGACGTAAACGGTGAGCAGGTCATCGACCTGGAAGATGGTACGTTTACCGAGGGACATGTGGGTGTGAATGTATTTGGAGGGCAGGCATTTTACCAACATGTCAGGAGCGAAAAAATTTGAATTTTCTTATTCATCAGGAGAGCCGTGTATACGGACTCTCTTTTTTTACGGCTTGATGTCATTGAGAATATGAAATGTAACCGCAGACATGTAAAGTATGTGATATATTATATAACGTAAAATTTGACACATATGTGAAATGAGGATATATGTCAGGGATTTCATGGAGAAGCAAATTGACTGGATTGATCCCTGTCTCTAAGATGTAATTATATCCCAGACAAAAACAGATATTTGTGTTAGGTAATATAACGTGGAGAGGAGGGAATGAATGGACTCTTTAGCTGATCTCTCGGAGACCCCCTTAGCATTAGAAGCCCTCAGACGACATCCCTGTTATAACGAAGAGGCACATCGCTATTTTGCGCGCATTCATCTTCCGGTGGCCCCGGCATGCAATATTCAGTGCCATTATTGCAACCGCAAATTCGATTGCGTCAATGAAAGTCGTCCCGGCGTTGTCAGTGAACTGCTCACGCCGGAGCAGGCGGCGCGCAAGACCTATGGCGTAGCGGCACAGCTCATGCAGCTGTCCGTTGTCGGCATTGCGGGACCTGGAGATCCGCTGGCCAATGCGGAGGCAACCTTCGATACCTTCCGCCGGGTCCGTGAGACAGTTAAGGATGTCATATTCTGTCTCAGCACGAATGGCCTTACCTTGATCAGGCATGTCGACAGGATTGTAGAGTTGGGCATTTCGCATGTCACGATCACGATCAATGCTGTAGATCCCGTCGTGGGGAGCCGCATTTATGGATGGGTCTACGATGAAGGAAAACGCTATGCAGGAGAGGAGGCCGCACGGCTGTTGATTGACCGCCAGCTGGCAGGCTTGAAGATGCTGGCTTCGAGAGGCGTATTGTGCAAGGTGAACTCGGTGCTGATTCCCGAAGTCAATGATGCCCATCTGCCGGAAGTAGCCAGGGTGGTCAAGGAGCACGGCGCGGTGCTGCACAACATTATGCCGCTCATCATCGCACCCGGTAGCCGGTATGAGCAGGAAGGGATGCGGGCCCCCCGCCCCCGTCTGGTCCGGCAGCTGCAGGAGCAATGTGCTGAGGCGGGAGCTGTCATTATGCGCCATTGCCGTCAGTGCAGGGCGGATGCGATTGGACTGCTGGGCGAGGATCGCAATCAGGATTTTACATGGGGGAACATTGCGGCTGCTCCTCCCATGGATGAAGGGGCAAGGGCACAATTTCAGAAAGAACTGGATGAGAAGGTGAGAGTGAGAATGGAACGCAAGGAGGGACAATTGCACCACAAACAACCGTCAACCGGGTCTGGCTGTAGCTGCCCGTTATCGGGGGATAAGGAGCATGAAGCCAGCTTTGCCTCCAAGCCAGTCCTAATCGCTGTGACCAGTCGTGGCGGAGGGAAGGTGAATCAGCATTTCGGTCGTGCCAAGGAATTTATGATTTATGAAAGCGACGGGACCATCGTAAATTTCATAGGCATTCGTAAGGTGCAATCCTACTGCCACGGGAAAGCCGATTGCAATGGGGACAAGGCCGAGACGATGAAGGAGATCCTTTCCATGGTGCATGACTGTGCATTGCTGCTGTCGTCCGGCATAGGCGAAGCCCCCAAAGAGGCATTGCAGGAAGCTGGCGTACTGCCTATTGTATGCGGCGGGGATATTGAGGAATCCGTTCTGGAATATGTAAAATTTCTGCGTTATATGTATCCTGTGCAGAGCAGTAAGGGAAGTAAGCATTCATCCATTCAACATTTTGGAGGCTGAGAAAATATGAGACAAATTGCTTTTTACGGTAAAGGCGGTATCGGCAAATCGACAACCTCGCAGAATACACTGGCTCAGCTCGCAACCAAATTCAAACAAAAAATTATGATCGTAGGCTGTGATCCCAAGGCAGACTCCACCCGTCTTATTCTGAATACGAAGGCCCAACAGACCGTACTGCATCTGGCGGCTGAAAGGGGCACGGTAGAGGATTTGGAGCTGGAGGATGTTGTCCAGAAGGGCTTCGGTGACATTTTGAACGTGGAATGCGGCGGGCCAGAGCCTGGTGTCGGCTGTGCAGGGCGCGGCATTATCACAGCCATTAATTTTCTGGAGGAAGAGGGCGCCTACGAAGGGCTGGATTTCGTGTCCTACGATGTACTGGGGGACGTCGTGTGCGGGGGCTTCGCCATGCCGATCCGGGAGAAGAAGGCACAGGAAATCTACATCGTATGCTCAGGCGAGATGATGGCTATGTACGCTGCCAACAATATTGCACGCGGGATCTTGAAGTATGCCAACAGCGGCGGGGTGCGTTTGGGCGGCTTAATCTGCAACAGCCGGAATACGGACCTGGAAGCGGAATTGATTACAGAGCTTGCAAGAAGACTGAACACGCAGATGATCCACTTTTTGCCGCGTGACAATGTTGTGCAGCACGCGGAGCTGCGCCGTATGACCGTTACCCAATATAACCCGGAACATAAGCAGGCTGCGGAGTATGAAGAGCTGGCAGGTAAGATTTTGAATAATGACATGCTAACGGTTCCTACGCCCATTTCCATGGAAGAGCTGGAGGATCTGTTGATGGAATTCGGCATTATTGAGGATGAAGAGACCGCAATTAACAAAGCTGAGGCGTCCGGGCAGTAGACCGCAGCCAGAGGGGCTTTAAGACGGAACCATTGTGTGATGATGGGGGAGCTGAGCGCGCAGCTTGCAGGAGGGAGGAATAGGCCAAATGAGCAGTATTGTGGATAAGGGAAAGCAGATCGTAGAGGAAATACTGGAGGTATATCCCAAGAAGGCAAAGAAGGACCGGACCAAGCATTTTGAGATCGCGGATGAGGAGCTTGTGAACTGCGGAACCTGTTCCATTAAGTCCAACATGAAATCACGGCCCGGCGTCATGACAGCAAGGGGCTGTGCTTATGCAGGCTCCAAGGGTGTGGTATGGGGCCCGATTAAAGACATGGTGCACATTAGCCATGGTCCCATCGGCTGCGGACAATACAGCTGGGGTACCCGACGCAATTATGCGAATGGGATATTGGGAATCAATAATTTTACCGCCATGCAGATTACAAGCAATTTTCAGGAAAAGGATATCGTGTTCGGCGGAGATAAGAAGCTGGAGGTGATCTGTAGGGAAATTAAGGAGATGTTCCCGCTGGCTAAGGGCATCTCCGTACAATCTGAATGTCCGGTCGGACTGATTGGTGATGATATCGGGGCTGTGGCCAAGAAAATGACAGAGGAGCTGGGCATTCCGGTCATTCCTGTACGCTGTGAGGGCTTTCGCGGGGTGAGTCAGTCTCTGGGCCATCACATTGCCAATGATGCTATCCGCGATTTTCTGATGGGGCGCCGGGAGCTGAAGGAATGTGGGCCTTATGATGTCTCCATTATCGGGGACTACAATATCGGCGGTGATGCCTGGGCCTCGCGCATTCTGCTGGAGGAAATGGGACTGCGGGTCATAGCGCAGTGGTCGGGTGACGGAACGATCAATGAGCTGGGGATTGCCCATAAATCCAAGCTCAACCTGATCCATTGCCATCGTTCCATGAATTATATGTGCACAACGATGGAGCAGGAATACGGAATTCCTTGGATGGAATATAACTTCTTTGGCCCGACGAAGACGATGGAAAGCCTAAGAGCGATTGCTGCCCGCTTTGACGAGACGATTCAGGAAAAATGTGAGCAGGTCATCGCCCAGTATATGCCGCAGATGGAGGCGGTCATCCGTAAATACCGCCCACGTCTGGAAGGCAAAAAGGTGATGCTTCTGATTGGCGGGCTGCGGGCAAGGCATACCATCGGTGCCTATGAGGACCTGGGTATGGAAATTGTGGCTACAGGCTATGAATTTGCCCATAAGGATGATTACGAAAAGACGTTTCCCGATGTAAAAGAAGGCACTATTCTGTACGATGATCCAACGGCCTATGAGCTGGAGGAATTGGCCCAGCGGCTGAATATTGACTTAATGGGCGCCGGAGTCAAGGAGAAATACGTGTATCACAAAATGGGCATTCCCTTCCGCCAAATGCACTCTTGGGATTACAGCGGGCCTTATCATGGCTTTGACGGCTTCAAGATTTTTGCACGTGATATGGATATGACCATAAACAGTCCAGTATGGAGCCTGCTGCCGTCCCGGCAGACTGCGGAGGTGCCGGTATGAGCGAGCGTCTGAATATTGTCGATCACAATCAGCTGTTTCGGCAGGATAAATATGTGCGCCAGCGTGAGGAGAAACGAGCCTTCGAGGCCCCTTGCTCGCCGGAGGAGGCTCGAGCCACCCTGGAGTACACCAAGACCAAGGAATACAAGGACAAGAATTTCGCTCGTACAGCCGTAGTCGTGAACCCGGCCAAGGCTTGTCAGCCGTTGGGAGCGGTTATGGCTGCGCTGGGCTTCGAAAAAACGCTCCCGTTCATTCATGGCTCACAGGGCTGCACGGCCTATTTCCGCAGCCATCTTGCCCGCCACTTCAAGGAGCCTGTTCCTGCCGTCTCCACCTCGATGACCGAGGATGCCGCCGTATTCGGCGGCATGCGCAACCTCATTGACGGTATAGAGAACTGCATTGCCTTGTATCAGCCGCAGATGATTGCGGTATGCACGACCTGTATGGCAGAGGTGATCGGGGATGATCTGTCTGCCTTCCTGGCCAATGCCCGTCAGGAGGGAGCCCTTCCCGAGGATATGCCGGTTCCTTTTGCCAATACCCCCAGCTTCTCCGGTTCACATATTACAGGCTATGACGCCATGCTGCGCTCTGTGCTGGAGACGCTGTATAACAAGTCAGGCCGGACGCCGCAGCCTGGTCATGAATTGAAGCTGAATGTACTGCTCGGGTTTGACGGGTATACGGGCAATTTTGCGGAAATGCGGCGCATACTGGGAATGTTCGGCGTTACGTATACCATTCTGGGTGACCACAGTAGTAATTTTGATTCAGGGGCTACTGGAGAGTACAGCTACTATTACGGGGGAACGCCGCTTGAGGATGTGCCCAAGGCCGCAGATGCTGCCGGCACGTTGGCGATCCAGCAGTACTCTCTTCGTAAAACATTAGGCTATATGAAGCAAACCTGGGAGCAGCAGGTGTCCTCCATCTCCACACCGCTGGGCATCCGCGCTACAGACCGCTTGCTTGAAGAGATCAGTCGTCTGTCCGGAAAGGAAATTCCCGAGGCATTGAAGCAGGAGCGCGCCCGAATGGTGGATGCCATGATGGATTCGCATGCTTATCTGCACGGCAAACGAGTGGCTATGGCGGGAGACCCGGATATGCTCATCGGCCTGATTGGCTTTTGTCTGGAGCTGGGCATGGAGCCGGTGCATATTGTTTGCTCCAATGGGGACCGGAAATTTGAGAAGGAAGCAGAGCTTCTGCTGAAGTCCAGCCCTTACGGTGCAGAATCGACGGTGCATTGTGGTCAGGATTTGTGGCATATGCGTTCGCTGCTGTTCGAGGACCCGGTGGACCTGGCTATTGGCAGCTCCCATTTGAAGTTCGCGGCGAAAGAAGCGAAAATTCCATTGCTCCGTGTGGGCTTTCCGATCTTCGACAGGCATCATTTGCATCGTTATCCGATTATCGGCTACCAGGGTGCGCTGAATCTGCTTACCCAATTCGTGAATACCATACTGGATGTCATGGAGGAGCAGGCTCCGGATCATAGCTTTGATCTAGTGCGCTAATTGCTGTATCGCGTAGATGGAAGTTGACAGCTTGGCTTGTGATTTCAATGGATTCTATCTGAAATAAGGGGGGTTGCGGATGGAGCCGGCTGTGTCTAACGGAAGGCTGGAGGTATCCTGCGGCAACAAAATTCCCAAAAGCACGCCCTGTCCCCGGCCTGTGCCGGGGGAGGCTTCGGGTGGCTGCTCCTTTGACGGGGCCCAGATTACACTGATCCCCATTGCAGATGCGGCTCATCTGGTGCACGGGCCGATTGCGTGTCTCGGCAATAGCTGGGAGAGCAGAGGCAGCCTGTCCAGCGGCCCGGAGCTGTCGGCGTATGGCTTCACTACTGATCTTGGAGAACAGGATATCATTTTTGGTGGTGAACAGAAGCTGCATGAATCGATTCGCTACATTGTCAGTCGTTTTGCACCTCCGGCTGTGTTCGTCTATACAACATGCGTCACAGCCCTCACCGGTGAGGATATCGAGGGGGTCTGCAAGGCTGAATCGGAGCGGCTGGGGACGCCGATCATTCCGGTGAACAGTCCGGGATTTGTGGGCAGCAAGAATCTCGGGACCCGGCTGGCTGGAGATGTGCTGTTCCAGCATATTATCGGCAGCACCGAGCCGGAACAGACAACCTCCCATGATATCAATCTCATCGGGGAATACAATATTGCGGGCGAGATGTGGCATATCGAGCGGCTGATGCAGCAGACGGGAATGAGTATCCTGTCCCGAATTACCGGGGACGGCCGGTTCCGTGAGGTGAGCTGGGCGCATCGTGCCAAGGCCAACATGGTCGTATGCAGCCGGGCTTTGCTGGGTCTGGCAGTCCAAATGGAGCGTAAATACGGCATTCCTTATTTTGAAGGTTCATTTTATGGAGCAAAGGAGACGAGTTATTCCTTGCGGCAGATGGCTTACCTGACCGGAGATCGTGATGTGGAGCGACGGGTGGATAAGCTGGCCGCACGGGAGGAAATGAGGCTATCGCTGGAGCTGGAGCCCTACCGCAAGCAGCTGAAAGGAAAGCGGGCAGTCCTCTATACCGGGGGTGTGAAGAGCTGGTCTGTCATTACGGCTTTGCAGGAGCTGGGCATTAAGGTAGTTGGTGTAGGCACGAACAAGAGCACTGCCGAGGATGTATCCCGGATTGCTGACCGTATCGGAGATGATGCGGAATACATCCCGGAAGGCGGCGCCCGGCAGATTCTCAAGACCGTACGGAGCCGCAAGGCAGACATGGTCATTGCCGGAGGCCGGAACATGTATATGGCGCTTAAGGAACAGATTCCTTTTGTGGACATCAATCAGGAGCGGCACAAAGCCTATGCGGGCTATGACGGGCTGTTGTCTCTGGCGAAACAGCTTGTGCATACGCTGCAGCATCCGGTATGGGAGCTGACCGCCAAATTGGCTCCCTGGGAGGAGGAGACGGAATTTGCCGATTAAATCCGCCACGAAGCCTGTCAGTGTCAACCCGCTCAAGGTAGGACAGCCTTTGGGCGGCGTGCTGGCTCTGCAGGGGATATATCGCTCAATGCCTTTGCTGCACGGCGCTCAGGGCTGCTCGGCCTTCTCCAAGGCGCTGCTGACTCGTCATTTTCGAGAGCCGATCGCCGTTCAGACCTCTGCACTGCAAGAGATGGACGTTATATTTGACGCAGACCGGAATCTGGAGGAGGCGCTGGATCATATCTGGTCCAAGCACCATCCAGATGTCATCGGCGTGATCAGCACGGCCCTCACCGAGGTGGCAGGCGTTGATTTTCATTCCAGGGTAAAGGCGTTCAAGCGAGAACGGGCATTGAAGGACAGTCTGCTGTTTTCTGTATCGCTGCCTGATTTTCACGGTTCTCTGGAGACGGGCTACAGCAGTACAGTAGAGTCGCTAATGGATGCCGTACTCGGGTTGGCCGGGGGGAAGTCCCACAAAAAACAGCGCCGGACGCAGGTCAATCTGCTGCCGGCTTCTTATCTGACTGCCGGAGATGTCATGGAAATCAAGGATATGATCGCTTCCTTCGGCCTGGAGGTTATTACGCTTCCCGATATCTCCACTTCCTTGTCCGGTCACCTGCTGACAGGCTTTTCCCCTTTGACGAGAGGGGGGACTCCGCTGGATTCAGCCTGCCAGATGCTGGAGTCCTCCTGCACTATTGCCATTGGCGCGAGCATGGAACGTCCGGCGCGCAGGCTGGATCATGCCGCAGGCATTCCCTACCATTTGTTCGCTGGTCTGTCTGGCTTGGCCGCGAGCGATGCATTCATACATTTTCTGCAAAAGATCAGCCGCGAGCCAGCCCCCGTTCGCTTCCGCTGGCAGCGTGAAAATCTGTTGGACAGCATGCTGGATGCCCATTTCTATTATTCTGGCGCTTCGGCTGTAGTGGCGCTTGAACCGGATCATATGCTGTCGACCGCAGCCTGGCTGGAGGAGATGGGAGTGGAACTGAAGCGGCTAATTACATCCTGCAGCACGCCCGCACTGCAAAAGACAGAACGGGAAGTCTGGCTCGGTGATCTGGATGATGCAGAGGAGAGCGCGCAGGGCGTTGATTTGTGGATCAGCAATTCACATGGAAGAAAGGGAGCGGCACGGGCCGGGGCCTCATTCGTACCGGCAGGCTTGCCGGTGTATGACGAGCTGGGCGCCCACACCTCCGTAAGCGTCGGATACCGTGGAACCATGGAGTGGGTGAACAAGGTGGGCAATGTATTGCTTGCCGAGAGGGGGAGGGGAGGATGAAGGTTGCATTTGCGACGGAAGACGGTGTGCTTGTGAATGCTCATTTTGGGCAGAGTCCCATGTTTACTGTATTCGAAATCCGGTACTCAGGCGTCCAGTTCCTGGAGCATCGGCGGATAGCCCTGGGGAGCGATGAGAACGAGGCGGGCAAGATCGCCAGCCGCATTGGCCTGATCGAGGATTGTGCCTTGATCTTCCTGGTACAGATCGGCGCTTCGGCCGCTGCACAGGTGACCAAGCGGACCATTATGCCTGTGAAGGTGGCCTTCGGCAGCACCATTGAGGAGCAGATCCAGCGTCTCCAGCATATGCTGGCTCGCAATCCGCCCATGTGGCTTGCCAAAATCCTGCACGCTGAGGAGGGCATCGGCAAAGCCGAATCATGAGCCTTCTGTAAGGAAGGGCAACCATATAGGGTGTCAAGATCCTGCGGATCGAATATCTTAAAGGCGGGGCCGTACATGGAGGGGGTGGACGAATGGTACAGCTGCTGGAAGACAGCAGATACGGACGCCAGTTGAAGTTGCTGGGAGTGGAAGGTCAGAACAGACTAAAGCAGGCTACTGTTATGGTTGCAGGCATCGGAGGATTGGGAGGGACAGCGGCCATGTACCTGGCCGCTGCCGGAGTGGGAAAGCTGATATTGGCCCATGAGGGCGTAATCCATCTGCCGGATATGAACCGGCAGGTGCTGATGGACAGCGGACGAATCGGGGAGGAACGGATGGAGACGGCATTGCAGCATTTGCATCGTATCAATCCGGAGACCCAGCTTGAGGGCCACGCCGACAGAATCACGGAAGAATCCTCTGGACCATGGGTAGAAGCGGCGGATATCGTGATTGATGCACGGTATGATTTTCCGGAAAGATATGCGCTGAACAGACTATGTGTTCGACATGGCAGACCGATGATAGAAGCCGCCATGTACGCCTATGAAGTATCATTGTTGACCATTGATCCCGGTAGGACGGCATGCCTGGAATGTCTCTACCCGGAAGGCGGACAGTCTTGGGAGCCTCTGGGATTCCCGGTCCTGGGAGCCACCTCCGGTTTGATTGGCTGTATGGCTGCACTGGAAGCGGTCAAATGGATTACGGATGCGGGCAATCTGTTCACTGACCGCATGTACCGTATGAATGTGCTGGATATGAGCAGCTGCACCATAGCGGTCAAACGCAACCCGCGTTGTCTGTGCTGCGGAACGGGAGGGGATACAGATGAGTCAGTTGCATATTTGTGATACGACACTTCGTGACGGAGAACAGGCTCCGGGCGTTGCCTTTTCGGCCGCAGAGAAAGCAGAAATTGCCATTATGCTGGACTTGGCCGGGGTGGAGCAGGCTGAGATCGGAATTCCGGCAATGGGAAAGGCGGAGTGCAGGTCTATTGCCAGGATTGCCGCTCTCGGACTACGGATGAAGCTGATGACCTGGAATCGCGCGGTGTTCACGGATATTGATGCAGCGGAATCGACGGGTGTCGGCTGGGCCCATATTTCGGTTCCCGTATCGACGGTGCAGATGAAGGCCAAGCTGGGTATGAATCCTGAGCAGGTGACGGAGCTGATCCGCAGGTCTGTCGATTACGGTCAGTGTAAAGGATTGACTGTTTCCGTAGGCTTTGAGGATGCTTCAAGGGCAGATGAACTATTCCTGGAGCAGCTGGCGAATCAGCTCTATAGGGATGGTATTCGGCGGTTTAGATATGCCGACACGCTGTCCGTTCACCATCCCGAAGCCATAGCGGCGCGCATAGGCAGGCTTGTATCGCGCGTGCCGCAGGATGTGGAGCTTGAGATTCACTGTCATAATGATTATGGTCTAGCGCTTGCCAATACTTTGGCAGCTTTGCAGGCGGGAGCTGTCTGGGCCAGTACCACAGTGTCGGGCCTTGGGGAAAGGGCAGGTAATACGGCGCTGGAGGAGGTGGTGATGTCGTGGAGGGACCTATATCAAGGAACCTGCAGTGTCCGTCCCGAACTGCTGAACCCGCTGGCTGCACTGGTGGCCAAAGCCTCCAACCGAATCATTCCAGAAGCCAAGCCAATTGTGGGAGACATGGTATTCGCCCATGAATCCGGCATACATATCAATGGTCTGCTAAAGGAGCGCGCCGCCTATCAGGCCCTTGATCCGACCGAGCTGGGTACTGACCATTCGTTCGTGCTCGGCAAGCATTCGGGCAGAAGTGCAGTTCAATATATGCTGGAACAGGAAGGAATCGAGGCAGACTCCGGTGAAATCAAGTTCCTGCTAGAGCGGCTTCGCCTAGTCGGTGAAGATCCCAAGCGTGTCATCCATAGCGCGGATTTAAGGCGCTGGCTCCAGTATTATCCGGCAGAGCTATCGAAATAACCGAAAAAGCGTTCCCGTCCGGTAAGTGTGACCGTGACTGGAACGCTTTCTTGTATATTTTTTAATTCCTGCAACCGGAGTCTCCAATTTGCTGGTTAAACGAAGCCGTTCAGAAGGGTATAATAAAATATAGTGCTGTATAAAGTGCGTATATATGGTTTTACAGCAGGCAGGTTCGATTCTTATAACCATTACACGCTGATCTGGAAGGACGGCTATTGGGCAATTGGAGGAATGCTTGTGGGGATGATGTTCTCTTTTCTAAAAAAATATCGGGTTCCAGCCATCGCAGCGCTCGTGATGATGCTGCTGGAGCTGACGGTGGAATTGTCGCAGCCATATCTGATCTCCAAAATCATTGATGAGGGCATCCGGCAGCAGGATTTGTCCGTCGTCTGGTTATGGGGCAGTGTACTGGTGGGGAGTGCAGTTATCGCTTTTATGGCGGGCATATCCAGCTCTTTTTTTGCTTCACATGCAAGTCAGGGCTTCGGCTATGATTTGCGGGAAAAGCTGTATCGTAAAGTACAGTCCTTTTCGTATCCTGTGTTTAAACGTTTTGCCACTTCGTCGCTGATTACGCGCCTGACGGGAGATGTCACGCAAGTACAGGATACGGTGTTTATGAGCCTGCGGTTTATGACACGGGTTCCGCTTGTAGTCATCGGCAGTATTGTGATGGCACTGGTTGTACATTTCAGGCTTGGGCTGCTATTGGCGGTTATGGCCCCGGTGCTGTTCGTGTTTGTGCTGGTGATGATGCGGAGGACGGTCACTTTGTTTAAGGGTGTCCAGCGACGCTTGGATGATGTTAACGGGGTGATTCAGGAGAACCTGACAGGTATCCGGCTCATTCGGGTTTTTGTAAAGATGCGGCATGAAATCGAGCGTTTTGCCCACTACGGGGGCGAACTGATGAAAGGGACGGTTTCCGCTTTGCGCTGGACAGAAACGACGATGCCGTTCATTTTGTTTACGATGAATGCAGGGATTATCGCTGTGCTTTGGTTCGGACGGGGTCAGATTGCAACAGGGGATGCCAGTGTGGGACAGGTGGTCGCTGTCGTCAATTATTCATTGCGGACGATTGGAGCCTTGTCTGCCTTATCAGGTATCGTTGTTGTATTTTCCCGGGCAACTGCATCTACGGGGCGGATTCGAGAGGTATTGGAAACATCTAATGAAGATAGGCAAGAGCTGGAGCCTGTTTCAACACATCATACACGGATTGAGGGACAGGTGGAAATGGACCGGGTGAGCTTTCATTATCCGGGCAGTGATTTGGCTGTACTAAAGGATATATCTTTTAGGGCGCGGTCGGGTGAGCGGATAGCTATTATGGGGGCCACTGGCTCGGGGAAATCCTCACTTGTGCAGTTGATTACACGTCTGTATGAAGAAGCTGAGGGTCATGTGCGTTTTGATGGAAAGGACGCTCGTGAACTGGATGGGTCCATACTACGTGAGGCTATTGGCTATGTTCCTCAAGAGGTGCTGCTATTCACCGGCTCGATTCGGGATAATATTGCTTGGGGGCTGGAGAATGCCAGCCTGGAGCAGATTCAGGAAGCGGCTCGTATGGCGCAGATCCATAATATGATTGAACGCTTGCCGCAAGGCTATGACACGATGCTCGGACAGCGTGGCGTCAATCTGTCCGGCGGACAGAAACAGCGGCTTTCGATTGCCCGCGCACTGGTGCGCCAGCCGGCAGTGCTGATTCTGGACGACAGCACAAGTGCGCTGGATGTAGGGACAGAATCAGCATTACTGAATGCACTCGATGGCCTGTCCTGCACGACATTTCTCATTACGCAGAAGATCAGCTCGACCGCATCAGCAGATCAGATTTTACTGCTGGATGAGGGGCGCCTGATGGCAAGTGGAAGTCATGAGCATCTCATGGACAGTTCGGAGCTGTATCGACGCATCTATGAATCACAATACGGAAAGGAGGAGTCGCATGTTCAAGGAACTCATTGATCCGTTCCGTCAGCCTACACCGCCGTCCGGTGTGCTGCGGAACCCGGCAGGAGCAGAGGGACGCCGCAAGGCCAAGAACTGGTCCGGCACGTTAGGACGGACATGGGCGTATCTGGCCCGTCGCAAGGCCAAGCTGATGCTGGTACTGTTCATGGTACTGCTCAGCTCCGGACTGGCTCTGCTGGGTCCGTATTTGGTCGGCGTCGCAGTGGACGATTTTCTGGAAGGTCCGGGCGGACGCACGTGGATTTATTTTCTCATTGGGCTGGGGGCTGTATATCTGCTCAACTCGCTAACCTCCTGGTTGCAAAATATCTGGATGATCGAGATTGCCCAAGAGACGGTGTATCGTATGCGTTTCGATCTGTTTTCACATTTGCATCGGCTACCGATTCCTTTCTACGGCAAACGTCAGCAGGGAGAGATCATGAGTCGATTGACCAATGATATCGAAAATGTCAGCTCTACGCTGAACAGCTCGGCCATTCAGATTTTTTCGAGCATATTGACGCTGGTGGGTACACTTGCGGTCATGCTGTGGTTAAGCCCGCTGATGACACTGCTGACCTTTATCGTGGTGCCGCTGATGGCAGTCGGGATGCGCTGGATTACGCGCCGCACCGGGCCTTTATACAAGGAACGCCAGAAGAACCTGGGGGAACTGAACGGTTATATTGAAGAAACGCTGTCCGGGCAGCAGATTATCAAAGCATTTTCGCAGGAAAAGAGAGTTATTCGCGGCTTTGGCGAACGTAATGATCGTATCCGTCTGTCGGGCTTCTGGGCACAAACGATTTCCGGTTTTATTCCGAAGCTGATGAACGGGCTGAATAATCTCAGCTTTGCCATTGTAGCGGGGATCGGCGGGATTTTGGCCATTCGCGGCTCCATCACTATAGGTACAATTATTGTATTCGTAGAATATGCCCGCCAGTTCACCAGACCGCTGAACGATCTGGCTAACCAGTGGAACACACTGCTGTCTGCTATTGCCGGAGCTGAGCGTGTATTTGAAATATTGGATGAGGATGAAGAGTCCAAGGATGAACGCGGTGCAGTGGAGGTAGAGCATGTTGAGGGGGCAGTGCGGTTTACGGATGTTTCTTTCGGTTATGATGAGGGAAGCGCTACGCTGAAAGGTATCTCTTTTGAAGCCAAGCCGGGTGAGATGATCGCACTGGTCGGTCCGACCGGGGCCGGAAAAACGACGCTGATCCAATTGATATCCCGTTTTTACAGTCCCGACAAGGGAATGATCACGCTAGATGGACGTGACATTACCACCATACAGCGTGAAAGCTTGCGCTCCCGTATGGCGTTTGTGCTACAGGATTCCTTTCTGTTCCAAGGGACAATCCGCGAAAATATCCGCTTCGGCAGACTGGATGCCACCGATGAAGAGATAGAGGAAGCATCGAAGCTGGCGAATGCCCACTCCTTTATCATGCGGATGAAGGACGGATACGACAAGGTGCTGGAGGCTAACGGCAGCGGTATCAGCCAAGGGCAAAAACAGCTATTGGCTATCGCCCGCGCTATTTTGGCTAACCCTTCAATCCTCGTACTCGACGAGGCAACCAGCAGCATCGACACGATTACTGAGATAAAAATACAAGAAGGACTGGAGCGGCTTATGCAGGGGCGAACAAGCTTCGTCATCGCGCATCGTCTAAATACCATTCGTCAGGCTGACCGGATTCTGGTCCTGAAGGACGGTCGTCTGGAGGAGCAGGGCTCTCATGATGAGCTGCTGACCCATAAAGGCTTTTACAGCGACTTATATTATGGTCAGTTGAGAAAGCAAAGCTCTTAAGCCGGCTCTGGATAAGCAGATTTGTAGGCATGATGTAGAAGCTTTATAATGCTAAAAAGGACTACCCTGGGGCAGTCCTTTTTAAGTAAGCCTTTTTGTGACAAGAGATGTTTGAAATTAAGATACCTCGGTCGAGGACAGAGGGTTTTACACTGGTAAGTTTTCGCAATATTTTATATACCCATACCCCCTATGGGTATGTTAGTATTAGTGTGAAAGAAAAAAATCCCACATCAGAGGAGAGATCATCATGAAAATCGCAATCATGCTTTTCGATGGAATCACAGCATTAGATGCAATTGGTCCATACGATGTATTTGCTGCTACACTGAAATGTGAAGTGAAGTTTGTCGCTAAGAAAAAAGGGTTAATCAAGCTGGACTCAAATATGGGTTATTTGCATGCCGATTACAGTTTTTCTGAAGTTACTTCAGCTGATATTCTTGTTGTTCCAGGTTGCAGTCCGCCAAATTATAAAACTCCAATGAATGACGAAGAAACGTTAAATTGGATTCGCCAAATACATGAAACTACGAAATGGACCACGTCGGTTTGCAACGGCTCTTTGATTTTGAGCGCCGCAGGCTTGTTAAATGGAACCGTAGCCACCAGTCATTGGGGTTCCTTAGACCTGCTCCAATCTCTTGGAGCCATTCCAACAGATGAGAGAGTGGTTCGTCAGGGCAAAATCGTTACAGCAGCCGGTGTCTCCTCTGGTATTGATATGGCACTCCAACTAATAGCATGGGAATTGGGAGAAGATATGGGTAAAGGAGTCCAACTGATTTTGGAATACGATCCGCAGCCTCCGTTTGACACGGGTTCACCAAAGAAAGCGCCTACTTTATTGGTAGAACAAATAAGAGGTATGTTACAAGAGTTTGCAAAACGGGAACCCAATGTGTAAATCAAGAATAAATCAGTACGTTCTCAATAGCGGTATTGGGGTAGGTTAAGGTGTAAGGTATCTAACCAAGACCTCTTCCGGTATTAACTTGGCTTAAACGTTCAATGTTGTTGGTATTTGGTAACAGAAATATCTAAAGAAGGAGCGGTAAGTGCTCCTTCTTTTTTAACACATTCAATTGTTTATACCGGCTCTACTATAAAGCATACTTTATTATACAGATTTAGTAACCGGGCTGTTTAAAGGACGGGTTTCAAGCTCAGTCGATGCCGGAGCAATTTCTGGCTGCTTGTCGGGATGAAACTCATTTTCCGATTTGGCGACGATGACGGTAGCGACCCCGTTACCAATCAGATTGGTGATGGCCCGCGCTTCTGACATGAAGCGATCCACACCGAGCAGCAGCGCCATTCCGGCCAGCGGGATGGAAGGGAACGCCGCGAGTGTGGCTGCCAGCGTGATAAATCCGGAGCCCGTGACGCCCGCCGCTCCCTTTGAGGTCAGCATGAGGATACCAAGCAGTGTCAACTGCTGCCATATGGTCATATCGACGCCGGAGGCCTGAGCTACGAATATGGCAGCCATGGACAAATAGATCGCCGTACCATCCAGGTTAAACGAATAGCCCGTTGGAATGACCAGGCCGACCACCGATTTGGAACAGCCGTATTTCTCCATTTTGTCCATCATACGGGGCAGGGCAGACTCGGAGGATGAAGTACCGAGTACAAGCAAAATTTCTTCTTTGATATAAGCGATAAACTTGAAAATGCTGAAACCGTACATACGAGCAATCATACCGAGCACAATGATAATGAATAAGGCCATGGTCAGGTAAACGGAACCCATCAGCTTGCCAAGAGAGGTTAACGACCCAATGCCGAATTTACCAATCGTATAAGACATGGCACCGAATGCGGCGATTGGAGACAATTTCATGATCATATTCACGATGCCAAAGAAGGCGTGCGACAGCTTGTCGAACAGGACAATGACGGGTTTGGCTTGCTCCCCCATGGCCGTCAGTGACAGTCCGAAGAGGATGGCAAAGAACAGGATAGGCAGTAAATCTCCGCCTGCCATAGCGCTCACTACATTTTCAGGAATAATGCCAACGATGAAATCAACGAGCCCATGACTTGATTCCGCTGCTTTTTGAGCATATTGAGATACTTCTCCGGTTGCTTTGCTCACATCAATGCCCGCTCCCGGTCTTACCAGATTAACAACGATTAGACCAATAGCCAGCGCAATTGTGGTAACGATTTCAAAATAGAGAAGGGCCTTTCCGCCGATGCGACCGACCTTCTTCATGTCTCCCATGCTGGCAATCCCGTGTACAACTGTAAAAAATACAATGGGTGCGATGACCATCTTAATGAGCTTGATAAAGGAGTCTCCGAGTATTTTGAGCTTTTCGCCTGTTGCAGGAAAAAAGTGGCCAAGAAGAATGCCCAGAACAATAGCGATAACGACCTGAACCGTCAAGTTTTTAAAATTAATTCTCAGTTTCATAGGGATACGCTCTCGCTTTCTTTTAGTTTTTGAAAACGCTTTATTTTTGTATCCCTAGTGTAAAAGCTGCGTTCTTGGCAAACAAGAATACGGTCATAACGTTCTTTTTGGTCTTTATGGTCCTTGAATCATATCCATCAGGTCTGACCCGATGATGGGAGTGAACTCCTGATAGAGAACGCGCAGTTTTTCCCTCCAAAGCTTACGCTCACCCTCGGACAGGTGGGTAATTTTAATGTCTCCGGTCTGCTGCAACTGGCTAAGTCGATCCGCATTTTCATCTGTTTCCCGTTTGTTCCAACGCGTCGTTTCCTCAAGTGCCTCCTGCAGCACCAGCTTAGCGTCACTTGGGAGGCGATCCCAATAAGATTTGTTAAATACGACGGCATAACCCAGATAGCTGTGGTTGCTGATGGTCATATAGCGTTGCACTTGGTAAAACCGTTTGGTAAGGATATTGGATATCGTGTTCTCCTGTCCATCTGCCGTTCGCGTTTCTAGGCTGTGGTATATTTCATTGAAAGGAGTGCTAATGGTTGATGCACCAAGCGCTTCAAACTGACGTTGCAACACCTGGCTTGGCTGGATACGGAATTTCAAGCCCGCAAAGTCTGCGGGTTTGCCAATTGGACGGGCGTTATTCGTGATCTGTCGAAAGCCATTGGACCAGAAGGCAACGCCTTTCATGCCATAGGGGTCAAGTGTTTGCGATAACCGCTTGCCCAATTCTCCGTTCAGTGCCTGATCGACTTCAGCCTGATCCTCAAAGGCAAACGGAAGATCCATCACCAGCCAGGCTGGGTCAATCGCGTTCAAATTGGAAAACGAAGGAGCGATCATCTGGATTTCTCCTCGCTGAAGTGCGGCAACTTCTGTGGTTTCTGAATAGCGCATCCCATTGGGGAACACTTGAATCTCAATCCGATCGTTGGATTTTTCTTTCACCCGCTGTGCAAAATAAGCGGCGGCCAGCCCTTTGGGCGAGTTTTCCGCCACCACATGGCTAAATTTAATCACGATCCGATCTTTAAGACCGGTAAATTCACTATCATAAGGGAGCTCTTCACCAAAATTCTTTTGAAAACCGATTAGATAAGCCGTCAGGATACCCAGTACGAGCAAAACACCAAATCCAGCAGCTCTTTTCACAAAGGAACCTCCCATCTGTTGCTATTTTAGTCCCATTATTCCACAATGATATTCAAAGGTAAACGGTTTAAGGGGAAGGTGAAGAGGATGAACAGACTTCGCATATATTGGAAAATAATGATACTTTCATTTGGAGTCGTTCTTTTTTCTCTTTTGATCGGCGGTCTTTTTCTGTTCGGTAGCGCCACCCGGCTCAAGGAAGAAGAACTCAAACAGCGGCTTACGATTACAGCTCAGACGGTTGCGAACCTGCCGGACGTAGTGGAAAGAATTGACGACCCCAATGCTTCTGCCGTGATTGCACCTATGGCGGACAAAATTCGGATATTAAACGATGCGGCTTATATCATCGTGCTCGATATGAACCGCAAACGGCTGTCTCATCCGCTTTCGGAACGAATCGGCGGAACGTTTGAGGCTCGGGATGATGATGCCGCATTCGCTGAACATACGTATGTCTCCAAAGTGCGCAGCGAAGCGGGCATCGGCTTGCGTTCCTTTGTGCCGATTATGAATGCTTCCTCGGAGCAGGTGGGCGTCGTCGTGGCGGGTGGCCTGCTGCCAAGCGTGACGGAGATTATCCGCCAGGAGAAACAATCCATCGTCATGACTTCGTTGCTGTCGTTGATGTTTGGTGTGATTGGCTCTGCATTGCTGGCCCGTCATATTAAGCTCCAGATGTTCAATCTGGAGCCGCAGGAGATTGCGAGAATGTTTCGTGAGCGAAGCGCCGCCTTTCAGGCGATGCACGAGGGCGTCATTGCCATTGACCGCAACTGCATCATTACGATTTTCAACGAACGGGCCAAACAAATTTTCGATGTGCACCGCGATGTAGCGGGATTGCCGATCCGTGAGGTCATCCCGGATACTCGTTTGCCGGAAGTGCTGGATTCGGGAGTCGCAATTTTGAGCCAGGAGCTAAAAATTGGCGGAACTATTATTTGGAGCAACCGAATTCCCATTCGCGAACGGGGAGTTACGATGGGGGCAATCTCCATATTTCAGGACAAGACCGAGGTGACGAGAATGGCCGAGGAGCTCACAGGTGTCAAAGAGTTTGTTCATGCGCTTCGTGCACAAAATCATGAGCATATGAACAAAATGCATACCGTCGCCGGCTTGCTCCAGCTTGGGCAGCAGAATGAGGCTTTGAGCTATCTGTTCGAGGTGACCGAACAACAGGAGGAGATTACACGCTTCCTTCAACAGCATTTCGATGATGACGGAGTTGCAGGTCTGCTATTGGGTAAAATTAGCCGTGGTAAAGAGCTTGGCATTGATATTAGGATTGATCCTGACAGCAGAATGAATCAGTTTCCCCGGCTGATTGACCGACATGATTTTGTTCTGTTACTCGGAAATTTAATGGAGAATGCCTTTGATGCACTGGCGGATACAGAAGTCGGCTCCAAGGAGATTTATGTCAGCATCCAGCAGGATGACGAATATATGTCCATATTGGTTGAGGATAACGGCTGTGGAATGTCGGAGACCACGAAGAAACGAATGCTCGACCGCGGATTTACAACCAAGGACGGAGAGAGCCGCGGCATGGGGCTGCATTTACTGAGCGGGATTGTCACCAAGGGGAACGGCCGCCTGACATGCGAGTCATCCCTTGGCTTGGGAACCTCGATAGAGATTCTATTTCCGTTAAAGGAGAGAGGGAGCGACGATGAGTAAACCTATTAAATCACATTTTCGTGTGCTGCTGGTCGAGGATGATCCGATGGTACAAGAGGTGAATCGGCAGTTTATCGAACAGGTTGAAGGGTTCCAAGTCGTAGGTCTGGCTTCCAATGGGCTTCGGGGGTTGGAGCTGATCGAGGAGCTAAAGCCTGATCTGGTTTTTCTTGACGTGTTCATGCCGTCGCTGGACGGGATAACGACCTTGCAGCGCATCCGTTCTATGGGATTGCCTGTAGATGTAGTTGTCGTGACCGCCGCGAAGGATACGGAGACGATCCGTGAAATGATGCGAAACGGAGCGTTCGATTATATCATGAAGCCGTTCAAGGTAGAGCGTATCCACCATACATTGGAGCGTTACCGGGTACAGCAGGCCGGATTATGGGCAGAAGAAGTAGGAACCCAGGAAGAGCTGGACCTCATTATGCAAAATGGAGAAGCAGCCAAGGAAGCGGTAGTCCCTACTCCAGTGTACGAGGAATGGGCGATGTCTTACGATGAGCTGCCAAAGGGCTTGAATGCTGCCACCTTGAAGCAGGTGCTTGCGGTCATGGAGCAGCATGGCGGCAAGCTGTCTGCTGAAGAAACCGCGGAGGGAGTAGGGATTGCTCGTGTAACGGCAAGAAGATACCTGGATTATCTGGAGAAAAGAGGGATCGTGCGCCTTGTTGTGCATTATGGCGGGGTCGGTCGTCCCGTTAATCGGTATGAGCTGCTGCGTGATCAAAATGACCATAAATAACAATATGAACAAAAGCTTCCCAACGCTTTTATGAAAGCGGTAACATGTAAAAGCAGGGGAGCTACATGATTATGTTCAGACGAAAAGGGGAGTGCTGAGGTGCAACTGGCAACTACCTGAGTGTTCGACTTTTTGGCTGTACCATATTGTGTCTGTTACCGTCTGGACACGAACAGTACATGTGTCTGCCTTTGGGCCGCACACGTGCTATGAATAGAATAGGAGCGGATGTACCGTGGCCTTTAATAGTCTGATTCTTCGATTGGAGCTTGTTCATTCCAAAGTAAACTTCGGTGATGTCGCATCAACCATCAGCCGCGCTGGGGGAGACATTACTTCCATTGATGTTATTCGTCCCGGACAGGATTCGTCCGTTCGTGACATCACCGTCCACGTCGCTGAAATAGCGGAGACTTCGCTCATCGAATCACTCAAATCGTTAGCAGGCATTCAACTCATTAACGTTTCTGACCGCACGTTTCTTGCGCACCTGGGGGGTAAAATATCAATCCAACCCAACCTGCCGATCAAAAATCGGGATGATCTGTCGCGGGTGTATACTCCAGGGGTGGCCCGGGTGTGCACATCCATTCATGAGAATCCTAAAAAAGCGTACTCGCTGACCATAAAACGGAATACGGTCGCGGTTATAACCGATGGTACCGCAGTGCTGGGGCTTGGCGATATCGGCCCGCATGCGGCTGCACCGGTGATGGAAGGCAAGGCGATGCTGTTTAAGCAACTCGCCGGAGTCGACGCCTTTCCTATCTGTCTGGATACGAAGGATACGGAGGAAATCATCCGTACGATTAAGGCGATCAGTCCTATTTTCGGGGGAATTAATTTAGAGGATATTAGTTCCCCACGCTGCTTCGAGATCGAAACCCGGCTGGCCGAGGAGCTGGATATTCCTATCTTTCACGATGATCAGCATGGCACGGCGGTCGTGGTGATTGCAGGCCTGCTGAATGCCTTGAAAGTCGTTAATAAGCGAATTGAAAACGTTCGAATCGTTGTGAACGGAATTGGTGCCGCCGGTGTATCAATATG
>NZ_ASRY01000108.1 GCF_000520815.1 Paenibacillus maysiensis | reverse complement strand
GGGGCCTGCCGATTGGGTCCATTCCTTATGGCAGCCGGGCAACGTGCAAGCGTGGACTTCTTCTTCGGTTCCCAATAGCGACCCTGTTGGTGTAGGTACATTTGTATCCACCCGTGCCTACCTGACCGCCCGCTGTCTGCCCGGGCATGAAGGCTTGACATACGTGTGCAATTACCTGCTACAGCATTCAGCGGTGGATGGTAAATTAGAAGGGTACACCGCTAACGGGCAGCTACAGCATTTTCATTCATCACAGGTCATTGACTGGATACGGGATAAGGTGAATCATCCCGTAGAGGGCTGGGCAGCGCTTTTCGCTCACTCCCGTCCTACAACTAAACAGTTGCTCGAATGGCTATCCGACAGCGAGCTTCATCAGAAAATCACAACCGAAGCATTGAATATCATGATTCAACGGGATCTTCTTCCCCCTCTGGAAGCAGACACTTGGGCTAACATCTCAGACCTGCTTCATACTTCTTTGCAGCTTGTTATGCTCAAAAAAGATAAACGCCGTATTCGAGCAGTGCTGGAGCAGCTTTATGATTCGGAGCATTGTTAACCTTTTGGAGCCGCTGCGTCAGCGGCTTAATCCCCGGAAAAAGGTATCTATAGTGAATGAAATTAATTCGTCATTTGATTTTGCCGTAGGAAAATCAAAATTCAGGAGCAGGGAAGTCAATCCGTGCAGCATGCTCCACACGGATGTGGCGATCAGGCGCTCATCCCCTTGAGTTATGCTGCCATCATCCATAGCGGCTTTTAGTCCGGATTCAAGCAACTCAAAGCCTTTAAAGCGTCCACTGTCAATAAGGTTGATTAAGCTTACAGATTCCAGGTTGCTGATAAACAGGATATTGTAATATTCCGGGTTAGCCGTTCCAAAACGGACATAAGAGTCGGACACCGTTTTCAGCACGTCCAGGGCATTCAATCCTGCTGCCTGTGCTTCTTCCGTACGCTGCTGAAGAGACTGAAAAAACATGGAATTTCCTTCTATCAGCAGTTCACGGACAATCGCTTCCTTATTGGCAAAATAATGATAAATGGTCGTTGGCGAATATTCGATCTGATCCGCAATTTTGCGCATGGAAACTTCGGCATACCCTTGGTTCAGGAAAAGCGAGCGGGCGGCCTCGATTATTTTCCGGCGAATCTCACTGCTTTCACGTTCTCGGCGTTTGATATGTTTCATGAGTAAATGTACTAGCCCTTTCTGCCTGCCCCAATTTGGCGGCGATACGATCAGCTTCCATTATACCCGAGTTCATAGCCCCTTGAAACCCGCCCCCCGGCTGTGTCCATGCCCCCACCAATGACAGGCGGTTCACCGCTGTTTTGCGTTTCAGTCTTTTCATGCCAGACTGCCGTACCGTTTGCGCGTAGCCGTAGACGGCCCCGTCGGGATTGGCTGTATAACGCTGCATCGTCCGCGGTGTACCCAACTCGGCTACCACCACTTTACTGCTAAACCCCGGATACAATCCTTCAAGACGCTTCAGTATCTGCCGTGTTACGGCTTCTTTTTGGGCTCTATATTCGGGACGCGTCGCAGGCCAATTTTCCAATCTGTCCAAAAATGTAACTGCAATGACGCCTTTCCCCGGCTCATTAAGCGAGGGATCCATGGCGTTGTAATTCGTGAGCATCCAGTTGCCTTTGGTATACTGACCGCTCATCATGACTTCATAATCTGTCTCCGAATCTGGCTCGTTACGCAGAATTAAGTCTTCTTCGGTGATGCCAAGCTCATGGGGTTCACATAATAACCCAAGATATAACTGGGTGAGAGACGTGCCGGTCTCCAGGCCGCTGACGGCTTCCAGCTCACGGCGGGCAGCATCATGGTTCGATAGCAGACAGCCATAGGTATGATGGGGACTGATACCGGACACAATCCAATTGGCTTCATATACGTCCCCTTTTTTCAGGCGTACACCAACTGCTTTGCCGCCTTTGAGTACAATCTCCGACACCTGACTGCGCAGGTGAACCTCTCCGCCGGCTGACTCAATGGCGGCAACAAGCGCATTGGATAAAGCTTGTGCGCCTCCCTGAATGTAATACGTTCCCTCCAAATGATAGCCGATCCAGGGAATGAAAAAATACAAGGCGGCAAGCCGCTTCGGGGGCAATCCATAATAGGGCCAGAGCGCAGTGAAAAATTCCGTGAATTTCTCAGACAGCCCGAACTGACTTACAGCCTCCCAAGTGGTCATTTGCGTCCAGCGGAAGAAGGTTCCTGCTTTGAGCAGGCCAGCCGCCTTGCGCCAGGAAGTGAGGGAAGAGGAAGAGAAGACGGAGAAGCCTTCCTCAAAGCGGCGAATACCTGCAAACAGGCTGTCGATGGCTGCCTGCTCAGCAGGGAACATGTTTTTGAGGAGCTGCACATATTCCTGCACATCGGACGGGATATCAATGATCTGTCCTTCCCAACAAATGGAATACGGGTGTTTTTTGCGGAGAGGTACGATCCGTCGGTCCACTTTGCAGTCTTTCAGCAACTGAGCGAAGCTGCCTTCTTCGAGTCCGCCAACACCGTGCAGGGATACGTCAAAAGTATAACCCTTTCTTTTGAATTCAGTTGCAAAGCCGCCCGCCAGGGTATGACTTTCAAAAACAGCCGTCCGGTAACCGAGCGCGGAGAGTCTTGCTGCACAGGACAAACCGCCCAGACCTGCGCCGATGACGATAACATCATATTTTTTCATGATTTCTTCTCCTTTTTTAACATTGTTATTTAAATTAACAGTGTTAAGTTAGTGAGATTATAACCCACAACATTACGTTTGGGAAGCCCCGTTTTTTGGGGTTATCTGCCGGGGCTAACCATCAAAACATAAGAAATTTAGCTCTTATTACAGCTGCAAAAGTTGAGAAGATTATAAAAAATCCAAAATTGTAGCGCTTTCACTTGTCAGATTCTAATGCAGATGCTATCCTTCAAGTGGGATTGTTACTGAAAAGGCAAAACCCGAGTACATTCGTGTACCCGGAGTTTGTCTTTTTTTGATTCATACGAATGCAACAGCATGCAGTAACATATCCTTACTATTTAGAAAGCGCTTTAAAAATTGACACCAAAGGAGATCAATTTCATGCAAAGAAGACGTTTCGCCCTTGTTTTACTATCTTTCGTGTTCCTGCTCACGATTGTTTTTCCGTCCTCCAGCTCTGCCGCAGCATCCGATGTTCCAGCACCACAGGCCACCCTGCTCACTCAGGTACAGCCTTTAGGTGAAGTCGTTTCTGCCGTTGTACTGAAATATAGCACCAATATCGACGGGGCATCCCTGTCCAAATCCAGCTTTCAGGTACAATCTGTACTCAATGATGTATACACAGACAGAACCGTGACCGGTGTGTATACCAACGATACCGGAATCATCGCCAACCGTAGCACTCATGGCAAATATGTCATTATCGAACTGGACACGCAGGACAAAAATGCGGGTACCCTTACTTACAATGCAACAATCGCAATCAACCAACCAAACGCATTAAATTATTACATTAGTCAGAAACAAGACATTGCAACTCAAAAGAAAACAGTCATTCCAGCCTCACCGCAAACTGTAAACGCAACTGATAAAATGACGCCGATCGTGGACGATTTCCAAAAGAACCTCTTTGAAAATAAAGATGGCTACAAGCTGAACTACTTCATGTTCGAGCCTAAAGTAGAATCCGGCGAGACCTACCCGCTGGTTGTATTTCTGCACGGAAATGGCGAGCGTGGTGATGGAAACGGAGTAAATCTGCTGGCCAATGCCGGGGCCGTTACCTGGGCTTCTCCTGAGCAGCAAGCCAAACACCCGTCCTTTGTAATCGCTCCACAAAGCCCGATTGACCCGGTTCATAAATTTATTTGGGCAGATGAGCCGCGCAACAGTGCTGTAGCTGATTTGGTACGGGAAACGGCGTTAAAATACCCGATCGACACTAACCGAATCTATATTGTTGGTATTTCTCAAGGGGCTATGGGAACGTGGAGATTGTTGGAGAAAAATCTTGACTTGTTCGCCGCAGGCGTACCGATTGCCGGTTTGACCAACTATGAGAAAGCCGTTAACATGTATGCCCCTGTTGATCCTAAACACGTCGAAGTACTGAAAAACGTCCCTATTTGGGCCTTTCATGCCGTAGACGACACCACGGTAAGCCCTAAAAACACGCAAGAAATGGTTGCTGCCATTCAGGCGCAAAATGGAAATCTCATTCATTTTACTGAATATGAAGCAGGCATTATTAAACCCGTAGGACACTTCTCCTGGGTTCCCGCTTTGCAAAATCAGGATATGATTGAATGGCTGTTTGCACAAAAGAAATAAATTCATGTTTGCCTATCTCTAAAAATAAAGCGCCAGGCGGTTCGATACCCGCCTGGCGCTGTTTTGCTATCTAAAAAAGTACCTGCCTTCCTGTGTACCACCATCAGGAGTGCAGTTGCCACATCTGTTTTAGCCATGTGCAAATCACCTTCCTATTCACTTAGGCTCATATGGGGAGCATGCACCTAAAGGATATTAGTAAATATGTAGCTTGCGTATGGTGGAGTTTATTTCACCCTTTTACGCTTGTGTGTTACATTATATATAAGTAAAATGAGGACAAAAATTCGAAACAGAATTTACGTTCGCCATTTTTTCATAGTCCTTTATTCCGAACTAAATCAAAGTCTATATCTTCCCGACATGTGCTCCATAACAATTCGTCTGTAAGAAAACTTAATGCATCCATGTTGCGCAATCGTTCGACCAACTCAGTAATCACATCTATGTCTTCACGTTGTACATGCCTTGCAAGAGTGATGCCACCTGTATCGCCGTCAACATATAGATGGGAATGATGTCTTTCCTTTTTTACATGTCGAAGGGTAAGCACGCTATTGTCGATCATCATGACGTAACGGTCCTTGATCAGATAGCCCTCAAAAAGCTCATACATATGCGGAAGATCGCAGGGACCAAGAATGAGACTTACTTTTTCAAAATTACTTTTGTTCATTAGAATTTAGCTCCCTTCACATCTTTTACATTGTCCTCTATGAGAGGTTGTTAAGTTGAATCCCTAATATATTAAGCCTTTAAAGTACAACCTTTGTAGTTATTCTATATCTTTTCAGGATAAACTTCAATGGTTAATATTCTTCTATCTAAATTTTTTAATGAGGTGTATGTATGGGAATTACTTTCAAACTTGAAGAATTGCTTCGAGAAATCGGTATTACTAAAAACGCTCTTGCTCGTGAGGCCAAAATCAGGCCCAACACCATCTATGAAATGTGTAACAATACATCCAAGCGGATCGAATTTAAAACGTTTAATACAGTGATGGAAACGCTGATTCGTCTTTCTGGTCGTCCGTTAACCCTACACGATGTTCTCGAATATATACCTGAAGATGAATCGGAGAATCATTGATTCCATTTGAATAAAGACCCGTAAGAAGTCACTTTGGTACAGTGTCTATCTTACGGGTCTTATTTATTCTTTAAATCCATCGCATATGTACTTAGATAAGCTATGAAAACTTTAAATAGTTATGTTAAATATTAAAATATTGTTAATCGAATCAAAGCAAAAAGACCCTATTCTTGGCATTCTGGGTCTTTTTGCTTTAAAGGAATTCATTTCTGTAGAACTCATTTATATTCTAAAATTTATTTCACTTTGCCGCCTTCTACGACCAATTGGTCTGTGAAGCCTTCTCCGTAAACGGAGGTCAGTGTGTTCTTGTAGGCTTGATGGACAAAGTTTTCCTTACCCAGCGTATCCAGCTCATTGTTGATCCAATCCAGCAGCTCTTTATTTCCCTTCGCTACTGCGGGGGCAATGGTATCCTGGCCGCCAAAGGCCGGAATGGTTACGGTGAAGCCGGGGTTGGCTTTTGCCCAGGCGATCAGCTCTGTATTATCGTTAGCAATGGCAGCGCCGCGCTTGTCTTTGAGAGCTGAGAAAATTTCTGTGTACTGATCGAATTTGAGCAGCTTGATGTCAGGATAATTTTTCGTAAAATAGGTCTCAGCCGTCGTTCCTTTTGCGACAATCAGCTTCTGATCCGAGTTCTTCAATTGATCAATCGTGGTGATCGGAGCGCTGTCGGGTGATACAATGCCAAAAGATAATTTCATGTACGGGTTAGCAAAATCCACCTTTTCTTTGCGCTCGTCCGTTACGGTAAAGTTAGCCATGATAATGTCTACCTTGTTGGATTGCAAATAAGCGACCCGGCTGGCGGCATCCACCAGAACGAACTCCACCTTGGACTCATCGCCCAAAAGATCCTTGGCAAATCGTTTCGCAATATACACGTCAAAGCCCTGATTCTTCCCTTCCGAATCCACGTAGCCAAACGGAGGCTTATCCGCGAAAACACCAATTCGGATTTTGCCGTTCTTTTTAATGTCCTCAATCGAAGCAAATTTTGCCGAGCCTGAACTGCCGTTGGCATTGCCGCCAGCTCCCGCGCAGCCCGTCAATCCGATAAGCAGCAGGCTTACAGCCAGCAATAATGCAGTTAACTTCAACCCTTTTTTCATCGTATTCATCCCCCTGTTTATGTAGTTTCATACTGAAATATATCCAGAAATTGCTGGGCACGCTCTGTTTCCGGTTGGGTGAAAAATTGCTGTGGTGTGGTCATTTCGCATATTTGTCCTTGATCCATAAAAACGATGCGATCCCCCACCGACTTGGCGAATCCCATCTCATGCGTCACGATAATCATCGTCATCCCCTGTCGTGCCAGCTCCCGCATCACATCCAGCACCTCTCTGACCATTTCCGGGTCCAACGATGCTGTCACTTCGTCAAAGAGCATAATTTCGGGGTTCATACACAGTGCGCGTACAATCGCAATCCGTTGCTTTTGTCCGCCTGATAACTCTCTCGGATACGCATCTTTGCGATCCAACAGACCGACCCGTTCCAATAATTGCTCCGCTTGCTTGAGCGCTTCCTGCTTGTTTCTTCGCTGTACTTTAAGCGGGCCTAGCAATATATTTTCCAAGACGGACATATGGGGAAACAGCTCATAGTTCTGAAATACCATCCCGATATGCTGCCGTACCTCCCGCCAATTCACTTTTTTGTCCGTAAGATCCTGTCCTCTATATCGGATTTCTCCGCCTTGGACTGGTTCCAGACCATTGAGGCATCGCAGAAGTGTGCTTTTTCCGCAGCCCGAAGGGCCAAGAACGACCACGACCTCCCCCTTCGTTACCTCCAAATCAATCTGTTGGAGTACCTTTCGGTCACCAAAGCTTTTGTCCAGCCCTCGAATCTCCAGCAAAACCTCCATAGCTTCTGCCATGACTCCCACCCCATCCTGCTAATTTTGCCATCTGCGTTCGAATCTCTTGGAAAGTCTGGACAACGGATAGCATACGAGAAAATATAGTATAAAAATAAAACCGTACACCCAAAAGGATGCCGCTGGCGCTTTAATCACGCCAAGCTCAATAATCTGTTGTCCGACCTTTACCACCTCTACCACGCCGATCAGCACCACCAATGACGTCGTTTTGATCATCCGTGTTGCCAGATTAATAGAACCCGGCAGCATTCGGCGTACCGCCTGAGGAATGAGCACATGACGGTACAATTGTCCATACGTCAGACCGAGCGCTTGCCCGGATTCCACTTGATGCTTGGGCAACGATTCGAGCGCACCACGAACGATGTCACCGATCTCCGCCGCACCCCATAAGCTAAACACGATAATTGCCGTTAGCTCCCCGCTAATGTTCACATTCAGCAAAGGCGTAAAGCCAAAGTACACCACATACAGCCATACCAAAATCGGAATGATACGAAATGTCTCCAGATAAAAACGTAATACGAATCGAATCGGACCTGACTTTAAAGTGCGCAATAGCCCCATTACGATGCCCAGCACTGTGCCGATCACAATCGAAATAAACGCAATTTCCATCGTAACGAGCAATCCACCTAACAGACGCTCAAAATTAGAACCTTCAAAAAGCACATTAATCCCCGAATTCTGCATATCGCACCTTCCTTTCCACCCATGTCAGCAGCATCGACAAAGGCAAAAGCAGGATGAGATAAGCCAGCACCAGCAGAATCAGCGATTCCGCCGTTTTGTAGTACATGCCGATCAGGTCTTTTGCCACATTCATAATATCTAGCAAAGCAATGGCGCCAACAATGGAGGTTTCCTTGAGCAGAAAAATCGCATTCGCACCCAACGATGGAACACTGATAGCAAAGGCCTGCGGCAAAATAACATATCGCGCCAGTTGCACCTTGGACAGTCCCAGGCTAAGCCCGGATTCCGTCTGCGTTTTACTCACCGCTTCAATTCCACCACGGAACGCCTCTGCCATATACCCTCCGCCCAAAAAGGTCATACCGACGATGGCACACATCATTTCGCTCATATGCAGACCTATTTTGGTAAAGCCATAATACAGAAAATACAGCTGTACCAGCAGTGGTGTATTTCGGGAAAGCTCGATATACGCTGTAATAATGCCGCTGACGCCCTTCACCTTGTAATACAACACAATACTGCACAACAAACCGACGATCAGCGAAAAGAGGATGGCCCAAAAAGCAATCTTCAATGTAAGCCACATCGCCTCACCATACAGCGGCAAGCTCTCTACGATAAACTCCCAGTCTAGATTCATATGTACATACCTTTCAATTTTTAATTTTCAATTAATCCTATGTATTTTGTAAGTTTAATAACAATGATTGTATTCCAGCCTAATTATTACGTCAATACTTTGATGAAAATTTGTCGTATTTATCTATGATTTAGGAAGAAAAACTTTGTTATGTTTCAGAAATACATGCAAAAAAGCCTGAAATGGTTAAATTCCATTCCAGGCTTTGGTCTATTCTATACGATTCATCACACCAGTGGCTCCGTAGCTACAGGACCGCCGAGCTTTTCCACAATCAAGCGGCTTTCCTCGTTCAGTCCCCGCAGGGTAATCAATTTACCGGATTTCGTGTACTTTTGCAGCACCTTCCCAATGGCGGTTACCGCAGAATGATCCCAAATATGCGATTGGCTGAAATCCACCACAACGCGCTTCGGATCATCCGAAGGTTCAAAATGGTCGACAAAATGAGTCGTCGAAGCAAAAAACATCGGACCTCTAACATGGTACACCTTTTCATCGTTGTCCTCTGTCGCGCTGATGCGGATTTTAGCCATTTTCCAGCCAAAATGCAGGGCACTCAGCAATACGCCCACGATAACTCCCTTGGACAAATCATGCGTAGCCACCACAATGACGACCGTCGTAACCATGATAAATGTGTCCGCCTTGGGAACCTTGGTGATATTTCGGAGCGAATTCCAGTCCACCGTCCCGATACACACCATAAACATAACTCCCACCAGTGCGCCCATCGGTACTTCCTTCACAACCCCGCCGAGCACCAGCAGCAGAAAGGCCAGAAACACCCCTGCCGTGAAGGTGGACAAACGCCCTCTACCTCCCGAACTAACATTAATAACAGATTGTCCGATCATGGCACAGCCACCCATACCGCCGAAAAAGCCATTTACAAAGTTGGCAATTCCTTGCCCGCGGGCTTCCCGGTTTTTATTGCTTTTCGTTTCGGTCATTTCATCCAAAATACTGGCTGTCAGCAGCGATTCCAGCAGTCCCACCAGCGCCATCGTAAAGGAATACGGCAGTAAAATCCACAAAGTATGCAACGACCACTCAATCTGCGGCAAATGGAATGAAGGCAGTGAGCTGGTCAGTGTACCGATATCGCCTACGGTTTTGACATTTAGCCCGAACGCATACGTGATGATCGTCATGATGACGATTGCCGTTAATGGAGCGGGAATGCTCTTCACAAACCTCGGCAAAATATACACAATGAGCAGCGTACCCGCCACCATCGCGTACATGATCCAATTGGCTCCGTGAAAGTGGGTGAGCTGTGCCATAAAGACGAGGATCGCCAGCGCATTCACAAACCCGGTCATGACCGGCTGCGAAATAAAGCTCATAAATCGTCCTATTTTCAAAACACCCAGCAGCACCTGAATAATACCTGCTAAAATAGTAGCCGCAAACAGATATTCCACGCCATGATCCTTCACCAAACCCACGACTAGCACCGCTACAGCCCCGGTTGCTGCCGAGATCATCGCCGGACGTCCGCCTGCAAAAGAAATAACAATTGCCATTGAGATGGAGGCGTACAGTCCGACCATCGGATTGACACCGGCAATGATCGAGAAGGCAATCGCCTCCGGGATCAGCGCCAGCGCCACGGTCATGCCCGCAAGTATATCGGCCCGGATATTACCGAACCATTGTTGTCTAAGATTCATACGGTTTCCTTCCAGCCTCCTATATTAACGGAGAACCGCGTGTTGACCCGCAGCCCGGTATCGTTCCGGGCCTCCGTCCAGCGGTCAATCGCATAGGCTCTCCTATGATTCGGCTCGTTTCTCTCACACGAACCCGCCGTTACATTCAGTCCATCATTATAACGTAAGGGATTCGCAGAAACGAGTCAGGTAAGAGGCTGTTTAGAAAAAGAAAACAGGCGTTTCCTTGGAATATCGCCCGTTTTCTTCATGTGATTCGTTTTCTTATATTTAAAATTTTTGCAACTCCTGTACAAGTTCCAATAGGGCGTCAGAGATATCCGGGTCGGAGCTATGCTGGAGCATGCTCTCAAAATCAGGTAATGCCCGCTTCAAAAGCCGATAGCTATAATCGTAATAGCTCCAAAAGGCCACCGGATCATAGCCTCGCGCTTCTTCCTCTTCCCATTCCAATTCATCTTCTTCAGGATCGGTATCTTCTGGCCACAGATATTTTTCATCCAACAGCACGGTCAGGGATTCGACAGACTTCTGTGAATCAGCTTGTGCATTTTGCATGTCCAATGCCCCGATAACTGCATGATATAACTCTAATTCGTCTAGCATGATATCATCCGCTTTTCTCGCATGTATATTTCTTAATAAGAAAAGCAACGCCCATGGCGTAACCTGCCACAATGTGCCCTGATGCTCAATCAGATTAGCAATGTCATCATATTTTCCGTCCGATATCAATTGCGGCAGCTCGGTCCCCCTGCCATATGGAGTCGTCAGACGGTGCCACGGCACATCGGTGATTTGGAAACTATGAATGGGGATGGTGTTGAACTCATGATTATCCATGGCTCATCCTTTCCGGTCGGTATCTAAAATCTTCCCGATTTAAAAATAGAATACAGTAAAAAAGCAACCATTAAGAGAGCAACAACAAAGCCAATCTCAATCGCAGGCACATTCCACAGCACGGTCGCCTGATGATTCAGCGATGAGCCGATAATTAGGCCGACCATAATAATGCTGAATGCCAGCAGTACGATGCTGAATGACAGGCGATTGCTGATTTGATCCAGCCTGCGTAGGAGCATTTCCAGCTCCGGCACGGTGACCTCCAGCTTGAGCTTGCCTTTGCTGATAATCGAAGCCAGATGCCTTGCCTGCCCCGGCAGCTCCATCAGCGTCTCGATCAGCTCGGTCGCACCGCCCAGCAGCTTGCCCCGGATACGACGGCCGCTAAAGCGTTCCTTTAACAGCTTGTTGCCAAAAGGCTCCGCCAGAGCAAGAATGCTAAGATCAGGGTCGAGATGCTCAACGACCCCTTCCAGCGTCAGCAGCGACTTGCCGAGCAGCAAGACGTCTGAAGGCAGGCCGATCCGGTGCCGCTGTGCTGCGCCAAACAGGTCGTTCAGGGCATCCCCGATGCTGACCTGCGAGAACGGAACGTCCGAGTAATCTTCACGCATTTTATCCAGGTCGGCACGCAGCGCGTTCATATCGGTATCTGGCTCAACTAGCCCCAGCCGTTCGATAGCCCGAACCATGGCATCGGTATTTTTGCGTATCAGCGCCATAATGAGGGAAGCGAGATGATTCTTCATCTCTTCGCTCAGCCTTCCCGTCATGCCAAAGTCCAAATAAGCAAGATTGCCATTTTTCAGAACAAGCAAATTTCCCGGATGAGGATCAGCGTGAAAAAAGCCTTCCATAAAAATTTGATGCAGCATACTGTTGACCAGCCGCTGCGCCAGCTCTTTTAAATCATATCCACGGCGTAATAGCTCTTCGCGATTGCCCAGATGGGTGCCATCCAGGAACTCCATCGTCAACACACGTGAAGAGGTATGGTCCCAATATATTTTCGGAATATGGATATGCGGGTCCTGCTCGAACTGGAGCGAGATTTTCTCCGTATTGCGGGCTTCATGGTTGTAATCCAGTTCCTGAATGAGCGATCTGCCCAGCTCCTCCACCATCTGGCTAAGCTGATAGCGTTCCACCCATTCCCAGCGTTTGACTGCCATTGCAGTCAGTTCCCGCAAAATGTCCAGATCCCGCCGAATGATGCGGTTAACGCCGGGACGTTGGATTTTAATGGCGACCAGTTCTCCGGTGTGCAGCTTACCCAGATGCACCTGACCAATGGAGGCGGCAGCCAGCGGAACATCGTCAAAACGGGCCATGATATCCTCCAACGACGTATCCAGCTCCTGTTCCAAAATGCCACGTGCGGTTTCAGCGGAAAAAGGCGGCACCTGATCCTGAAGCTTAACCAGCTCACGGATAATCGGCTCCGGCAGCAGGTCTGCGCGCGTGCTTGCCAACTGTCCAAGCTTAATGAACGCAGGCCCCAGATCCTCCAGCACCAGCCGAATCCGTTCACCCAGCGTTTTGGACTCTGGTGTTTCTCTCGTCAGCCACTTGCGGGGCAGCGATAATAGCTGGAACAGGCCCATTTCCTCCACCATATAGCCAAAGCCATGACGCGCCAGCGCCATGGCAATTTGCCGGTAACGACCGGCGTGCTTTATACGAACCGCCATTTTAATCCGGTCGATTCCCTTCCTCAGCATCGCTCGAACCCGTAAGCGCCGCCTTTTCTTTTTCCAGCTCCGCTACCTGTTTTTCCAGAGATGCCACACGTTGCTCCAAACTTGCGACATCATTTTCGGTAGGTACATCCAGCTCCTGCAAAATGCGACTAACCTGCTCGCGGATCACCGTTTTGAACTGTCCCTGCTCCTCTGCGCCCCGTTCGATCAGACGATCAACCAGCGCCTTGGATTCCGAGGGTGCAAGTTCTCCCCGGTTCACAAGATCCTCGACGGCTTTTTCCACCTTTTCTTTGCTGACAATGGTGAGGCCCCATCCCAAAGAGATGGCTTTTTTGAACAAATCGCTCATGATATATCCTCCCCTACCTGTGATTTCCTATAGTATAACCCGAAAAGGGGACCTGCATAAAGTCCGCAGCTCCCCCCGTTTGACGACATCAGCTATGTTAGCCCGGCAAGCGTCCAGCCCACTTGGCAGCCTGAAGAATCAGCTTACGATATCCTTCATGTTGGAAGCTTGGCTGATTGTGTCCAGGCATCAAGTAGACGACCCGACCCAAGCCATAGGACAACGACCAAGCTGCTGGCCACCATTGGCCCTCGTGTTCGTATTCCATCAGCAGTGTTTTTTCAGTAAACGGGTCAAAATCAAACCGATACGGCTCCTCCTCAATCTCAAACGGTTCAATCCCTTCCATAATCGGATGGTCCGGCTCCGTCACCTTGAAGGACAACTGACCCGCAGCAGGATGCCGCAAAAAACGCGCCCCCATGAGCTGTGCAATTTCATATCGGCCTTGCAACGTAATTCCGTTATGCAGCACGAGCAGTCCTCCCCCGCCACTGACGTAGGACAGCAGCCCTGCTGTTTGCTGGGGAGACAAAACCTCCTTGCGGCTGTCGCAGTACGAGATGCACAAATCAAATGAGGCCAGGTTTTCCTTGAGCAGCATTTTACGATTTTCACTGCATTGAACCGTCATCCAATCCTGTAAAATATGGCTAATCTCTCCGTCCACCCCTTGTAGCGGGTGAAACTCCGGATACGTATAATCTCCTAACAACAATGCTTTTCTTCTTTCCATGATGAATCCTCCTTGCCTAATCTGTATATAAGGACTTTAAAGGCGATGTCCCGTGTCATTTGTTCTTATTGGTGTGGGTCGGGCGCTCAAAAATTTCAATTAGCCCTCACCTGTTGCGCATAACACCGCCATCATCGTCCGAGCTACGGCATATATAAATAATTCTACAGAGGGGCTATTAAATCCTTTAGCAGAAGATTATAGCATATATATTCGATCGGAATAAACACATTCAAAAATTTATATGGGTGAACACTGGCGAATTAATCGGTTTATGGTATACTCGTAAGAAAAAAAGCGTGTCCATGTGTTTTCTAAAAAAGCTGGTTCGCTTTTTAGTAGAGGTTTATGCTTGCGGTTATAGAATTGTTAAGCATTGCTTAAAACTTATACATTCTATGAATCTTAAAAACCGGGGAGGTTGCATGAATGAAGAGGACTGGAATGACCCGGCCTTTGGACAGCTTGGGACGGATTGTGCTTCCTAAAGAGTTGCGCATGACGATGGAGATTGACATCGGCGATCCATTAGAGTTTTTTATTGAAGACAAGACACTCATGCTCCGTAAGTACAAATCAACCAATTGCATATTTTGCGGTGCGGTTGATACGAACACCTATTTTAAGGACCAGTTTATTTGCGACGAATGTGCAGCCGCGATGAAAACGGAAGATTTGCTTCCGGTCACGGCGTCAGAAACCAATTCGGCTTCAATCAAGCAAAATATGCATATGAAAAAGATTTATCAGCGTACAGATGTTATTCTGGAAAAAATGAGAGAGCTTATGGAAGAGCACCCAGCATCCTCACAAAAACAACTCGCTTCTATGCTAGGCGTGAGTCAGGGAAGGATTTCCCAGTTGAAGAAGCTCATGTGAGCGAATCATCAAAAGTGTAATGAATACGCTTCCATTTAATGTAAGGTTGAATCTTGCCTAAGTTAGAAATGCCGGACCCTTGTGATAAAGGGCACCGGCCTTTTTGCGTACATATCAAGTTCTTCATTTATCCTGTCATGAACTACAGTTGCGATGGGCGCTATATAGCGGATTGCTGACCGTATGCCCTGCACTTTTCCACCCAGCGTACTGCCGCCTTGGGAAGAGAGGCGAGGTGGATATGCGTGTAGGCTGCCAACAGGTTACCCTTCGCATAGCCTTCGCTCTGGAGCCCGCGCATTCCCTTGGTCTGATAGGCATAAGGGAACGGGGAGGCTGATTCATCATAGGCCATCACGGAATAATGAAACTCATGACCCCGAATTGTCTCTCCAGCCTCCAGCAACAGACAATCCTGTAATGCAGTTGCTTCCCGGTATCCGAGCGCGGCCCGCTTGTCCTGCATTCGCACATCGGACGGGATCACTTCCGCCATGCTATGCACGGCACCGGAACGATCTGTAAGCGTACGCGCCAGCACCATGTAACCACCGCATTCGGCGAATACAGGCATATCCCGACTCACCGCGTTGCGGATATCTTCTAGAAAGCCCGTATTCGCAGCGATATCTGCGGCGAACTCCTCGGGAAAGCCGCCGCCCAGATATAGGCCGCTTGTACCCTCAGGTACGCGTTCTCCCGCCAGCGGACTGAAAAAGGAAAGTTCTGCTCCCGACTGACGCAGCAAATCCAAATTTTCCGGATAGTAAAAGTTGAACGCCGCATCTCGGGCGACGGCAATGACCGGACGTTCCCCGGCTTCGGCTTGCTTCTCCGACGAAAGCCGATCCGTGGAAAATAACGGATGCGCTGGCAAAGACAGCGGCGGAGCCGAGTCCGCCAGTGCCCGCAGCGCGTCCAAATCCGTGCCTGCGCGGATCAGCTCTGCCACCCGTTGGAAGAGCGGTTCAAGCTCGCCGCGCTCGACAGCCGGGACCAAGCCCAGATGACGCTCGGGAATATCCAGCCCGTCGTCGCGTTGGAGCCAACCGAGCACGGGGATGCCGCACTCCTGCTCGATTGCCTTTTTGACGATGCCGTAATGCCCTTGACTTCCGCAGCGGTTCACGATTACACCCGCAATACGCAGCTTCGGTTCCAGACGCTGGAAGCCGAGTACAATAGCGGCGGCACTTCGTGCCATACTACGCACGTCGACCACCAGCAATACGGGGCTGTCCGTCAGCATCGCGATTTCGGCAGTCGAGCCGGTGTTGCTGAGCGGGTCCTTGCCGTCATACAGCCCCATGACGCCTTCGATTACGGAAATATCCGCACCCTCGGAGGCGCGGATAAAGGTTTCACGCACCGTATCCGGCGAGGTCATCCATGAGTCGAGATTACGCGAAGGCGTTCCGGTCGCGGCGGTATGATAGGTCGGATCAATATAATCTGGCCCACACTTAAAGCCCTGCACCCGCAGGCCGCTGTCGGCAAAAGCCTTCATCAGCCCCAGGGTAACGGTCGTTTTGCCCGCGCC
>NZ_ASRY01000107.1 GCF_000520815.1 Paenibacillus maysiensis | reverse complement strand
TGGCTATGCCGCTTGCGGTTGCGCGGCGGGGGTAGCGGTGACAGCCATTTTATGAGCCTGTATATACTTTGTGGTATAGTAGTGCCAAAGCAAAGGAAGCGGAGCAGGCTACGCACTGTGCATGATGGAGCGTTTGCCGTGTATCTGCGGAACGGAGGATTGGACATGAGCGCAACATTAACAGTCGTGGGATTAGGTTCGGGAGACCCGGATCAGCTTACGATAGGGATATTGAACAAAATGCGGGGCGCTTCGGCGCTGTATCTGCGAACGAAGGAGCACCCGGCAGTTAAGGTGCTGGATGAGTTTGGAGTGGCCTTCGAGTCGTTTGACACCGTGTATGAGACAAAGGAATCTTTTCCAGAGGTATACGAGGAAATTGCCAGTCAGTTGATAGCAGCAGCCGCTAAAGCAGTGGACGGAAGCGAAATCGTCTATGCGGTTCCGGGTCACCCGATGGTAGCGGAAGCGGCGGTGCAATTGCTTAAAGAGCGTTGCCCTGCGCAGAACATTAAACTGAACATCCTTGGCGGCGAAAGTTTTCTGGATGAAGCTTTTGTGCGTCTTGGTTTTGACCCGATTGAAGGCTTCCAGTTGTTGGACGCAGGTACGCTGGATGCGAGCTGGCTTCAACCTCAGTTGCACACGCTGATCGGACAGGTATATGATACGTTTACGGCTTCAGATGTGAAGCTGTGTTTAATGGAGCGCTATCCTGATGACTATGAGGTCTACGTAGGTCATGCGCTTGGCGTGGAGGGCGAGGAAGCGGTGCATAAAGTGCCACTGTACGAGCTGGATCGGGTGGAGGGCTACGGAAACCTGTCTCTGGTGTACATACCGCGCAGTGAGGATGAGGCGCTGAAACGGCGTTCTTTTGACCGTCTGCATGAGATTGTTGATATTTTACGCAGTCCGGAAGGTTGTCCATGGGACCGGGAACAGACGCATCAGTCGATCCGCAAAAATCTGATCGAGGAAACCTATGAAGTCATCGAAACGATTGATGAGGACGATCCTGAGCACATGAAGGAAGAGCTGGGCGATCTGCTGCTGCAAATTTTGCTGCATGCCCAGATGGAAGAGGAAGTTGGAGCCTTCAATGTGTATGATGTGATTCAAGGGCTGAATGACAAGCTCATTTTCCGCCATCCACACGTGTTTGGAGACAATCAGGCGAAGGATGCGGAAGAGGCGCTGGAAAATTGGGAAAAAATGAAAGCTGAGGAAAAGCGGATTAAAGGCACAGCTTCAGCACAGCCTTCTGTACTCGATGGTGTCCCGCGTGATTTGCCTGCGCTCATGAAGTCGTACAAGCTCCAGAAAAAGGCGGCGAAAGTAGGCTTTAACTGGGATGGCATTGAAGGCGTATTCGACAAATTGGACGAAGAAGTGGCTGAGCTGAAGGAAGCGGTCCGCGAGGGACATTCCGTGGAGGCGCAGTTGCTGGAGTTGGGCGACGTGCTATTCGTTGCTGTGAACGCGGCCCGTTTTATGGGAGTTGATCCGGAGGAGGCGCTGTCTGCCACCAACCGCAAATTTATCGACCGATTCCAGTATATTGAGAAAAGATTACGCGAGCAGGGACGTCGTCCCGAGGATAGTAGCGTGGATGAGATGGAGATGTACTGGCAGGAAGCAAAAAAACTCTTGGCAGATCTTAGGCCGTAAAGGCGGCAAATCCTCTTGTGAAGCGTGTCGGTTTGAGAAGACTTGCCAATGGGGAGGCTTTTGTAGTAGGATGTTGGCTTAACTGGGGTCGAATTAAAAAACGACTGCCATTGCAGTGTTTTTAAGGCCCAGCCAGAATAACTTGTAGTAATTCTGAAAATAACTGTTTTCTAAACGGGCAACCGTATTCCAGTTATGTTCAGAGCGGCTTCGGCCGCAGTTTGACCTCACGTTTCGCCCCGTTTCATGGACATGCAGCGTGATGATTATTTTTTGATATTTGGGAGGCTTTTAACTTATGAACAAGACAGATCTGATCAACAATATTTCCAGCAAAAGCGGTTTGAGCAAACGTGACGTTGAAGCTGTATTGAATGGCGTTCTTGGTGAAATTACAGATGCACTCGCCAGCGGTGACAAAGTGCAACTGATCGGCTTTGGTACTTTCGAAACGCGCAAGCGTTCCAGCCGGACAGGCCGCAATCCACAAACCGGTAACACGATTGAAATTCCAGAATCGACCGTTCCTGCATTTAAAGCCGGTAATAAGCTTAAAGAAGCCGTTAACTAATGCGTCTTGATAAATTCTTGAAAGTCTCGCGGCTGATTAAGCGGCGTACGGTAGCCAAGGACGTCTCCGAACAGGGGAGAGTGGTGGTGAACGGACGCGAAGCCAAGCCGAGCAGTGCGGTCAAGGTGGGCGATGAAATCACCGTCCAGTTTGGCCAGAAGCTGGTGACTGTGCGAGTGGAACGGCTCGCCGACACTACACGCAAGGACGAGGCTGCAAGTATGTACACCTTAGTGAAGGAAGAGCCCATTGCCAGAGACAATGGTTTGAACTGGTAACTGGAATCTAACTTTCTAATATGCTGTACATTAAAGCATCCCTTCATATTCTCATGAAGGGATGCTTTTTCTTATGCAGTTTCTTATTCGTGCAGTTCTAAATCCTGTTGTCCCCTTCATAAGCTAAGAACAGAAGGAGGGGTACATGCCATGATTGAACAAGGGAAGCCCAAGCACCATGACCTGCACATGCAAAGCCGAAAGCAGCTCGACATTTCAGGCGTCAGCAATGTGGAGAGCTTCGATAGTGAAGAGTTCCTGCTTCAGACCGAGCTGGGTCATCTCACCATTCGCGGACAGCATTTACATATCAAAAACCTCAGTCTGGAAGAGGGGCTGCTGTCCATTGAAGGTCTGATTACTTCCCTCGTCTACCTGGAGCCCGGGGCCCCGGCCAAAAACGGAAAAAGCCTATTCGGCAAGCTCTTCAAATGAACCCTCACACACAATGGCTGACGTTGACGTGGATGCTGCTATCGGGCATAGCCATGGGAGTGGTGTTCGACAGCTACCGGGTGCTGTCCATCCGCCTTCATTTTGCCCGTTGGAGTATTCATATGTTGGACGTGCTGTATTGGGCGACCTCGGCCCTGTTTATTTTCCGTGTGCTGTACGCGAGTAATCGCGGTGAGCTGCGGTTTTATGTCTTTTTAGGACTACTTTTGGGGGTTTGGCTCTATTTTTGGGCCTTTAGTGTTACAACCCAACGTTTTGTGGTAATGTTATTAAAGATAGTCCGCAGACTGACGTTGATCGTGAACAGCATACTGCGCATCCTGATTGTTCATCCGGTGTTGGCGCTGTATCGGCTGGTACGCAAGCTGGTCGGATGGACATGGGCACTTATTGTGTTCCTGGGAAGGATGCTGATATACATCCTGATGCCGGTTTGGAAGCCGCTCGTTTGGCTGATCGGTCCGCTTAAAGCGCGCTGGAGGACTCCAGAATTGCTTGTGAAGCTCGGTATCAGACTGAAAAACACAGCAAAAAGATGGTTTGGAAGGAGGTAGTATCATGCGTAATTCGTCTGTAGATCGCCATTCATCTCCTACGTCAAAGTCCAACGCGGGCGGGCGCAGGCGAATCATGATTTGGTTGCTATCGCTTGCCGCCTTTGGTAGTTGGGCTATTTTTACATTTTTTTCTCAAGGTATGATTATGGCCGATCGAAGTGAACAGCTCACCCAGAAGGAAAAACAGAAGCAAGCTGCTACACAAACGGAACAACAGCTCCAAACTGAAGTGAATCGTCTCAAGGACCCCGAGTATATCGGAGAAATTGCCAGAAGCAAGTACGGTCTTTACAGACCGGAAGAGACGCCAATTATTGGAGAGCAGAAATAGACGCGTCATCAGGCCAATGCTTAGTTGACCTTGGTTCCGCCATTTTGTATAATCAAATCACCACAGCGGGATTTTTTTGCAAAAAAATCGGTTGTATATTTTAAGGGAGGATCATTTTATTCTATGGCAATTGAAGTGGGCACCAAGTTAGAGGGCAAAGTGACAGGCATCACGCATTTTGGAGCATTTGTGGATTTGTCTGGAGGTGTCACGGGTCTCGTTCACATCTCGGAAATCGCCGATAACTACGTTAAGGATGTTAACGATCACCTGAAGATTAATGATGTCGTGACGGTGAAAGTCATTAATGTTGACAAAGACGGCAAAATCGGACTTTCCATTAAGCAAACGATTGACAAGCCGGCAAGTGAAGCCCGTCCGCCAAGAGCTCCAAGACCGGAGCGCACAGGAGGACCAGGCGGAGGCGACCGTTTCGGCGGTGGAGGTTCAGGTCCAAGTCAAGGACGTGGCGGAGGCGGAGGCGGCGGTTTCAACCGCGATCGTGGAGGCCGTTCGTTCAAGCCTGCACCGGGTAAACCTTCATTTGAAGATAAAATGTCACGCTTCCTGAAAGATAGTGAGGAACGCATTTCGTCGCTGAAAAAGAACACCGAAGGTAAACGCGGAGGACGCGGCGCGAAGCGTGTTTAATTCACTTTGACAACCGTATCAACCATACACGGAAAACCGTACAGTCGAAAGACTGCTACGGTTTTTTTGCGTTCTGTCGACAATAGCTGAAATGGGTAAAGGACTATGGGAGCGTGGGAGATCCATCCGGCGGTAATCTTGCATGCGTTTTATGATATTCATGATTCGTTGAAGAAAAAGCAGAGCCATTAAGCTAAAAAGTGGACGTTTTTTTTGTCGTGTGGACATAATCGTCCGACAAACTCCAACGGTTTTCTGTCTATCTTCTGGGCTAATCGCTAGTCTGGGCGAAAGTGTGGGCGACAGGAAGAGGCCTTGTAAGGAGAGGGCACTTGTAATTACCATACGCTTCCAAGCGGACGTAGCTTGGCATTGGGGCGGATGCTCTGTGCTTTCGCGCAGAACGTTTTTTTGTCGGAAATTTCTTGGAATAAGACGTGGGGTTCTGACAAACTTTCTCAATCGTTCCGGTTTAAGATGGGAACATCAAATTGATGAATGGGGTGCCTGACGCATGATGGAGAAATGGAACGTGGTACATTTTCCAGGGTTGAAATCCAGAAAGTCCAAATCTAAAGAACGTACGGAAGGTTGGTCTTCCAGATTCAAGAAGCGGCTGGATTCACATAAAGCAGTGCAATGGGTAACGGCGCAAAGATGGATGCTGCTATTGTCTGCTATGGGATTTTTATTGGGACGCGCCACCATTTTGGACGAGCTATCCCCTTTTGCCCTCGCTTATTTTGCAGTCATCATGTTCCTGCGGCGTGATCTGATGCTGCCTGTGGCTGTATCGGTCGTGTTGGGCAGTCTGCTTGCCCCTTATCCATCGTTGTTCATGATTGGCGGCGAACTGCTTGTATTCTATCTCCTGTATCGGGGGCTACGAGCTTTTGATCGGCTGGAATTATCTTATGCCCCGCTTATGGTTTTTCTGTCTGTATTTATGGTCAATTTATTTAACGCCGTGATGGCCCCGTCCTTCACATGGTATGACCTTATCATCGTGGGAACGGATGCGGTTCTCAGCTTTATGCTGACACTCGTTTTTACGCAGGCCATTCCATTGTTTACGTATCGCAAAAAGACAAGCCAGCTCAAAAATGAGGAAATTTTGTGTCTGATCATTTTACTGGCCTCTGTGATGACGGGAGCGGTAGGATGGATGATTCACTCACTGTCTGTCGATCATGTGCTATCTCGCTATTTGGTCTTGGTGTTCGCCTTGGTGGGGGGCGCTTCGCTGGGTGCTTCGGTCGGTGTGATTACCGGTTTAATTTTAAGCTTGGCCGATATGTCTGCGATTGTGCAGATGAGTTTGCTCGCATTTGCCGGTTTGCTGGCAGGGATGCTGCGTGAAGGGCGAAAAGGCGCAGTGGCGCTAGGATTGCTGCTAGGTTCCTCGATTCTGACGATCTATTTGGACGGGACCGGGGACGTGCTGACATCAACCTGGGAGAGCTGCGCGGCGATTCTATTATTCTTAATGACCCCAAAAAGCTTCTTTAAAGCGGTTTCTACCTATGTTCCTGGTACGCAGGACCACGCCAAATCCCAGCATGAGTATGCCAAGAGGGTCCGCGATCTCACTGCCGAGCGGGTGACGAAATTTTCCCGCGTATTCAGTCAGCTATCCCGCAGCTTTCACCAGATATCTGCGAGTGAGAGCGCGAAGTCGGATGGTGAAATTGAGCATTTTATGAACGCTGTGGCGGAGGGAACGTGTGCCTCCTGCTTTAAGTGCGAGCAGTGCTGGGACGGAAAGTTTATGCAAACTCATCAGTATATGACGGAGATGATGAGTGCGATTGAGGAGAACCCGGATTTGGAGCCGGAGCAGATGCCGCCGCAGTGGAGCAAGGCGTGCGCCAAGACGGGTGCGGTGCTGCAAGTAATGAAGCAACAGTATAGCCTCTACCAGCATAATATGCAGTGGAAACGCCAAGTATACGACAGTCGTCAGCTTGTTGCTGACCAGCTATCTGGCGTGTCACAGATTATGGAGGATTTGGCGCGGGAAATTCAGCGTGAAGGGCAAACCATGCATCGGCAGGAGGAACAAATAAGAGAGGCACTTGATCGGCTGGGCTTGTCCATACAATCCATTGAAATTATTAATCTGGATGCAGGCCAAGTAGAAATTGAGATTGTCCATGCTTATACAAGGGGATTTGACGAATGCCGGAAAATCATTGCTCCACTGCTGTCCGACATATTGGACGAGCATATTGCAGTGATGCGCGAAACGGCGGCAGATCGCCGCCAGGGATTGGCTACGGTCATGTTTGGTTCCGCCAAAACGTATGAAATTGCCACGGGAGTAGCAAGCGCTGCCAAAGGAGGGGATTTCTTCTCAGGAGACAGCTACAGCATGATGGAGCTGGGGAACGGGACCTTTGCGGTCTCTTTGAGCGATGGTATGGGCAACGGAGAGCGGGCGCAGCAAGAGAGCAGTGCGGCGCTTAATATTTTGGAGGAATTACTGCAATCCGGCATGGATGAGAAACTGGCGATCAAGTCGGTCAACTCCGTCCTGATGCTGAGATCACCCGAGGAGATGTATGCTACGGTCGATATGGCGCTGATTGATCAGTATACGGCCCGGACGACATTCATGAAGATTGGGTCAACGCCGAGCTTTATTAAAAGAGGGGAGGAGGTCATCCCCGTATCTGCCAGTAATTTGCCGATTGGCATTATACAGGATATTGAAATTGATCTGGTGTCGCTTCAATTACAGCCGGGTGATATTTTGATCATGATCACAGATGGCATATACGACTCGCCGGGCTATGCGGTAAACAAGGAAATATGGATGAAGCGCATGATTCAGGAAATTGAAAGCGATGACCCGCAGCAGTTGGCCGACTGTCTATTGGAACGAGTTATTCGCTACCAGCAAAATCAAATCTATGATGACATGACGGTAGTTGTTAGCAAAATAGATCATTTCCGCCCAGAATGGGCCACGCTTCATGTACCGGGTATAAGCTGGATGGAGCGCCCGCGTACGGTTAGCTGAATAGACATTGCCCGGGAAATTCCGCTTCCTTTTTAAAAAACCGCGTTCTTCGTTTGAATCGTTCGAGATTCGGCAAAGATAGAATCTATCGGAATAGATTACGAGGAAGCGGGAGGTCAAAAAGCTATGAAGCAAATTTTGATCATTACAGACGGATGCTCTAATGTGGGTGTCAGTCCGGTCATGGCGGCGGCTCAGGCTTTACAGGAAGGCATTACGGTGAACGTAGCCGGGGTCATAGATTACGGGACGATTGGTGAGCTTGGAAGTACAGAGATTCAGGAAATCGCTAAAGCGGGGGGAGGTTTCAGCCAAATTGTAGGCACGAAGCAGTTGGCACAGACCATGCAGATGATGACGCGCAAAACAGTGGTTCAAACGATTCAGCAGGCGGTTAATAGAGAGTTAACGCATATTTTGGGTGAGGGGGGCGCCCGACATATCGGTGAACTGCCGCCGGCAAAACGGGCACAGGTGGTTGAGGTGATGGATGAACTGGCAGAAACCAGCGCTTTGGAAATTGCTTTGCTCATTGATGCCAGTGCGAGCATGAAGCCCAAGCTGCCTGCCGTAGAAGACAGTATTCGGGATTTGCTGCTCAGTTTACAGTCCAGAAGCGGGCCTAGCCGTATTTCTGTCTTTCATTTTCCGGGGGGACGGATGGGTGAAGATGCGGTCATGGATATTGGCTGGACCTCTGAGCTTAGCCAGGTCAAGTCGATATTCGGCCGTTTGCGGATGAAGGGGGCGACGCCAACGGGTCCAGCCATTTTACAAGTGATTGATTATTACCGATATGTTACACTAGGGGAACAGAAAGATATGGAAGAATCCTATGGCAAAGGAGAAGGGATGCTCGGTGACTACGTCGTCTGATCCCGTTCTTGCACCCGGAACGGTCATCAAGGGCAAGTGGAAGCGGAGCAGCTATGTCATTCAGCGTCTGCTGGGCCGTGGGGCGAACGGGACTGTATATTTGGTAAAAGAAGCACAGGCAGATCGACAATTTGCTCTGAAAATGGGGAAGAACACGCTTGATCTGCAATCAGAGATTAACGTGCTGACCACATTGCAGTCGCAGGGAACCCAGTCCGCTCTCCAGCAAAACGGACATCCATCCTTTTTGTTCGAGGTGGACGATGTATCCTTGCGTAGCGGTGGGGAAATACCCTTTTATGTCATGCGATACGTCAAGGGAGATCCGCTTCATCGTTTTGTGGCGCTCAAGGGAGCGGAATGGTATGGTGTGGCTGGAACCGGCATACTTAATCGTTTAGCTGATCTGCATCAGGCAGGATGGGTATTTGGCGATTTGAAGCCTCAAAATATTTTGGTCAACGCCTATGGAGAAGCCGAGTTGATTGATTATGGCGGGGTGTCCCTTGCGGGACGGAGTGTTAAGCAATTTACAGAATGGTATGACAGGGGATTCTGGAATGCGGGCAGTCGAAATGCCGATTCCCAGTATGATCTGTTTGCCTTTGCCCTTCTAACTATTCATATATTGGAGGGTGAATCGTTAAAAGTAGCTGCGGGCAGGCTGCCACAGCTGCGTAATACGGCGGAATTGACCATCATCATTCGTCGTAGCCGTGTATTACGACCCTATGCCGAATGGCTGGTGGGTGCAGTGCGTGGAGAATATCCCGATACCCGTGTGGCGGCTCGTGCCTGGTCGCGTCTGGCTTCTGCGCATGTCAGGCAATCGTCCGTGAAAAGAGGAAATCCGCGCTGGCTGGGATATGCTTTCACGCTCTCGCTTTTGCTGCTTGCCGGAGCGCTCTGGATTGCGCTAAGGTAGCAGCAGGACTTACATAAGATAAGAGATGACATTTTTACGGTCGGCAGAAAAGAGGGTCGTGAATGGGAACAACAAAACCGACCGGTGTTGTACAGGAAGTGCTCGCCCTCGCGCGAGATCATTCGCTGTGGAGCCCCGGAGACCGCATTGTGGTTGCTGTATCCGGAGGGCCGGATTCGGTGGCCCTTTTGCACATTTTACATGAGATATCCGTCGTACATATGCCTTTGCAGCTCATCTGTGCTCACGTCCATCATGGCTTCAGGCCGGAGGAATCGGATGCGGAGGCTGAGGAGGTACGCCACATGGCCCGGAAACTTGAGGTTCCGTTTGAAATGATTCGGGTTGATGTGCCCGCTTATATGAAGGAGAGCGGCAAGGGCCCACAGGAAGCGGCTCGCGAGCTGCGCTATGCCTTTTTGCATGATACGGCTGCAAAGTGGGCGGCACAGCATATTGCGATGGCTCATCATGGGGACGATCAGGCCGAAACCGTTCTTCTGCACTTGCTGCGCGGTAGCGGCCCGGCGGGTCTGGCGGGTATGCGGCTGACACGCAAGGAAAAAAATGTGCAACTCATTCGCCCGTTGCTACGTATGTACAAGGCTGACCTGATCGAGTTCTGCAAGTTTTATAACCTTTCCTATGTAACGGATAGCACCAATTTATTATCGAAATACCGTCGTAACGCCATTCGTTTGGATGTGCTTCCTTTTTTGGGGCAATATAATGAACAATTGACACCGTCCCTGAACCGGCTGGCCGAAACGATGGCCGAGGAAAATGATTTTATGGAGGCATCCACGCTGGCGGTATACGAGGAGTTAGTACAATTGGATAATGGCAGACATATGTTTTCCATTGCTTCCTACCGCAAGTTATCCGTTGCTTTACAACGGAGGTTGATTAAACTAATATTAAATTATCTGCCTTCGGACAGTGAAAATTTAGATTTTCGTAAAATTGAGACCGTTCGACTGAGGCTTCTCCAGAAACGGCCGTCCACTTGGAGTTTGGACTTGGGCGGCGGTGCGGTTGGAGTCCGCGAATATGACCAAGCGGTTTTGTTTGACCGTACGCAAGGCGTTATGGGCGAATGGTGCTATGGACTGGACGTATTGCCTATTTCCGGTGAGCTTGAATTGCCTGAGGCGGGTGGTATACTTCGGTGGCAAAGAACTTCCTGTTCGGATGGACCCAATCCGTCAAATGAGGAGGAAGCGTGCTTCGACGCGGATGAATTGGCCCTGCCTTTGACAATACGCTCGCGATTACCTGGAGATACCATGTATGTAATGGGATTAAACGGGAGAAAAAAGGTTAAAGATATTTTCATTGATGAAAAAATACCTCCTTCGCTGCGTCCCATTATTCCCGTCGTCTGCGACCGTTCCGGAGCTATTCTCTGGATTCCGGGCGTGCGGCGTTCTGTACATGCCGCTGTGCAAAAGCACACGTCTTCGGTTATATATATGTCATGGCAAAGACAGGAGAGTTCAGGGCATCGGTAATTGCGCAGGAACGGCTTTCATAGTATAAACTTAGGAGGTTTACACCGTTGCAGAATGATATTCAGGAAGTATTGATCAGCGAAGAAGAAATTCAGAGTAAAATCAAGGAATTGGGCGCACAGCTCAGCGTGCAATACGAAGGAAAGAATCCGTTGGTGATCTGCGTGCTGAAGGGCGCGTTTATCTTTATGGCGGATTTGGTTAAAGCTATTACAGTACCAATGGAACTTGATTTCATGGCTGTATCCAGTTACGGTGTGTCCACCAAATCATCGGGCGTCGTTAAAATTATTAAGGATTTGGACGCTTCGGTTGAAGGACGCGACGTTCTGATCGTCGAAGATATTATCGACAGTGGCCTGACGTTGACTCATTTGATTGAATTGCTTAAGAACCGTAATGCCAATTCGGTATGTGTCGTACCCCTGTTTGACAAGCCTGCCCGCCGGACGGTTAATCTTGAAGCTGATTATACCGGTTTTACGCTTCCGGATGCGTTTGTTGTGGGTTATGGTCTGGATTATGCCGAGCACTACCGGAACCTCCCATACATAGGGATTTTGAAGCCGGAAATCTACACCAGCTAATCTCAGCCTCCAGTCCTAGGACTAAATAGGGCCCTTTGTTGAGAAGGGCTTATAGGCTATGGTAAAATAACTTAAGTGTTTCGAGAGGAGGTAGGGGATGAATCGGTTCATCCGGAATTCTGGTTTTTATTTGATTCTTTTTTTAGTTGTGGTGGGTATCGTTCAGTTTGTCAGCAACAGTAACGAAGCCTCCGATCTCCCTAGATATGACCAATTACGGCAAGAGGTTAAAGCTAATAATATCTCTAAAGTAACGGTCCAATTTGACGGTTACGCCTATCTTGTAACCGGTGCATATAAGAAGCAGCCGGCTAATGCCAAATCCACCAATTTTTCTGTGTATGTTCCGCCAACGGACTCTGCTTTAACCGAATTGGTTAACGCTAGTGAAACGAACGGGTTTGAATACGTACAGAAGAAAATGGAAGGCGAAAGCATTTGGCTGACGTTCTTGACTTCTATTGTTCCTTTGGTGATCATGTTCCTGTTGTTCTTCTTCCTGTTCAATCAGGCGCAGGGCGGTGGCGGCAAAGTTATGAACTTCGGCAAGAGCAAAGCTCGTCTTTATAACGAAGAGAAGAAGAAAGTTACCTTCGAAGACGTGGCAGGAGCCGACGAAGAGAAGCAAGAGCTTGTTGAAGTTGTAGAATTCTTGAAGGACCCGCGTAAGTTCGCAGCTGTGGGCGCCCGTATTCCAAAAGGTGTTCTGTTAGTGGGCCCTCCGGGTACTGGTAAAACACTCTTGGCGAGAGCTGTTGCAGGCGAAGCCGGAGTACCGTTTTTCAGCATTTCGGGTTCTGATTTTGTAGAAATGTTCGTCGGTGTCGGCGCTTCCCGTGTACGGGATTTGTTCGAAAACGCGAAAAAGAACGCACCATGTATCATTTTTATTGATGAAATTGATGCTGTCGGACGTCAACGTGGCGCCGGATTGGGTGGCGGACATGATGAACGTGAGCAGACGCTCAACCAATTGCTCGTTGAGATGGATGGATTCGGAGCGAACGAAGGTATTATCATCGTAGCCGCAACGAACCGTCCGGATATTCTGGATCCGGCATTGCTTCGTCCGGGACGTTTTGACCGTCAAATTACAGTTGATCGCCCAGACGTTAAAGGCCGCGAAGCTGTATTGTTTGTACACGCACGCAACAAGCCATTAACTAAAGATGTTAAAATGGATGTTATTGCGAAGCGTACAACAGGCTTTACAGGCGCTGATCTGGAAAACCTGTTGAACGAAGCTGCATTGTTGGCAGCCCGTCGTAACCGTAAAGATATTTCGATGCGAGAAGTGGATGAAGCGATCGACCGTGTTATCGTAGGTACAGAAAAACGCAGCCGCGTAATCAGTGACCGCGAGAAACGGATTGTAGCTTATCACGAAGCAGGCCATACGATTATCGGCTTCTTCCTGGAAAATGCCGACATGGTTCACAAGGTAACGATTATTCCACGTGGACGCGCAGGCGGATATGTCATCATGCTTCCGAAGGAAGATCGCATGCTGACGACCAAGCAGGAATTGCTGGACAAAATCACTGGTTTGCTGGGTGGACGCGTATCTGAGGAACTGTTCATTGGTGAAATCGGAACAGGTGCCTACAGTGACTTCCAACAAGCAACAAGCATCGCACGCAGCATGATCGTGGAATACGGCATGAGCGAGAAGCTCGGTCCAATGCAGTTCGGTACTTCGCAAGGCCAGGTATTCCTTGGACGGGATATCGGTCATGAGCAGAACTACAGTGATCAGATCGCTTATCAGATTGACCAGGAGATGAACCGTTTCATCACCGAGTCTTATGAGCGTGCCAGAGAACTCCTGACCAAGTATTCCAAAGAGGTTCATTTGATCGCCCAAACCTTGCTGGTAGAAGAAACCTTGGAGCTTGAGCAAATTAAACGTTTGATCGAGACAGGTTCTTTGGACGGCAGCACGAATGAGGGAGAAGGTACACCGGAAAATGGTGAGCCTGTGATCGACAACATCGGAGACGTTCGTGTACGTATTCAAGGCAAGGATGACGAGCCAAAGAATACAACGGATCAACTGAATGATATTCCTAATCTGCAAAAGCCAGAGGACGGTAATAATTCGGGCAACTCTGGTGGTACTCCGCCGACAACAACCTGATAATCAGGTTGACAGTTGAATAAGCGTATATGTAAGCTCCGGAGAACCAGTAACTATTGGTTTTCCGGAGCTTTTTAAAATACTGGAGATAGAGCTGAGGTGATTTGACAGACGGAGGAACGTTGTGTACATTTATTGATAAATAAACGGCTGTTTGTGTGCTTGACTATAAAAGCTTTCTGCCGCTGTAATCGACTTTCAATTCTTTTGAACATATACCGTGAGCGCATACTGTACAACCTATGGTGTGCGCTATTCTCTGTGAAACAGGTGAAGGCATGATTCCAAGATATCTGGTTGATTTTGACGTAGCGGAATTGCCCAAATTTGAAGCCGACGTGATGATTATCGGCTCCGGCATTGCGGGCTTATACACGGCCATTAAGGCTGCGGAGAATCGGCGGGTGTTGCTAATTACCAAGAAGGCATTGTTGGAAAGCAACACCCGGTATGCCCAAGGCGGCATCGCCGCTGTCACTTCGGATGAGGATGCATCAGCTTATCATATTCAAGATACCCTGATTGCGGGTGCAGGTCTGTGTGAACCGGAAGCGGTCAGGGTCCTTGTTCATGAGGGTCCAAGCGGTGTACAGGAATTAATACGTTTAGGGACGGCCTTTGACCGGGAGAATGGCGAGCTTGCGCTGACACAGGAAGGCGCACATAGCCATCGGCGCATCTTACATGCAAATGGGGATGCCACGGGCTATGAAATTGTTCGTGCATTGTCAGAGAAGATCGCTGATCATCCCGCTATCGAGGTGTGGAACGAGCATATGGCAATCGACCTGCTGACCGAGCATGGCGAGTGCATCGGCGCTCTGGTTCAAAAGCCGAATGGCGAACGATTATATGTCACTGCGAATGCAACGATTTTATGCTCCGGGGGCGGCGGACAATTATTTCGATATACAACCAATCCGGATATCGCGACCGGGGACGGGGTTGCTATGGCATATCGCGCCGGGGCAGCTGTGCGGGATATGGAATTTATACAGTTTCATCCGACAGCGTTGTGCCATCCGGGTGCTCCAAGATTTCTGATTTCCGAAGCCGTGCGGGGTGAAGGGGCTGTACTGCGCAATATTTATGGAGAGCGTTTCATGGAGCAGTATGATCCCCGACAGGAACTCGCACCAAGGGATATTGTAGCTCGTGCCATCGTTCATGAGATGGAACGTACGCAGGCTGCGTTTGTATACCTTGACATTAAACATGAACCGTCTGAACGGATCAAGCAACGGTTTCCAACCATTTATCGGACATGCCTGTCCTTTGGTCTGGATATAACGGCGGACTGGATTCCCATAGCCCCCGCTGCCCATTATATGATGGGCGGCGTCCAGACCAATTTGCATGGAGAAAGCACTCTTGCACGTCTGTTCGCTTGTGGTGAGGTGTCTTCCACTGGTGTACACGGGGCTAATCGTTTGGCGAGTAATTCGTTATCTGAGGCGGTCGTATTCGGGAGCAGGATTGTCGAGCGGTTACATTCTTTACCGCCGCTGGCCGGTCATACGCTGATATCCTACGATGACAACCGTGCGAACTCTCTGGCTTCGTCTATCATAGAGCAGCAGCTCAAGCTGCAAGAAACAATGGTTCATTATGCCGGAGTCCGTCGGAATGGTGAGGGGTTACAAGCAGCACTGGATCAGCTGCGGGGGCAGTTGTCCGTTTTCAGCGCTGCCCTGACCAGTCGGGAAGAGATCGAATTTGCCAATTTGCTCACCTGTGGTCTGCTGGTCACGAATGGGGCGCTGCTGCGTGAGGAAAGCAGGGGAGCACATTACCGTGAGGATTTCCCTGTAGCAGACGATGACATATGGCGCAAGCATGTCCAGCAGCGACGTGAGCAAGGGATAACGGAGGAGTACGTTCATGACATCTAACAGCGAGCATTATGGAGAATTTAGCGGGTATCAGGAAGAACTGACAGCACAAATTCGCAGCTGGCTGCGAGAAGATACAGGATCGGGTGACGTGACCACGCGCTGGACCATCGAGCCGAATCACCAATCCAAGGCGGTAATCCATGCCAAGGAGTCTGGCGTTGTTGCGGGCTTGCCCGTGGCAGAACTCGTATTTCGGGTCGTAGACCCCTCGCTGTCATTCACTTCACTGGTGACCGATGGGCAGTGGATTGAGCAGGGAACTGTTCTGGCAGAAGTGACAGGGAGTACCCATGCGATTTTGACGGGAGAGCGTTTGGCTCTAAACTTGGTCCAGCGGATGTCTGGCATTGCGACGCGAACCAAATCCTTTGTTGATCAGCTTCATGGACTCTCGACGCGCTTGGTGGACACACGGAAAACAACACCAGGGCATCGGTTGCTTGAAAAGTACGCTGTTCGTGTGGGTGGCGGTTCCAATCATCGGTTTGGCTTGTACGATGCCGTTATGATTAAGGATAATCATATCAAGGGTGCGGGTGGGATCATACAGGCGGTGACCCGGGCACGTACCCATATTCCGCACACGATGACGATTGAAGTAGAGACGGAAAACATGGAACAAGTTCAGGAAGCGCTGAATGCCGGAGCGGATATTATTATGCTGGATAACATGTCCGTTCAGGACATGAAGGAAGCAGTTCGTTTCATTCGGGAACAAGCTCCACATGTCAAAACGGAAGCCTCTGGCAATGTATCACTGAATACGGTGCGTGCGATGGCTGAGAGTGGCGTAGATGTGATTTCTGTAGGCAGGCTGACGTATTCTTTTCATAATCTGGATATCAGCCTTGACCTTAACGCAAAGAAAGATAGGTGACACCGATTGATTCTTGTAGTGGATGTGGGCAATACCAATATTGTGCTGGGATTGTATCAGGGGCAAGAGCTGCTGCATCATTACCGGATCAGCACCTCCAGACAGGCTACCGCAGATGAATATGGCGTGCTCATACATAATCTTTTTAGTATGGGCGGTGTATTGAAGGATAATATTAAAGGGGTCATTATCTCCTCAGTCGTTCCACCGCTGGTTCATGTGTTGGAGGAAATGTGCGATAAATACATAGGCAGAACACCCCTCATCGTCGGACCGGGAATCAAGACCGGTCTTAATCTGCGTTATGAAAATCCACGGGAAGTAGGGGCTGACCGGATCGTGAACGCGGTTGCTGCCGTCGAGCGGTATGGCGGTCCTCTGGTTGTGGTGGATTTTGGAACGGCGACGACGTTTGATTGTATTGATGACAAGGGAAACTACCTGGGTGGGGTCATTGTGCCGGGTATCGGGATATCGACGGAGGCGCTGTATCAACGGGCTTCTAAGCTGCCTCGCATTGAGTTGGAGAAACCCAAGAAGGTCATCGGCCGCAATACGGTTCATGCTATGCAAGCGGGGATCATTTTCGGTTATGCAGGGCAAGTGGACGGTATTGTGGAGCGCATCAAGGAGGAAATGCAGGCAGAGCCTACGGTTATTGCTACCGGAGGTCTTGCCGAGCTAATCGCCTCGGAGACACGGAGCATTCAGAAAGTGTTGCCGATGTTGACGCTGGAAGGGTTGCGTATCATTTACCAACGTAACGCTGAATAAAAAATGGATATAAGCTGCCGCCGAGGCCAGCCGGAGATGAAACCGGTTTGGATTGGCGGCGTTTTTCGTCTATACTGAAATATGTTACGTTTTTGAACGATTCGCGTGATCTGTAGATACAGGTTATTTATATAGCAGGAAATCATGCTTTAGTTATGCGGAAACATACACTAACGAAAATAACAGCATATATAGGGGAGGATATCAATATGGAAAAGAAACAGGATCGACTTATTCGTGGTACAGCTATGGATGGAAGGGTCAGAGCCTTTGCGGTCCGGACAACAGAACTGGTGGAGGAACTGAGGAGAAGACATGATACGTATCCTACCGCCACCGCTGCTTTGGGACGAACGCTTACAGCGGGTGCCATTATGGGTTCTATGTTAAAAGGTAAAGAGCGACTGACCGTTCAAGTTAAAGGTGACGGTCCAATCGGACAAATCGTCGTTGATGCCAACGCTGTAGGTGAGGTGCGAGGCTATGTGTCCGAGCCGCATGTACATTTGCCGAGCAACAGTATGGGCAAATTAGATGTAGCAGGTGCTGTCGGAACAGAGGGCTTTATTCATATTATCAAGGATTTGGGGTTAAAAGAACCGTATCGGGGCAGTACCCCGATTATTTCCGGCGAGCTGGGTGAGGACTTCACCTACTATTTTGCTAAATCGGAGCAGACACCTTCAGCAGTGGGTTTGGGCGTGCTGGTGGATACCGATAATTCGGTTATCGTGGCAGGCGGATTTATTATTCAATTACTTCCGGGCTTGGATGATGATGAGATTACGGCCATCGAAAATGCAGTCGGCTCCATTCCGCCAGTTACAGCTCTGTTGGATCAGGGTTTAGAGCTTGATGAAATGCTGCGCTGGATGCTGCCGGACGTTCGGATTCTCGACGAAATGGATATTCATTTTCAATGTGAATGCTCGCGAGAGCGTGTGGAAAAAACATTGATCAGCTTGGGAGAAAGCGAATTGGAGCAATTGATTGAGGAAGAGGGACAGGCCGAGGTCGTGTGCCATTTCTGTAATGAGGCTTATCAGTTTAATAAAGACGAATTGCAAAACTTGTTAGATCAAGCCAAAGCCTAACCGGATGGACGGTGCGAGCGATGACTACACGGGAGAAAGGATTATGGACGGCTGTCATTATCCTGACCGTCAGTGTCGCCGCCTTGGGTGGTCTTATCATGCTTCGCGGGCTCTTAAAGCCAGATGATGTAACCAAGGAAGACGGCGATCATGCTGTGGCAGAGATGGGTCAGGAAGGCATATCGGAGGAGCAGTGGATTGCAGAGCTGAAAAAACGCTATGGAGCCACTACACTGTTACAAATGCTAAACCGCAAAGTTGTGGAGGCGGAGGCTGGGCGTCTCGGTATCAAGGTTACCCAAGAGGATTTACAGCAGGTGCTGAAGCAGGATAGCAAAGGGTATGCTTCCGATCGCGCTTATTTTGAGGAAATGCAGCAACAGTTTGGCTTAAATCCGGATGATTTGCGGAGTGAGGCGGAATACCGGATTGGGCTGGAGAAAATAGCCACACAGGGTATTCAGGTTCAGGAAGCTGATATTGACCAGTACTGGAAGCAGCACCCGGAGGAATTTGCAGTCGGCAAGCAGATCAAGCTGGCAGCTATATACGCGACCCAAGCGGAGGAAGCTGAGATGCTGCTTGAACGGGTCAAGCAGGGAGAAAGCTTTGATACACTGCTTCAAGAGCATTCCAGTCATCTTTTCGGCAAAGACAAAAGTGGACAGCTGGGATGGGTGGACGAGTATGATCCTTTTCAGCCGCAAGAGATTATGGAGGCAGCGAGAGAGCTAAGTTCCGGTGATGTTGCTGGTCCCATCGCGGTTAACGAGGGTTATGCCGTCATTTTTGTACAGGATATCCGCCTGGAAGCTCCCACGAACGAACAACAGATTCGACAGCAAATTCGTCGCTCGCTTGCACTCGCTCAAGCTGCTCCTCTGGAAGAGGTAGAGAAAAGCCTGCGTGATAAATACGGAGCACGGATTTTGCCTGGAAAAGATATGCCATCCATTTCTCTATAAACAGAGTGAGCGATTCTTGGATTGAAGGAAGCGCGATGCTGAAAATCAGAGCTGGAGGAGTCGTGTTTTTTATGGCCCGTATTGACAATGGATATGAAGGTTGTTATGATTATCACGGAAAACCTACCTCTTTTATCGGGAATTAAAACATGGATTGATTAACAATGTGATTCTGCAAAAAATTAATATAACATTCAACGTCAGGGAGGAACTTATCATGGCTAAAGTCGTCAATAACGTTACCGAACTTATCGGGGAGACCCCTCTCGTCCGTCTTAACCGGATCGTACCGGAAGATAGCGCAGAAATTTATTTGAAACTGGAATACCAGAACCCGGGGTCCAGTGTAAAAGACCGCATCGCGATTAGTATGGTGGAAGAGGCCGAACGTGAAGGACTGCTCAAACCAGGCGGTACGATTATTGAAGCTACCAGCGGTAATACAGGAATCGGCTTGGCTATGGTTGCAGCCGCGAAGGGCTACAAGGCAGTAATCGTTATGCCAGAAACAATGAGCTCGGAGCGTCGCAACTTGCTGCGTGCTTACGGAGCAGAACTTGTGCTGACACCCGGATCGGAAGGCATGAACGGATCTGTCAAGAAAATGGAAGAGCTGCTGAGTGAGAATCCGGAGTATTTTGCTGCCGAGCAGTTCAAGAACAAAGCCAACATCAAAATTCACCGTGAAACGACAGGTCCTGAGATCGTGGAAGCCATTCGCTCCATTGGCGGCAGCCTGGACGGTTTTGTAGCAGGGATTGGTACAGGTGGTACTATTTCTGGTGCAGGGGAAGTGCTTAAGAAAGAATTCCCTGAAATCAAAATCGTTGCTGTAGAGCCGGCTGCTTCTCCAATCTTGGCTGGTGGTAAGCCAGGACCCCACAAAATTCAAGGACTTGGTGCCAACTTCATTCCTGAAATTTTGAACCGTGACATCTATGATGAAATTATTCATGTAGAAAACGATGAAGCTTTCGAAGTTGCGCGTACAGTAGCCAAGGAAGAAGGCATCTTGTCAGGTATTTCCTCCGGTGCGGCTGTTCATGCAGCTTTGAAACTGGCTAAAGAATTGGGCAAAGGCAAGCGTATTGTTGTCATCATTCCAAGTAATGGTGAACGTTACCTGAGTACGCCACTGTATAATTTCGAGCTGTAATTACGTCGTAATTGTGTATACTATATGTAAGGAGTCCCTCATTTCCCTGTTGTCAGGGGGGTGGGGGATTCTTTTTAAAAATTAGCATACAGAACTTTGCGCAAAGTAAGGGAAGGGGAAGCACACGCATGAAATCGACAGCTAGAGTAACGGAGGAACAGTGGCAGGCCTGGCAGAAGGAAGGATGGAGTATACTCCCATATATTGCTGAGTATCAATTACCTGCTGACGGTTTACCGTTATCATGGCAGAGGGCATGGGAGGATTCGTCACCTTATGCCTTTTTACTGGAGAGCGCTAAAGGCGGGAGATACACCTATCTGGGCTTAAATCCGGTTGCTATATTGGAAGGAAAAGGGGAACAGGCCGTCTGGACCGATCTAAAAAGCGGCAAGCGTGATCTCATACAAGGTCAGCCCCTGACAGTCATGAACGACTGGATCGCTCCCTACCGTGCGCCGCGCGTACCGGGTATTCCTTTTTTCACTGGAGGCTTTGCTGGTTATCTTGGCTACGATGTAGCT
>NZ_ASRY01000106.1 GCF_000520815.1 Paenibacillus maysiensis | reverse complement strand
CCTGCCCCGGATTGCCGAGGCAGCCGGCCACAGCGGAGAACAGCACGAAGAAGTCCAGCGGCAGCCCGATGCTCGAACGGTCGAGGTGGACCAATCCGCTCACTTTGGGAGCCAGCACCTCCTGCATCTCCTGCCCGGTCTTGCGGATGATGAAGTTGTCGCGGATCACGCCCGCTCCGTGCAGGATGCCTTGGAGGGTGCCATAGCGCGCCCGGATCTCCTCAAACAGTCCGGCGACCGCCTCTTCCCGCGTCACATCGACCTGCTGGTACTCGATGTGTGCGCCGAGGTCCTTCAACTCCTGCAGAGCCGCTTGCTGCTGCAGGCCCAAGGGGGAGCGGCCGGTGAGGATCAGTCGCGGAGCCTTGACTTGGCTTGCGATCTCTTTGGCAAAAATCAGGCCGAGTCCTCCCGCACCGCCGGTCAGAAGGTAGACGCCGCCATCGCGCCACGGGATGTGGAACGCCTGCTGCGAGACTTCCGCCACATCCCAAGAAGCGACCCAGCGCTGCCCGTATCGGTAGCGGATGCGGGCATCTTGCAGGGAATGGCGATTTTCCAAAAGCTTGTGTTCCAATCCTGCCGTGTCCTCGACCTCGATCAGCTGCGCGATCAGGTTCGGGTTCTCGCGGCGGGCGGTGCGAAGCAGTCCGGCAAGGCCGCTGAAGACCTGACCTTCTCCGTCGGCAGGCACCACGACTTGCACCAGCGCCTTGCCCTGTGGCTTGCTGCGCAGAAGGGTCTGAATCTCTTCGAACACGCGCACCGCATACGCTTGGTAGCGCTCGGCGATGTCCTGACGATCCGACTGCAGCGCCACGACCTGTCCGCCGAGCACGAGAGGTGCCGTCAGCTCGCAGAGCAGCACCAGATGCTGCGACAGGGCAGGAAGGGCCGTCTTCTGCGCGATGCCCTGCTGCTTCCAGCTCGGCTGCAGCAAGTGCGCTCCCTGCGTGCGCCCCCCTGCTCCCTCTTCCAGCACGCGCGAGGTGTAGCCTTTCAAGCGCACGCGCACCTGACCATTTTCGTCACACGCGTCCACGTCGAACTTTTGCACCTTGTCTTCCGCTGTGCTGCCTTCGCTGCGGCGCACCACGGCCCACATCGAGGGCGTGCACGGGCCGTAGATCTCGACTTCCTCCAACGCGAAGGGCACAAGCGGCTTGAATGACGCAGTGCCGAGCATAAGGCCGATCGCGGCCTGCAGCGCCGCGTCCATGAGGCTCGGGTGCAGAACGTAGCGGCTCTCTGTGTCAGCCACGCAATCGGGCAGCGACAACTTCGCCAGCACCTGCCCCGTTCCGATCGACAGGCTCTCGATCCCTTGGTGTGCCGGCCCGTAGTCCAGCCCGGCTTGGCGGAAGAGCTCGTACAGCTCGGAAGCGCTGATTCGGTTCTGCGAGCAGGCCGTCTGCAGAGTGGCGAGATCGACGGCAGGAGCATCTGCCTTACCCAAGCGTCTCGCCCGGCCTTGGCTGTGTACGACAGCCCCCCGCCCGTCTTTGACTTCAAAGGAAATCGCCTCGGCCTCTTCCGCCCGCAGCCCGACCTGGACCTCAACCGGCCCGTTCCCTGCGAGGATCGGGCTTGCGAAGCCCACATGCTGCAAGCGCCATGCGCTGCCTTCTTCGCTCGCTCCTGCCGCCAGCTCAAGAGCTGCGCGGACCATTTCGAGATGGGCCACGCCCGGCAGAATCCGCTGTCCGTTGATCACATGATCGGCAAGGAAGAACTCTTTTCCTGTAAAAACAGACGCATAGCGCTGCTCTTCCAGCACCGAAATGTTTTCGTGCAGTAACGGATGCAGCGCGCGGGAGTTTGTGTCGCCCGCCTTCGCGACAGACTGCGCCGAACCCTCCGGCTTCCAATACCGCTCCTTGGCAAACGGATATGTCGGCAGCGGGATGCGCGCATAGGGCAGCCCTTCAAACAGGCGTCCATACTCCAGCGCATAGCCTTGTGCATACAGATCGGCCACGGCCGCGAGCTGTTCGAGCAGGTCTGCCCCTTGGGCAGCATGGCGACAGTTTTCGATGAACTGGTTGCCGTAGCGTTTGAGCGACGGCTGTTCCCGAAGTTCGTTCTCAAGCAATTCGCCGTGATGCACACCGGCGACTTTTCCCGTCTCCAGCCATTTTTGCAGCGACTTGACCAGTTCCGGCACATCGCGCACCACGCAGGCCAAGCGGTGAGGCAGATGCCTGCGCCCGACGAGCAAGATGTAGCTGATGTTGCCGCAGTCCGCATTCGGTTCCTGCTCGCAGAAGGCGATCAGATTCTGCACCTGCTTGCGAAGCTGTTCGGCGGTGCGAGCGGACAGCACGATCAGATGCCCAGCTCTGTCAATCGGCGTCCGAACGGTCTGCGGCGCTTCCTCGATCACCATATGCGCGTTGGTGCCGCTGAACCCGAAGGCGCTGATCGCCGCGCGGCGCTTGCTCCCCGGCTCGATGCTCCAGTCCCGCAGCTTGGTGTTCACATAGAACGGGCTGCCTTGATGCTCGATGTTTGCATTCCACGCATCAAAATGAAGCGAGGGCGGCAGTTGCTTGTGTTCCAGCGCGAGCAGGATTTTGAGCACCCCGGCGACCCCGGCCGCCGCAGCTGCGTGTCCGATGTTCGTTTTGATCGAACCGATCGCGCAGTATTCCTTGCGATCCGTGTAGGCGCGGAAGGCGCGGGTCAAGGCGTCGAACTCGATCGGATCGCCGAGCTTCGTTCCGGTGCCGTGCGCTTCGACCAGTTGAATCTGCTCCGGGTTGATCCCATGCGTCTCATAGACTTTGCGCTCCAGACGCTCTTGCGAATTGGCGCTGGGAGCGGTGATTCCGTTCGTCGTGCCGTCCTGGTTGAGCGCTGAGCCTCGAATCACGCCATAGATATGATCTCGGTCGGCGAGCGCGTCTTTCAGTCGTTTGAGGACGACGACCCCCACGCCTTCTCCCGGCACGAATCCGTTCGCCTGGTCATCGAACGTGTGACAGCGCCCCGTCGCCGAGAGCATGCTCGCACGCTCTGCCGTCAAGTGGAAACGAGGCGTGCTCTGGATGAAAACGCCGCCGGCCAGCGCCATGTCCGTCTCCCCCGACCACAACCCTTGGCAAGCCAAGTGGATGGAGACGAGCGAACTCGAACAAGCCGTGTCGACCGCGACCGCCGGGCCTTGAAGGTCTAGGAAATACGAGATGCGCGCCGGAATCACAGAGGCGGCGTTGCCCCACATCGCTTGTGCCGGTGCCTGTTCAACCATCGACTGCTGGTAGTCGCCTCCGTTGATCCCGACATACACCCCGCAGGAGGCTCCTTTGACCGCGTCGCCGGCATAACCGGCCACTTCGAGCGCTTTCCAAGACTCTTCGAGGAAAATGCGCTGCTGTGGGTCCATGTACGTCGCTTCAACGCCCGAGATGTGGAAGAACAGCGGATCGAAGCGGTCGATGTCATCGAGGAAGCCGCCTTCGTTGCAAAAGCGTGCTCCCTCCGCATGATAAGAGCGAAGATCCCATCGCGTCACCGGGCCAACGAGATCGTCTCCGTTCGCCAGATGCTCCCACAGCTCGCCCAAGTCCCCCGACTTCGGAAAACGCCCGCTCATGCCGACGATCGCAATCGCATTAAGATCTCCGCCTTGTTCGGAGATCTTTTTCCCCGCATCGTCTCGACCGTCAACTCGACCGCCTTCTCGAGCACTTTCGCGAGCGCCTTGCTGAACGTCAGCTTGAGCTCTTGCCGTTTGCACCAATGTTGCTGCCGATGCAATTGTATTTGCAATTGCAGGGTCATTTGCGATTGCAGTCGCTGAGGTCGTCGCCGATGTTTGAGGCTTGGCGGGAGCGAACGCTGTGGCAAGCGCTTCTTTGTATTGCCGGAGCATGTAGGAAGCGAGTTGGTTGACCGAGCTGTAATCGAACAAGTTCGTCGTCTTCAACCCGACCGGCAGCTTGTCGTTCAGCGCCTGCACCAGATGAACACCCGTGATCGAATCCAGACCGTAATCGGCAAACGACTTATCGGAATCAATCCGATCCCGATCCACTTTTAACGAAGAGACGAGCTGGTCCTTGATCGCCTCCTTCACCCGCTCCTCGATCAGCGCTTCCGTCACCTCGGAGGCCGGAGCCTCGCCCGCTTCTCTCGACACAACGAGGGTCTCCGTTTTCGGCGACTTCGCTGCGGTAGAGGCCACCGTCGGCCCTTGCCCCTGTTTCTGTCGCACCACCCCGTCGCTTTCCGCCACGATGATCTGCTGGCCGAGATCGTGCGCCTTTTGCGCCGGATGATCGACCGCGCGGAATCCTTCCGCTTTCAGCACCGAGGACCAGGCCTCCGGAGACAAGCCCGGGCAACCCGGCATGCGCAGCTCCGCATCCTCATACCGCCACCATCCATCGAGCAGGCCAAAGGTCAGGTGCGTGAACACCGAATTGCTGCTCATCTCGTTGAGCAGCAGCAGGCCGTTTTTTGCTAAAACAGCCTTGGCATTGCGCAAGGTCTGGCGAATGTTCTTGGTGGCATGTAGGCAGTTGGTCGCCAACACGAGGTCATACGCCCCCGCGTCCAGTCCCTGCCCGGCGATCGGCTCCTCCACATTGAACACTCGATAGGTCAGATACGGAGCCTTCGGAGCATACTCCCGTTCGGCATGGAGCAAAAACGCCTTGGAGATGTCCGTGTAGCAATATTCTTCGACGTGCTGCTGATAAGGTTGTAGCTTGTCAAACACCATCGCGCTCGTCCCGCCGGTTCCGGCTCCGATCTCCAAGATGCGGATGCGCGCCGCCGGTTCGTTTTTCAAACCCTCCTGCAGGTAGAGGACCACCGTGTCGGCCAGCACTTCGTTAAAGCCGTCGGAGATCGCGTTGTTTTTATACACGCCTTCCACCAGCTTCATCGAGGCATCAGGGAACAGGATGTCCGTCGCCGCCCGCTTGCCCGTCAGAATGTCCGGCAGTGCGCGCATCGTCGTCTCGACCAGCACGACCTGCGCCTTGAGTTCCGCTTTTTCCAGCCAGCGAGACTTTCTCGCCTCCCACTCCTGCCAGAGCGTTTCCGACGATGCGTCGAAGCTGAGATGCGCATAACGGGTCAAGAGAGCGAGGCTTTCTTCGTACCACTTGTTATATAAGTCAGCCAACCCGCGAGCCGGGTTCTTGGCCGAATGCAGTCCCAGTTCGCGCAGGTGCGCCCCGAGCAGACGACAGAGGAGTTCATCCAGTTCCTCGCGATCACGGCTGCCTTCCGCCCAGACGCGAAGGAGGGTGGCGTCATCAGACACGAACTCCTTGCGGATCTGTTTCACAATGGAGGGATGCTTCTGCGGATAGACGGTGATGATGTCTCCTGCTCTTGTCCCTAGATACCGGTTCATGATCTTGCCCCCTCAAGTCAGGTGATTTGCTTTCCTATCTTTTGCATAAAAAAAAGCCCCCCTTCCCGGACAGGAAGAGGAGCGCTTTTCATCTAGTTCAAAATCTTCATCAGTGCCATCTGACCCATCGGACCTGCCAGCAGCGCCTCCAGCGCCTGCATGCCCTCAGGCGGCTCGATCGAGCCGATCCCCGCCTGGGTCATGCGTTCCTGATAGGCCGGAGATGCGACGACCCCGACCGAGCCCCAGTAGCCCCAGTTCATCACTTTCACGGCACAAGGCCATTCCTGTGCGAGCCGGTGCGCAAACGCGTCGGTAAAGGTGCAGCCGGCCACATAGTTGCTCTGGCCTGCCGCTTTGAGAAACGCGTTCACCGAGGAGAAGATCATCACGAAGTCGAGCAGTTCTTCGCCAAACACCTGCGCCATGCGGACGCTGACATCCACCTTGGCTGCGAGCGAGGCGCGGAACTGCTCCTCCTCCATGTTGGCCAGGCTGCTGTCCGCCAGCACGATCGCGGAGTGTACGATCCCGTCGACCTGTCCGTAGCGAGCCTTGATCTCCTCATAGGCGCGCTCCAGCGACTGTCGATCCGTCGCATCCGCCGCGATGTAGTGCGGTGCAGGCCCCAGCTTGGACAGGGCGATCCGCTTGGCTTCAATCGCGGCATCCTGCGAACGGCGGCCGATCCAGACGATCTGCGCCGCGTAAGTACGGATCATGTACTCGCTCCAGACTTCGCCGATGCCGCCGGCCCCGCCGATCACCACGTATACGCCGCCCGGCTTGTAGATCGTCTGATCCGGCTGTGGGCAACTCAGCTCCGCCAGTTGCTGGCGATGCCATTGCCGTCCTCGATAGACCCATGCATCCCCTTGCGGGTCTGCCGGGATCGTGAACAGGTCGGGCAGCGGCCATGCCTCCTCTGCGTCCAGATCGACCAGGCGAATGTTCCAGTTCGGATACTCCTTGGCCATCGAACCGATCAGGCCATGCAAGCCGGCGTGAACCGGGTTGACCGCCTCTTCGCGGTGCAGAGCCTGCGTCTGCGTCGTCAGCACCGTCCAGCCAAGGCTTCGAGCTCCGTACCCGAGATCGAGCACCGCTTTGATCAGGCGGAAGGCGAGCAGAACCCCTTCGTGCTGCCCGGCGATCACCGCCTCCAGCTCCAGCCCGTCAGAAGAATGGTCGGGCGCGATCCAGAAAATGTGATCGAGCGCACCGCGCGCCTGCAGCTTGCTGGCGATGGCCTCCACGCTCTCTCCCGGCTTGATGTCAAGTTCGCGCGCGTTCGGCAGATACTGCCGTATCGCTTGCTGCTGCTCCGGCGTGCCACCTACGATGGCGATCTGATCGAGCGGGGATGGGTGCAAGTGGCCTCGCTCCAAGGGAACCGCATCCCAGATAGGAACCAGACTCACAACCTCGCCTTGCTCATCGTGCAGAAGGTTCGCTTCTGAGCTTGAAGTCTGCGGTGCAAAGGAAGCCACTCCCGGATTCTCCATCAGTGGCTCCACCCAGCAGCGCTGCTTGGCGAACGGGTAGGTCGGCAGGGAGATGCGTCGCGGTCTGTTTCCTTCGTAGAGCCGGCTCCAGTCAAACACCAATCCTTTGACCCACAGGTCGAGCAACTTCGCATATTTGCGCTTGCTCACCCACGCCTCGATCGCCGCCTGCAAGTCTTCATCGGCCGCAAACAAGGACAGGGTCTCTTTGTTGCCTTTGAGCTGACCACGGTACAAGCCGTCGATGCCGTCCTCCCCATTCAGGAAGCCCGCCAGCTTTTCCACCAACTCCCCGACGCTCGAAGCCGTCAGGCCCAACCGCTCCTCCATCGCTTCTCGTCCGACCTGCAAGGTGTAGACGAGATCGACGAGGTCGGCTTCGGTGAACGCTTCCTCTTGCAAAACGGTCAGGAGATGCCTTGCCTGCTCGATCAGGCGCGGCTCTTCTTGGGCCGACAGCACAACGACCGCCGGGTTCTCTGCGGTGACCTTCCGCTGCACGCGAACCTCCGCTTCGGGAACGTATTCCTCCAGCAAGAGGCAGGCATTGGAACCACCCGCGCCAAAGCTGCTTACAGTTGCTCTCCTCGGCACTTCCCGCCCGTCGATCACCGGCCGCTTCCATTCCGCCAGCTCCTGCTGGACGACGAACGGCGTGCGGTCAAAGTCGATGTGCGGGTTGAGCACGGCTGAATGCAGAGAAGGCACGAGCTGACGATGTTTCATTTGCAACAGCACCTTCGTCAGACCGGCGATGCCCGCGGCGCTCTCCGAGTGCCCGATGTTCGATTTGACCGAACCGATCGCGCACTTCTGCCCGCCGACACGCGATTCTTGGAAGACCTTGGTGAGACCGACGATCTCAATCGGGTCGCCCAGCGACGTTCCGGTGCCGTGCGCTTCCACATAGGAGAGCGTGCCCGGATCGATGCCGGCCTCTTTAAAGGCGCGGCCGACCACGCTCGCCTGCGCGTTCGGGTTCGGGACCGTATAGCCGTTGGTCTTGCCGCCGTGGTTGATGGCGGTCGCTTTCAGCACGCCGTAGATCTGGTCTCCGTCTTCCAGCGCTTTGGCCAGCGGCTTGAGCAGCACAGCGCCCACGCCTTCGCCCGGCACATATCCGTCGCCGCCTTCGCCAAAGCTCTCGCAGCGCCCTTTGCTCGACGCGAAGTTGTTCTGCCCGAGCAGCAGGTACTTGTTCGGGTGCACCGACACGTTGACGCCGCCGGCAATCGCCACCTCGCACCCGCCATGCAGCAAGCTCTGGCAAGCCAGATGAATCGCGGTCAAGGACGAAGAGCACATCGTGTCGACCGCCAGGCTCGGCCCG
>NZ_ASRY01000105.1 GCF_000520815.1 Paenibacillus maysiensis | reverse complement strand
TTACTGGTAATCTTGACATGCTATTAGCTGGTATAGTTCAATGACTGAATTAGCGATCAAATATGAAGTCTTAAGAACTCAACTACAATATATATACATGGGACTACAAACTAATGATAGAATATGATGTAACATTGTTTTCACATAAAGGGGAAATGGCCATGAATAAATTTGTTTATTTTTCTAAGAACGTCCCTAGAAATGAACGTAAAATAAAAGATCTTTTGTTGGAAACTAATGAGGCATTGATTTGGTACATTAACACTGACGGTACCAAGGTAACAGTTGTGTACGTGAGTAATAAATCGGGAAGACTAGTAAAAGAGATTTTATATCGCTCTGAGAATGAAAATTTTGATCTGAGTGATATAGAATATAGAGAAAACTTATATACACCAGTGGACTTGCGTTTCAAACTTTTTTGCACGCTTAAGGTTGAAAATTTAATTGATTACATAAAAATAATTGATACCATAAATGAAACTTCTGATTTTGTTTTTAGGGGACAAAAAGATATTGCGTGGAATTTACAGGCGAGTATTTTTAGAAATAATTATAATGATCATAAGGAATATGAGATATACAGAGAAATTCGAAAAAACAGGTTCGAGGATTTAACACGAAGTACTTTCTTGGATAATCTGATTCACATGCAACATTACGGTATTCCTACAAGGTTGCTTGATTGGAGTAGAAACCCTTTAATTTCACTTTTTTTTGCTTGTTCTGATGAAAAAAATGACGGTAAAGTTTTTGCTTACAGGCCAAAGCTTATCTACCAATTTTATGATAAACAATATGAGATATTATCAAATTATTTAAAAGAAGATTTCAATAGAACTCAATTAAATACTGATTCAGTTAAGTTTCTAGCATCCATAGGCAGAGGTGCTCAATCCGAAGTTATTTTCATTGAAAGCACTATTGAAAATGAACGTTTAAAGGCTCAAAAGGGGCTATTCTCAATACAGATCGATATAAAAAGTAACTACATTGACCCTATTAAAGATGAAATACTTAAGTCTACTAGTCTATTCAAAAAAGAAATAATAGATCTACGAGATTTAAGAGAAATTTCAGTGAACGATTTAAAAGAAATACAAACAAAATTGAAAACAATTCTAACAAAGTATCCCTCACACTCAAGTAAAATATCTGATATAGAGAAAGAAGGGAAACGCCATTTTGGTGAGTTAACCGATAATAAATATTGGACACTGAGTGAGATTAGTTACGATAATGATTTAGACAATTACTCTATTGAGTTTGTTATTCCGAAAGACCAAAAAAAGAAAATTAAACAACAATTAGAGAGTATAAATATTAACGCAATGACAGTTTACCCTGACTTTGCTGGATTTGTTCAATATATTATTGAAAAATATGAAGGGTAGGTAGAATTTTATGTCAAACGAAGTGACTAGAATTAAAGCAAGACAAAGAAATTTACAAATGATAATGGTAAGACAGTATGTTGCTAAACAATATCAATTAAATGATAAATTTACAGAAGACCAGATAGTTAATTTGTTTTATTTCAGACAATCAGATTTGGCAAACTCCTTAAAGTACTTCTTTGAGAAAAAAGGAGATAAATATACTCTTAGAAAAGAAGTAAAAGAAAAGATTAAAAGTATGTCGGACAAACATATCAATCTGAAGAAGGAGCTAAATTCCGAACAGTTGATTAGTGATTACCTAGAAAGCTTCAAGATATTTTCAAAGGAATATCTCGGTAATATTTTTGAAGGTAGCAGTATATATGAAACCTTTTTTAAGAAAAACTATGCGGCATTAGAATCATTACATTGGCTTAGTCTACCTGAGTATGAAGAACAAATGATGATCAATTCACACATCCTTCCTGAAGATGATATACTGCAATACTATGATCATTATCATGCCTTAGAGGACCTATATAGAGTTCTAAATGGAGAATTAAAACCAGCTAATTCCTTCAAAGGAGATAAAAATTTAAATAAGCAGTTAGCATTTAGGGTTTACAGTAGACGATGGGGCAATGAGGATACGTATTTAGTACAAAGAAGAATTAACGGATGGCACGTACAACATTTATCAATTAATGGAGTTTCGGACAAAGACGGGACGGGTCCCTTACTAATGAACCTCGATCATGATTCCATCCAATACCCTAAAGACGGAATAAAGTATGCGCTTAGTGTACTTTGGAATTTAGCAGATGAATCAGAAATGTCCGTTGAAGAACTACAATCTAAATTGCAGGAGATTGCGGATTGGGTTAGCGCTGTTGAAAAAGCTGTTGGTTACTATCAACCTGATTGGTGTGGGTATTACTGATCATGATTTACCAGACATCTTTAATCGGCTTTCAATAAAAATAGAACTATACGTTAGTTTTAACGCTCTCTTCCCATCAAGTAGTCTTAAACAGGTTTGTTAGGTAGCCACTATCACTACAAGACTACAATGTAAATTTAGATTTACACACAGATTTATTTGTACTAGGCTTTGGTCCATCGCTTCAGTCTCTATAAAGGGTAAACAAGAAGGACCACTTCATTTGAACTGCATCCCAATTGTTAGACACATCTAACATTGGAGGTGCAGTTTTTCTATGGCTAAGTTTAGTCCGGACGAAAAATTACAAGCAGTTATGCGTTATCAAAATGGATCGGAAAGCATGGAATCGATTGCGAAATCGATAGGACTCCATCATACTGTCCTATTAAATTGGATTAGACAATATGAGCACCATGGTGAAGAGGTCTTTAAAAAGCGCTATACATCGTATTCTGTACAGGATAAACTATATAAGTTGAACTAAAGAAACAGCTGACTAGAACCTGACACAGAGTCGGTCGATGATGGTCAAAGGCACTTTCATAATCTCCTCCATGAATTGCTGCACGTTGGTGCGAATTTCAGTGACCGTGTGGTAGAAAACGTTGTTAATCACATCCGATTTAAGCCATTTTCACAACCCTTCGACTGCATTGAGTTGTGGGCTATAGGGAGGCAGAAAAACCAGTTCAAGTCGGTCCTTCATCTCGGTTAGGAACGGTTCCAGCAATTTCGCATGGTGGATTCGTGCATTATCCAACACCATCACGATTTTGCCTGTTGGATATTCGGCTACGACTTTTTTCAAAAAGCTCAAAAAGGTTTCTGCTGTATACTGCTCATCTTCCTGCCATACGATCTTGCCTGTCCCATAGTCGACGGTTGCCAGCAGTTTAACGCCGCGATGTTTACCTGTGGTTTGAATGATCCGTTGCTTGCCGCGGAGGAACCACGTTTTCTGAATCGCTTGGTAATCACGAATCATGGATTCGTCTTCAAATAGCACGTGCTGAATTTCGTTCTTCATATATCTTTTTTTAAATCGGGAAACGTGGATTCTGTAAAGATTCTTTGTTTTTCTTCGTCCGCGGCTGCCAAGGTGTACGTTGGCTTGGTGTAGCTCAGCCCCTGTCGGTGCATCATTTTGGAAATGCCACGAAGCGAATACGTCACCCCAAATTCTCGTTTGATCAAGGCTGCAATGATCTCCAGTGTCCAATTGTGCCGCGCCGTAAAGCCTACATCATGCGGAACCGAGTTCACGATAGTCTGTTTCAGCTTTTCTTGTTGTTCTGGGGTTAATCGAACAGGCGCACCTGGCGAATGATTCATTTGAAGACCTGGAAGTCCTCCTGTTTCATACGCTTGAATGTAACCTTTTACGGTTTTCGCACTTCGGTTGATGGTATGGGCAATTTGCTCTACTTCTGTTCCTTGTAGATACAAATACAGCGTCTGGTATCGTTCGTACATTCGACGTTTTTTGGCTTGCTTCATCGCGATTTCGATCTCTTGGAATGATGCTGAATGTTCCATTGAATTCCCCTGCCTGTCTAAAGTCATTTACTACATACTTCGACATGTAGCAACGAAATCCTTACCATAGTTTTCTAATCTTAAGTTCAACTTATATAGACGTACTTAATCATATAAAAAATATGGAACGTCTATTAGAGAGACGGCTGCGGTATTTAATATTGCGAGTCATAGTACCCTTTTAAGCGTAAGCGTCAAAACGAGCCCACCTTTAACAGCCAAATCATCCATGAGAAAATGAAGGCAACTCATTAACAGGAGGTTGCCGGATGACCGACAGAGACAAACGTCGCCACGAATGGACAATTCGTGTGGCAGATTACAAAGCCAGCGGTCTCACCATGTCCGCGTGGTGTACCGCAAATCACCGCTCGAAAGAATCATTAAAATATTGGCTCCGCAAATTGAAACAGGATTCCTCTTCATCATCTACGCATTCAACGAACTGGCTGCCGATCACCGTTGCCGATCCGCCCAGTGCTGCAATCGTCAACGCTTCGACCCTCATCGTTCGGATCGGACAAGCAAGTATCGAGCTCCACCCAGACTTCGATCCTCATTTGCTTTGCAAAATCGTCCATGCCTTGGAATCCCCATGCTGACGCTGCCAAGCGTTCCGCATGTCTATCTTGCTACTGGCGCAACCGATCTGCGCAAGTCCATTGACGGCTTAGCTGCCTTGGTGCAAGAAGGTTTCGGTTTGAATCCCTTCGCGCCGTGCCTGTTCGTGTTCTGCAATCGCGAACGCAACAAGCTCAAAATCCTCTACTGGGAGCATAACGGCTTCTGGCTATTCTATCGTCGGCTTGAACGCGGTACATTC